>JAIOPR010000010.1 GCA_021413805.1 Planctomycetota bacterium
GGTTCGACACGCTTGATTCCGTGGGTTGCGACCTTCGGACGCAACCCACGAAATCAAAGCTGACTCACCACTGGCTGGTTCAGGGCCGGGGGCCGCGAGCGAACGCTCGGCCCCCGCCCCCCAACCCGCTCGTCAAGGAGGAGCCCATGGTCGTCTTCTGCGTCCGGTGTGATACGTCGCTTCCGCTGGCGGATGTGACGGTCAAGAACGGCACGGAGTACACGAGTCCGGACTACCTGTGCCCGATGTGCCACCAGCCGGCGGCCCCTTCGGTGCCGGATGACCCGGAGGACGAGATTGGCGTGGATGAGCAGAACGACCTGGTTGTGAAGGACGGCAAGGCCGCGCGACCGTAGCACTTTAGAAACCCAGGAGACACCTCGATGCCGCAGCCCCCTGCAGGCCGTCCCGCCGGCGGACCCCCCGCGAACCGGCCTTCGACCGTGCGCCCCGGAGGCGCGCCGCAACCTGCGGCCCGTCCCGCCGCCGCGCCGGCCGCCCCGCCGTCCCAGCGGGTGGCGCGTCCCGCCGCCCCGGCCCCCGCGCCGCCGTCGCAGCGCGTCCAGCCTGTCCCCGCGCGTCCTCCTTCACCCGGCACCCAGCGTATTTCCAAGACGCCCGCGGCGCCGCCTCCCGCTCCGCCGTCCCAGCGTGTCCAGCCCGTGGCCGCGAAGCCCTCAACCGGCACCCAGCGCATCGCGAAGCCTGCCGCGCCCGGTGCGGGGGAAGCTTCCGGGCCGCCGTCCACCAAGTCCGTCCGCCCCGCCCGGAGCAGTGGCACCATTCCTGCGCCCATGGCGCCCGTCGCCCGCGAGCCGATGTCCCGCAAGAAACTCCTCCTGAACCTGTCCATCTGGCTCTCCATCCCCATCTGCATCGCCGTCATCAGCATCCAGCTTTACCGCAAGGGCCTGAAGAAAATGGCCAAGGACGTGAAGGGCGTCGTGACGACGGACAAGACTCCCGACAACCAGGGCCCCCAGGTCTCCGACGAGCAGAAAGCCCTCGACGCCGTCGAGGACATCCGGAAAGAGGCCGGGAAGAATTTCGCCATCGCGAATCTCGACAAGACGACTGACCCCGAGAGAAAAGTCCTGTACGAGAAAATCCTCGCGCTCGACAACGAGTACCGGGAGAAGATCCAGAAGTATCTCGACGACCCGAAATACCAGGACAAAGGCCACGAATACCTGTCGGACGGCCTGACCGAAATCAACCAGCGCGCCCGCGTCGTCAAGGACTGGCTCCGGGCGTCCGCGCCTCCGCCGGAAGAAGTCCCCGCGGAGCCGAATACCCGCGCCCTCGGCGCGATCTCGAGCTGGAACGGGACGAAACAGAAACTGTCCCTTCTCCTCCTCCCCAAGGACGCTTCACCGGCCGATCCCGCCGCCCTGGCCGCCGAATATCCCCAGACCATCGGCCACACCGGGGCGGAGCTCAAGGACCTGCCCGTTGACCGCATCTGGGAACTCCTCAAGGGCGACCTGAAGACGGACACCGAAAAGCTGCAGGGCGAAGAGAAGTCGAAGAAATGCGAAGAGCTGGCCAAAGGCATCCAGGTCTTCGAGGGACAGAAACTGACGGGAGGGTTCGAGTACCTGAAGTCGATCCAGGGGTACTACTTCAAGGACCAGCTCGCCCGCGTCCGCACCACGATCCATGACGACCGCGGCGTCTCCTCGTTCGCCGAGTACTACAAGGTCATCCTCCTGGCGATCGGCTCCCCCGCGAAGGGCTTTGAGAACGTTTCCGCCAGCGTCTGCGAATGGCGGTTGACCTGGCGGCAGGAGGGCGTCGTCTACCGCCTCAACGCCATCGGCACGAAGAACGGCATGGACCTCGTCTTCACGGCGTACAACGAGGCCAACTGGAAGAGCCTGGCGGAGACGCTCGGGGACAAGGACGTCTTCGAAGAGGACAAGCAGGAAGACTGGGCGGACCGCACGCCGAAAGAACCGCCGAAGTAGGCAGAACAATTCGTGACGATCCCGGGGCCGGCGAAAGCCGGCCCCGCTTTTTTGGCCTCCTTCCGGTTTTGAACGTACTTTCAATTTTCCGCGCCGCCGCGATACGATGATCCTCCCGATGCGCGCCGCCACGCTCCTCGCCCTTCTCGCTCTCTCCGCCTCCGCCGATGTCCTCAACCCGGCGCTCCGGGCCCAGGTCTCGGGCGGAAACGTCGCTCTTCGGCTCGAAGGCACCGCCGACCTGCCGCGCGCCGCGACGGACTGGGCGCCGCTCGTCGATGTCGAATACCTGTTCGCGCCGCTTCGCCCCGAACGGCGCGTGGAGAAACTGCCGGGCGGATTGAATTTCGTGACGACGCGGCTGGTCGAGGGGCGCGAAGTTTCGCTGGGATTCGGGCGCGCGCGGATCCTGAGCGACGCGGTCGAGGACAACCCGCCGTATCTCGATGCGCGGCCGTTCCTGGTCGCCGGGAGATTTGCCGGCGTTTACCGCGCAAGGCTTGTTTTCGACCCGGCGCGCCAGTCAGTCCGCATCCGCGCCCGCGGGCTGCCGGCCGCGACTGCGGCTGCGGAAGTACGTTTCGGAAATCCGGATGATTTCGAGGCGCAGGTCGCGGAGTTGAGGGCTTCCGTGGAAGAGGACGCGGCCGCGCTCGGTTTCCTCGCGCGGGGGCTCCAGGGGATGTGGACCCAGGGAAGTTCTACGCCGCGCGGCGGGGAAGAATGGACCGCCGCACTCGAGGACTGGCGCTCGCGTTTCGAACCGCTTCCCGGCCGCAACGAGCACCGTCCCGCGAATGCGATTGCGACGTTCATGCCGGCGGCGCGAAGCGCGATCGGGGAGGCTTGCGAAGCGCTGGCGGTGCTGGCGGAAGCGTGCGACCGGGCGATGGCGCTGCCGATCGAAAAGAGGCGCGCGGTTCCGGAGGTCGATGCGGCGGCGCGGCGGGTCCGCGAGGCGCTGTCCGGGGTCGATCGCGCGGCGGGCCGCCGCGAGCTTCAGCCCGATCTCGACCAGGCCCGCGGGGCGGTCACGGTCCTCCGCGCCGCCCCCGCCGTTCTCCGCGCCTGGTACAGCGACTGGCGCGCCGGCAAACCCGGCCACGATGCCGCTGATTGGACCGCGTTCCGTGCCCGTACGCGAGAATCCCTTACCGAAGCGCTGTTCGTGGCCGGGCACGCCTCCGCCCCCGGCGTCTACCCTGACCTCGCCGCGGTCGCCCGGCTGCTCGTCGCCGACCTCCCCGCCGGACCCGGCCGTAATCCGTCTCTTCTCTCCGCCTACTCTTCGCGTATCCTGAAGGAAACCGCCACGCCCTTCGATGAGGGCTGGTTCCAGTCGTGCGAGCAGGAGCTGGCCGCACGGCTGGGACGGATCGAGAAGGGCCTCGAGTCGAAGTAGGAGCACACCATGACGAACGAGCACCCGAACGAGACGGACCTGATCTACGACTGGAACCTGACCGACCCCACGAGGGGCCGCGAGAGGCAGGCGCGGCACATTGAGCTCGACGACGAGACCCTGCGCGACGGGTTGCAGAACCCGAGCGTCGTGACGCCGACGAAGGAGCAGAAGATCGCGATCCTGCACCTGATGGAGCGGCTGGGGATCGACACGCTCGACATCGGGCTGCCGGGCGCGGGGCCGAAGCACCTCGAGGATGCGCTGGCGCTGGCGAACGAAATCCGCACGAAAGGTCTGCGGATCGCCGCAAATTGCGCGGGCCGCACGGTCGAGGGCGACATCACGCCGATGGTGGAAGTTTCCCAGAAAGCAGGGATCCCGATCGAGGCGTCGCTCTTCATCGGCTCCAGCCCCATCCGCCAGTACGCGGAGGACTGGACGCTGGAGAAGATGGTCGATCACTCGAAGAAGGCGGTGACATTCGCGGTCAAGCACGGGCTGCAGGTGATGTATGTGACCGAGGACACGACGCGGGCCCACCCGGACACGCTTCGGGCGCTCTACACCTCGGCGATTGAATGCGGCGCCACGCGGATCTGCCTGTGCGACACGGTGGGGCATTCGACCCCGGACGGCGTGCGGCGGCTGGTCGAGTACATGAAAGGCGTCGTCGAGCGGACGGGCGTGAAAGTGAAGATCGACTGGCACGGCCACAAGGACCGCGGGCTCGACATCGCGAACACGATGGCCGCCATTGAGGCGGGCGTGAACCGCGTCCACGGGGCGGCGCTGGGCATCGGCGAGCGCGCCGGGAACACGCCGATGGAACTGATCCTCTGCAACCTCTACCTCTACGGCTACATCAGCCGCGACCTCACCGCGATCGGCGACTACTGCCGTGCGGTCAGTGAAGCGTGCCACGTGCCGATCCCGCACAACTACCCCGTGGTCGGCCAGGATGCCTTCGAGACCGGCACCGGCGTCCACGCGGCTGCCGTCATCAAGGCCCTCAAGAAAGGCGACAAGTGGCTCGCCGACCGCATCTACTCCGGCGTCCCCGCCACCGAGTTCGGCCGCGAACAGACCATCCGCGTCGGCCCCATGTCCGGGCGCTCGAACGTCGTCTACTGGCTTGAGAAGCGCGGTATCGCCGTCACCGATGCCCTCGTCGAGCGCATCTTCCTCGCCGCCAAGGCCTCGAACCACATGCTCGAGGACGCCGACGTCGAGAAGCTGGCGCTCGCGCCCGCGGCCAGATGACCGAAGACGGAAAGGGAACGACGCGCCGCCTCCGCCGGTCGAAGCCGCCCCGGGGCGCGGCGCTGGCGAAGCGCCGTGAGCACGAGGCCCTGAAGCAGGCGTCGCGGGCGCCCGAAGTTGCGAAGAAGCCCGCGTCGATCGTGCCGGAAGTGGCTCCTCCGCCACCCGCACCCGCGCCGAAGAAGCCCGCCTCCGTCGTGCGCAGGCCCGAAGCTCCCGGCGCCCCGCCCACCGCAGGAATAACACGCGCTCTCCCCCCGGCCCCCGTCGCACCCGACGAAGCCACCGTCCCCGCCGCGCACCTCGCCGCGCTTCGACCCGCGGACGCGCTGGCGCCGCCGGTGAATGAGAACACGACGGTGCGCACGAAGCGCGAGGAGCCGAAGCACCGGCAGTCGAAAATGCCCTCGGCGCCGGGGACGCCGCACTTTTCAGGGACGCGCGGGATTCCGCCGCCGTCAGCGCCCGGCTC
This sequence comes from Planctomycetota bacterium, assembly GCA_021413805.1. Lineage (GTDB taxonomy): Bacteria > Planctomycetota > MHYJ01 > WSZJ01 > WSZJ01 > WSZJ01. The sequence continues at coordinate 5,105 of JAIOPR010000010.1, forward strand.
GCCGGGAGCCCGCATGCACGAGAGCCGCGGGATGCCGGCGTCTGCGGCGCCCCCGCCGGCCGCGCCGAAACCGCCGCCCGCACCGCCCGTCGCGCGCCCCGACCAGGCCAGCGGCACGCTCGCCGGGTTCGTGAGCGCCACGCGCCAGCTCTTCAAGAAATTCTCCGGCGCGCCCCCCGAGGTGCGGATCACGCTCCCCACCAACGAACTCAGCCTGTTCAAGATCACAGGGCTGATCGACGACCGCGTGGCGCTTCAGGCCGCCACGTGGATCCTCTTCGTGCAGGCGATGAAATCGGACGCGGACCTGACGCTGGCGATCGACTCGACCGGGGGCTCGATCACGGCGGGGCTTTCGCTGATCGACGTGATGCTGAAGGCGAAATGCCGGGTGCGCACGCATTGCCCGCGGCAGGCGCAGGGGATTTCGAGCATTGTCCTCGCGGCGGGTTCCCGCGGTTACCGCACGATCGGCCGGTCGGCGCTCATCACGGTTCCCGGCGCGCCCGGGGTGGGTGACGGCAAAACCGCCGCCCTGCTTGCGCCGCGCGTCGTCGCCGCGGTCGCCGCCGCAACGGGCCGCCCCGCCGCGCAGGTCGAGAAGGATCTCCTCAAGCTGAAGGCCGTCACACCGAAACTGGCGGTGAAGCACGGCCTGGCCGACGCGGTGGCGGTGTAGCGGCTGGAGTCAGCGGAGCCGAAGCGCCTTTGTCGCCAGCCGCAGGCGTCGCTTTTCCAGCTCTCCGCAATCCCGGATCGAGACGTCCGGGCGCTTGAGGAGGTCGAGCGTCAGCGCGAGCGCTCTTCCCACGTCCTTCGCCTTGTGCTCGTAGTGCATCGCCAGCTCGATCCCCGCTTCCAGCCCTTTCCTGCCGGGTTCGCGCGCGGCCATTTCCCAGAGGGGAAGCGCAGCGTCGGCGGCGCCGCGTTTCTTTTTCACGCGGGCGAGCTCGGGGGCGGCCTCGCGGGCGCCGCGGGAGAGCGCTTCGCCCAGCGCGGATTCGGCGCGGGGGTCGTGGTCGCGGGCCATCATGGCGCCGAGCGAGAAGAGATCGGTCGGGTGGGCGGCCTCGCCGGGATGGGCGAGGAGGCGGGCGAGGCGGCCGGCGAGGGCGGCGAGGGTCACGAGGTCGAGGCGGTTGTGCTCGATGACGGGGGCGAGCGGTCGGGGGTCGCCCAGGGCGAGCCAGTCGAACCACCGCTGCGGGATTTCGGCGCCGCTGATGTCGCCATGGCGCGGGGCGCCGAAGACCTCGGCCTCGAGGCGTCCCAGGGTGCAGCTCTCGAGCCGGCGTTTCCAGACGCGCCGCGCCGGGTGGAGCAGGTCGAGGTGCGGAAGAATGCCGAGCTTGCGGCGGTGCATGATGAAGCGCGTCTCGAGAAGCGGGACGTCGAAACATTTGCCGTTGAACGTGACGAGGTGCGTGCAGCCCCGGAGCTCCGCCTCGACGAGCGCGAGCGCGGCGCTCTCGGCGGCAGGGGAGCGGAGGAAATACTGCCGCGTCTCGAAGCGGCCATCGCGGACGCGGGCGAGGCCGATGAGAAACGCGACGGTGCCGGTGCCGCCGGCGAGGCCGGTGGTCTCGAGGTCGAGGAAGGCGACGTCCTCGCGGCGGGCGGAAGCCCAGGCGGGTTCGCGGGCGAGGGTGGCCCACAGGCGCGGGTCGGCCTCCGTGAACTCCGCCGGCACGGGGTGGTCGCGGCGGACGAGGTAGGCTCCGCCGCCGGCATCTTCGCCCGGGATGAGCTCGGCGATGTCGATCCTGCCGCGCGATTGACGCATCGCCTGCTCGACGCGCTCGCGGTCTGCCGAAGGAGGCGGGGCGTCGGGGCCGAGGATGCGGGTGAGCTTGTCGCGAAGAGACATGGACTGGACCTTACCGGGAACGCCGCCGATGTTTTGTTTGCGATCCGCCTCCGCCCGCCAGCTGTTTCACTTCAGGCCCCGCCACCCGGCACACGACCCACTCCTTCAGTTCCTTCGCCCCCAGCCCGCGGTACAGGCTCCTCGCGGGCTTGTTCCAGTCGAGGACGGTCCACTCGAAGCGCCCGCAGCCGTGCTTGAGGGCCTCCCGGGCCAGCCGCTTCATCACCAGCGTCGCCACGCCGCGGCCGCGCGCGTCGGGATGGACGAAGATGTCCTCGAGGTAGAGGGTAGGGCGGGCGAGGAAGCTGGAGTAGGTGAAGAAGAAGATCGCGTAGGCGACGACGCGCCCGTCCAGCTCGGCGATCCAGAGCGTGTAGCGGGGCTTTGTCCCGAACGCATCGCGGATGAGGCGCCTGCGGGCGCCGGCGTCGGGCGGCGGGAGCTTCTCAAAGTTCGCGAGCGCGACGACGAGCCCGAGAAAGTGTTTCGCATCGCTTTTCCGCGCCGGGCGAATCTCGATTTGCGGCACTTCGCACCCTCCGTCCTACTTGAGCACCACCCAGACCAGCTTCGTCCCGAGGTGCAGGATAAACTTTCCCGAATCGCCCGCCGCCTCGATCGCGACGACGCCCGCGGAAGGAACGCCCAGCGCGTACGAATGGTCGATCTTTCCCTTCGCGGTCTGCTGCACGAACGTCCCCGGCTCGCGCAACCCGAAGACCTTTTCGGCGGAGCGCGTGAATCCCCACACGTCCGTCCCTTCCACCGCGGCCGTCGGTTTCTGGAGGTCCCGCGACTTGAAAATGAGCGAGCCCCCGCCCTTGGCCACTGGCCATCCTTCCGGCGAAGCCTCCGGCGCCGGCCCTGCGAAGTAGACGCCGTCCGGGCTCACCGCGAGATGCTTCACGCGGCCAAGCGGCGCTCCGGCTTCCTCGATCGTCAGCCCCACGCCCTTCACGCCCAGCCGGAAAATCCCGTCGCTGCTCGTGCAGAGGAGGTAGTCGCCCTTGGGTGAAGCGATCATGTTCTCGAACGTGCTCAGTTGTTTCGCGCCCGGGTGTTTCTTGTAGGACCCGGCGGCCGCCTGCGCCTGCATCATCTCGAGCGCGACCACCGCCCGCTGCTGCCCGTGGGTCTGCTGGTCGAGTACCTGGAGCTCCGTCGCGACCCCGCGGACGGTCTTGGGCACGTAGATCCCGCCGCCGTGCGGCATCGCGATCACCGTCCCCACTTCGTCCAGCGTCCAGTGGTACGCGACTGTCAGGCTGTCCTCCTTGACCAGGATCAGCATCTTGTCCGCGGGGACCGCCGCAAGAATCCCCTCCTTGCACGACGCCAGCGCCGTCACGGGCTTCCCGATCCACAGGCGGCGCTCTTCTTTCCACGTCGGAAGCGAAATTTTGCGGATGACGCCGGTGCGGTCGGCGAGAAAGACGGAGCCGCCGGAATCGGAGGTGAGCATGGTGGTGGCGATGTCGGAGCCACTGAGGTTGATCGTTCGCGACTCCACCCCGTCAGCGTCGACAGGGTCGCCGGCCAGCATCTCGCCCGTTTCGACGGGCTGGCCTTTCGCCCCGGCAGCCTTCAGCTTTGCCTCAAGATCCCCCGCGTCCGGCGGCGAGGCGGGAGTCTCGCCGAGCGCGATGGCCGCGGCGACGGCCCAGAGCAGGAGAGTGCGTTTCATGCGTCCATTTACCGGGAAGGACGGGCGCCGGGCAAGCGCGATTCCCGCCAACCACTACTTGCCTTCTTCTTCCATCTTCCAGCCGCCGCCCAGCGCCTTGTACAGCGCGACGCGGTTCGTGGCGACCGCGGCGTCGCTCTGCGCCAGGTCATTGAGCGCGTTGAGCCATGCCTTGTCGGTTTCGAGGACGTCGAGAAGCGAGATGAGGCCCTGCTTGTAGAGGTCTTTCGCCTGCCCGACGGCGCGTCCTGTGGCGGCCACGGCGTTGGAAAGCGCGGTGCGGCGCGCGTCTTCGCTCTCCGTCTCCGCGAGGGCGTCTTCGACTTCGCGAAGCGCGCCGACGACGGCGCCGTGGTACGCATGGAGCGCCTGTTCCGCGCGGGCGTCGGCGGCCTTGACCTCGCAGTAGAGCTGGGGAAGCGAGAACACGCGCCAGGAGATGGAGGGGCCGAAAGACCAGTAGGCGGAGGTGGACTTGAAGAGAAGCTGGGAGCCGATCGACTCGAGGCCGGCGAGCCCGAGCAGCGAGACGTGCGGGAGCATGGCATCGACCTTGATGCCGATGTCCGCGGTCGCGACGGCGAGCTGTCGTTCCGCGCGGCGAAGGTCCGGCCGGCGCGCCAGCAGGTCGGCGGGGAGCCCGGCCGGCGTCAACTTTGGCGGGACCGGGATGGGCCGGACTTCGGCCAGCTCCGCGTCCAGCACGCCCGGCCAGAGACCGAGAAGCGCCGCGAGCGCGTGCCGTGCCCGGCTCTCGGCCACGCGCAGGCTCGGGATCCGCGCCGTCAGGATTGCGACCTCCGCTTCCGCACGAGCCACGTCCAGGTCGCTCGCCATGCCGGCGTCGAAGCGCATCTTCGTGAGGTTGTAGATCTCCTGTTGTCCCTTGAGGCCGTCCGCGGCGACCTGGAGTTGCCGCTGGGTGCCGCGCAAGGCGATGTAGGTGCGCGCAACTTCGGCGCAAAGGCTGGTGAGCACGGCGTGAAGCTCCTCGGTGGTCACGCCGAGCATCGCGTCGGCTTCCTCAAGCGCGCGGCGCTTTCCGCCCCAGATGTCGACCTCCCAGGAGGCGTCGAATCCGGTTTGATAGAGGTCGTAGTTGTGCGTCGCGCCGGGCTGACGTCCCTGCAGGCTGTTCCGGGAGACGCCCTTGGCTTTCAGGGAGGCGGAAGCGTCGACCTCCGGCAGGTTGTCGGCGATCGCCGAGCCGCGAAGGGCCCTTCCTTCCTTGAGCGCCGCCTGTGCGCGCTTGAGGTCGAAGTTCCCCTCGATCGCACGCAGGACGAGCGAGTCGAGCACGGGGTCGCCCAGCGCTTTCCACCATTCGGAGATGTCGCCGCAGTCGGCGCCGCCGCTGGAGAACTGCGCGGGCGTTTCGATTGCGGGAGGTTCGTACGACGGGCCCACGGAGCAGCCCGCGAGGAGCACGGCAGAGAGAACCGGAAATCGTTTCATGTTATTTTCTCGCCGCGACGGGCGGCGCCTCGATGGAAACGTCCATCTGCTGGCCGACGTACACGGGAAGCTCGGATTTCGAGAACCGGAAGAGGACCTGCATGACGCGGGTATCGACGCGCTCCTGCGACGAACCTGTCAGCGAGCGCTTCGGCACCACGAACGGCTCGACGCGCACGAATTCGAGTTTCGTGTTGAGGTCGCGGTTGCCGCGGACGTAGGCGATGGCGGCGGCGCCGGCCTTGAAGCGCCAGGCGTCGTTTTCGTCGATATCGACGCGGACATGGAGGACCTCGGTGTTCCCGAGGACGACGAGCGGCGAAGCGGCGAGCGCGTACTCGCCGGGGCGGATGTTGACCTGGAGGATTTCCGCGTCGATCGGGGAGCGGACGGTGAGGCGCTCGAGCGCGACTTCGCTCGCGTGGAGCTGGGCCTCCGCGCCCGCGATTTCGCTTTCCGCGAGCGCAATGTCGGGAGCCCACGCGCCGGCCTTCAGCAGCGCCAGCGTGGCGCGCGCCTCCGCGGCGCGGGCTTCCGCCGTCAGCGCCGCGAACCGCCTCCGGCTCAGGTCCTCTTCGCTCATCGCCCGCTTGTCCGGCATCGCCTCGACGCGCTTCAGCTGGTCCTTCGCATTCTCCGCGTCAGCCTCGAACGCCTTGACGCGGGCCTCGAGGGGCGGGACGTCCTCGGGGCGGGGGAACGACATGGTCCGGGCGAGCTTGAGGCGCGCGGACTTGACGATGGTCTTGCGGACCTCGATCTCGGCAGCGAGGTCGCGACCGTCGAGGCGCAGAAGCGGCGCCCCGGCTTTCACGGGCTTGCCGACCTCGACGAGGACCTCGACGACGAGCCCCGGCACCGGAGTCGCCGCTTCGATGTTTTCGGAGGAAGCTTCCACGATCCCGGCTCCCGCCATGTAGGACGCGAACGGTGCGCGGGACGGTTCGGAAACGGGGGTGCCGGCGGGGACGGGGCGGGCGCCCATGATGACGGTCCAGATGGCCAGGACGACGCCCGCAAGCGCGACGAAAGGGAGGACGTATTTCCGGATCATGGGGGCATTTCTCCTCTAGTGGGGACCGGTTCCGCGTTCCCGGGCGTCCGGCGGGCGCGGTCCGCCCTTCGTCACTGACAAGATGCGTCCGTCGTCCATCCGGGCGATGCGGTCCGCGAACTCGAAGATGCGCGCGTCGTGGGTGACGACGACGAGCGCACGGTCGGCACCCGCGGCGACTTCCCGCATCAGTTCCATCACCTTGTGGCCGGTCTCGTGGTCGAGCGAACTCGTGGGTTCGTCGCAGACGATCAGCCGCGGGTTGTGCACCAGCGACCGCGCAATCGCGACCCGCTGCTGCTGCCCGCCGGAGAGTTTCGATGGAAGCGTATTCCAGCGGTCGCCGATGCCGACGCGGTCGAGGAGCGCGCGGCCGCGGCGGACGGCCTCGGAGCGCCGCACGCCCGCGATCAGGAGCGGGACCGCCACGTTTTCGGCGATGGTGAGCGTCGGGATCAGGTTGAACTGCTGGAACACGAACCCGATGTTCTCGCCGCGGAAACGCGTCCGGCGGGAGCTGGACATTTCCCGGAGATCCTCGCCGAAGACGCGGACTTCACCCGCGTCGTGGTCGAGGATCGCGGCGATGACCGAGATCAGCGTGGTCTTCCCGCAGCCGGAGGGGCCGACCAGCATCAGCAGCTCCCCCTGCCGGACCTCGAGGTCAATCCCGCGAAGGGCCGTGACCTGCGACTGCCCTTCGCCGTAGGTCTTGGTGACCCCGACGCAGGAAACGGCGATCTCGGTGGCGGTTTCAACCATGGTCAGCCCTTGAACACGATGGCGGGCTCGGCTCGCATGACCGTGCGGATGCTGATCAGGGCCGAGAGCGTGCAGATGACCAGGATCGCGAACCCGCTGATGGTGAGGAGTTGCCACGTCAGCAGGAACGACAGCTCGGTGTCGTGGAGGAGTAACCCGAAGAGCGAGGCGGCGCCGACGCCGATTCCCCATCCGATGGCGCCGACGATCATCGCCTGGAGGAGAATCATCCCGAGGAGCTGCGAGTCGCGGGCTCCCATCGCCTTGAGCGCGGCGAAGTACTTGATGTTGTCGACCGTGAAATTGAAGAACGTCTGCCCCGCGATCGCCGTGCCGACGATGAAACCCAGCAGGACGGCGATCCCGAAATTGATCGGGATGCCGGTGTATTTCATGAAGTAGCTGTACGTCAGGTCCTGGAATCCCTTCTGCGTGTACGCCGCCAGCCCGGTCGCCGCTTCGATCTTCCGGCAGAGTTCCAGCCTGTCCACGCCGTCTTTCGCCTTCACGAGCACGAACGACAGCGGTTTGCGTTCCTGGGGGGCGAACTGCGTGGCGCGCGAGTAGGTCGTGTAGATGACGGGCTGCGACTGGAACGTCCGCGTGGTCCGGCAGATCCCGACCACAATCGCCCGGTGGTCGTTCAGCTCCAGCGTGTCGCCGACCTTGATCGGGACAGCCTTCCCCCCCTTCTCGGTCGCCGCCCGCGCGAGTTTCCCTTCCGCGCCGACGATGTCCAGGATCACCGAGTCCGCGCGCCGCAGATCCTCCAGCCGGCCCTCGATCATGGTCCCCGGTCCGCCGACGAGCGTCGCGTCGTCGAGCCCGATCACGTGGCAAGTCTGGAACCCCCCGTTCTCGAGGCGGGCCTTGAGGAGCCCCTTGTAGAGCGGCATCGCCCAGTCGACGCCTTCCACCCCCCGTACGCGGTACAGCATCGTTTCCTGAAGCGGCTTGATGTCCTCGATCATGAGGACTTTCTTGTCCATCACCCAGATGTCGGGGCCGCCCGTGTCCGTGATGAACCCGAACGTCCGGTGCATCAGCCCTTCGAAGATTGCGGCCTGTTGCGTGATGAGAAGCGACGCAAACGTCAGCCCCATGAGGATGCCGAGGTAGCGGGCGCGATCGCCCACGAGCATCTTGATGGCGACAAATTTCACCGCTGCGATTCCAGGGCCATGGCGCGGATGCCGGCAAGCGAGAAGTCGGTGACGTGCCGGGCAAGGCGTTCGAGATCTTCACGGCGATAGGTCAGCGAAGGATTGAGCTTCGAGATCACGGGCTGGCAGTGCCGGTAGAACAGGATCTGCCCGACGACCGAAGCGGCACAAGCCTGGATCAGCGGGGGAGGGGCGTCCGGGCCGAGGAATTCCGCGAGAAGCGTGTTCAGGGCATCTATCAGCGGCCGGAGCACGGTTTCCACCAGCCGGTCCAGCGCCACTGTCGGCTCCGCCATCTCCCTGGCCATCAACGGCCCGTGCCAGGAGCCGGGACTCTGGTCGAGAACACGCAGGAAGAACGAGAACACGAAGGCGTAGAGGCGCTCGTCGGGGGAGGATGAAGGGCTCGTTCCCAGCGTCGGGGGATACTTCTGGAGGACCGAGCCGAGCTGGTCCTGAAGCACCGATTCGTAAAGGCGGACCTTGTCGCCAAAGTGGTAGTTGATGGCGGCGATGTTGACGCCCGCCTTGGCGCAGATGTCTCTTACCGTCGCACCGCGGAACCCCTGGGCGGCAAAGATCTCAGCGCCCGCCATCAAGAGGCGGTGGCGCGTTTCGGCAGACGTATGGGGCAGCTCGGTGGTCTGTGACATTTGTTTGAAGTGTAGGTTTGAAACAATTGTACAAAACAATCGTTTGAAGTCAAGTCGAGATCAAGAATTCCAGCATTTCCCGGTAAGAAACCTCCCGCACCGGCCCCCTGAATGGTTGAAGGGCCGCAATGGCGCGGCCCTGTAGAATGAGGCGCCCATGAATATCTCTCCCGACCTGGTCCTCCTCGCCAAAACAGGCGACCGCCGCGCCCTCGCAAGCCTCGTCGCGGCCACCCAGGACCCGCTCTTCCATTTCCTCAATCGCGAACTCGGTTCCGCCGCCGACGCCGAAGACGCCCTGCAGGAAACCTGGCGGCAGGCGATCCGCTCGCTCCCCGGACTGCGCGATCCCGCTTCATTCCGCGGCTGGATCCATCGCATCGCCATCCGCGCGGCCGGCGACCTCGCCCTGGCCCGCCGCGCCCGACATCGCGTCGAGGAGAACGCTTCAAGGAATGAACCGGTCGAGGACTCGGCCATGGCCGGAGCGGAGCGTCAGGAGACCGCAGAACGAGTCCGGGCAGCGGTTGCGTCGCTCGAGCCCAACCTCAGGACCGCCGTCCGGCTGCGTTACGAGCAGGGACTGTCGTACGAGGAAATCGCGGCGGCGACGGAAAGCCAGTCCGGGACGGTGGGGAAGAGGCTTCACACGGCGCACGAGCGGTTGCGTGAAGCGTTGGCGGGGGTGGGCGTGGTGGTGGCGCTGGCGGTGCTGGAGCGCGAATTGGGAGCCGCGGAGCGCGTGGCGGCGCCGGAATCGGCGAAGCGTCAGCTCGCGCAGCTGGTGAGGGGACGGTCGGCGGCCACCCCGACGGCGGGGAGAAAGCGGGGAGCGGCCGTTGCGGCCATCGCGGCGCTGCTCCTGATCGGGATCGCCTTCGTCTGGAAACAGGGCGCGGGCCGGGGCGCGGAGAAGGACGCGCGGCCGGGGGCCGAGAGAGTCAGCGGTGTGAACACGCCACGCAGCGAGGGAGCCGGTTCGGCGCCCGTGGTCGCTGGGGAGGTCGCTTCCGCCACCAGGAAGCCGCCTCCCGCCGAGCTGGCGGCCGCACCTGCGGAGACGGGGCGTGTGACCGGCGTCGTTCGCGACGTGTCCTCCGGGGCGCCGATCGCCGGCGCGCGGGTCCAACTCCGGCCCATCGGAACCCCGGAAGGGCGAAAGCCGGTCTACGGCGCAACAGACGACCACGGCGCATTCGTGCTCGATGCCGCCCCGGGCGCCTACTTCATCGATGCATGGTCCGACGACTACCCGGCATTTTCCGTCCGCGATTTCGTCGAGGACATCGTCGTCCGCGGCCGGACCGAGGCGAAACCGGAGGGCCAAGTCGAGGACAACCCGCTCTTCATCGGCGTTCTTGCAGGCGGCCACTCGCAGAGAGATCTCGGGCTCGTCGCCGGGAAGCACCTGGCCGGCCGGGTGGTGGACTCCCGGGGGCTTCCGGTCGAAGGCGCGACCGTGGATCCAGTCTTCCTGACCGTGCACGGCAAGATCGGGTTCGCGGCGTGCGAATGCGCTCCTTACGGCGTGCCATTGGAGCGCGTGACCGGTGTCGACGGGCGATTTGCGCTTCCCGCCGTCTGGCCCGCGGGAAACCTCACGGTGAAGGTGTCGTGTCCCGGCTACCGGGAGGACGATGTGACGCTGGCGATCGACGAGGCCCGCGGTGAGATGACCTTGAAGATTGAATCGGCCTCAGCCTTTTCGGGCACCGTCAGCGACGTCCACGGCCATCCCGTTCAAGGCGCGCTCGTCTTCGCCGGGGCTGGCGATCCTGCGACAGGCGGCGTCTTCCTCATGCGGATCAAGCAGGGCGTTGACGAATCAGGGCGCTTCTCCGACCCCGGCACTCGTTCCCCGAAGATCGTGCTCGCCTGGGCGCCCGGCTATGGCCTAGCGGCCGCCGATCTCTCGACCTGCGATGCCTCCAGGCTGGACCTGCGCCTCGCCGTGGCAGACGGCCGCATCCGCGGCGTCGTCCGCGACGACGCCGGGCTCGTGGTGGCCGGGGCGCGCGTGACCGCCATCCTGGTCGGGGTCACCTTTGGCTCGGCCGCCGTTTGCATGCCCCTCAATGACAACTTCACCGGGGCGAAAGGCGACCTGATCGCATTTCCTGCGACTGGCCTGCCCGCCCCGACAGCGACCACCGCCGTCGATGGGGGATTCGAGCTCGCGGGCGTTCCCTCCGGGGCCGGCACGTTTGTCACGCTTCGCGTTGAAGTGCCCGGGTCCAAGCCGAAAGTCGTACGGGTTCCGGATGGGGGAAGCGCGGACGTCACGCTGGACACGGCGGCAAAGTAGCTCCTCGCCATCACCCGTTTCGCGGCCAGCGGGATACGATGGCGCGAAAGGAGGACGGCATGCGAAGGGCACTGTCCGTTGCGGCGGTCGTGATGTTGGGCGCGCTTTCGGCGTACTCCCAGGAACCTCCGGCGGGTCTCAAGATCCCGGCGAAACCCTGGCACCGGGCCTGGCTCGCCCGCGAACGGGTCAAGAAAGAAGGCGAGCGACTCGCCGCGAAGGATCTCGATGCCTTGAAGAAAGAGGGAAGCGCGCTCCTCGGCCTCAAGCGGCGGCTGGCGGACGGGAAGCACCTGCTGGCGAAACGCGTGCGTGGTGAGGAAACCGCGCTCGCCGAACTCGAAAAGAAGGAAGCCGATCTGCTTGCCCGGATCCGCACCTACGGCGACCGCGCTGACCACCTTCGCGAAGAAATCCGCGCCCTGCAGGACGAACAGGAAATTGTCCAGCGGCGCCTCCGGGAGCACCGCCTCCTCCTCGACCTCGATCTCCGCCCCCGCCTCCGCGCCGAACTCGACGACTTCCGCGGCCGCTGCGAACTTTTCGCCCGCCGCGTCACCGACGCCTTCCGCCGCAAAGGCCTGATCCGGAAATACGAGTTCGACAAGTGGGCCAGGGACCTGATGCGCCGGCAGGACTACAGCCCTGACTCACTCGGGCACACCCACTGCAACGCCTTCGTGAACGATTTTGCAGAAGCGGCGTTCGGGTACGGGGGGCTGCGCGGCAAGACTGCGAACGAGATCGCGGATTACCTGAAGGAGGGGAAATTCGGGTGGACGGCGGTCCACGTGGACAAGGCGACGCTCCAGGACGACTTCCGCAAGGCGCAGGAGTTCGCGAACCAGGGTTACCTCGTCGTCGCGACGTACCGGAGCCCTTCGACCCCCGACGCGCACGGCCACGTGGCGGTGGTGTTGCCGGGCGAGCTGAAGAAGAACGGGATGTGGGGGATGGAAGTGCCGGACACGGCGCAGGCGGGGCACATCGTCTACGAGCGAGGGCCGATGAGCGTGGGGTTCGAGCACCACAAGGAAGTGGTGATTTACGTACGGAAGCCGTGACGGCGGGGTCCGGGGTTAGAATTGCCCTCCATGGCTACCCCTGACCGACTGGCCCGCATCGTCGTGTTCGCGGTCCACCCGCAGTACGGGGGGTGGACGCTGTGGCTCAAGGCCGACGGCGCCGCCGCGGCCTTCAAGGTCGCCCGCGGCGGGAAGACCGCCGCGCGGCACGACACGACCGTTCCCGCGGCCGATCTCGCGCGGCTCGATGGACTGCTCGCCGAGTCCGCGTTCTGGGATCTCCCGCCGCCGTCGCTCCAGTCCTCGCCGATGCCCGATGAGACATGGGTCGAGGTCAGCGCGAAAGCGCAGAGCGGGATCCAGGCCTCGGTCGGGAAATTTGCGCGGCAGTCGAACGCGAGGTTCGACCCGATCCTGAAGAGCCTGGAATCGGTCGCGGCGCGGGCGTGGAAGACGCCGCCGGTGTCGGAGAGCGCGTACGATCCCTACCAGGTCCCGAAGGGGTTTTGACGCACTGCGTTAATAGTTGAGCGTCCGCTCAACTATGTCCCAGCCTACTTCCCGGTGGCGCCCTTCGCCTCGTCGAGCGCCGCGCCGACTTTCGCCTCGGCCTCGCTCCCTGCGAAGGCGCTTTTCGCTTTCGTGAGCAGGTCGAGCGTCTTTTTCGCGTCACCCGCCGCTTTCGCGTCGGCGATCGCCTTGTCGGCCGCCTCGTCGATCTCCTTCGCGATGAGCGCTGCCCGGTTTTTCACGTAAGCGCTCTTCGTCGCCGCGAGCTTCTTCAACATCCCTCCCGCCTTGCCGTACTGCTTGGCCTCGACGAAGCTGCGTGCGCCCTGGAGAAGCGGCACGGCGTCGGGGGGCACGAGGCCGTCGAGCCATTCGAACTGGTGCTGCCAGGCCTCGGGGGGCGGCGTGTGCGCCCAGTCGGCGGGCTCTTCGAAGGTGACGTCCATGCCCGCCTTCTTCATGTCCTCGACCGACTTCTTCGACTGGTCGTGGTTGAAATCATTGCCGCCGCTGACGACGCGGAAAGGCGTCTGGAGAAGTTTCCGGGCGGTCGCTTCGTCGATCAGGCAACCGCTGACCGGCGCGCCGGCCGTGAAAACGTCGGTGTGGTCGGTGCAGAGATGGCAGGTCACGAACCCGCCCGCTGAGTGGCCGGAGCAGAAGACGCGGTCGCGGTCCACCGAGTACGTCGCGATGACCTCTTTGACGATCTCAAAGACCTGCTTCATGTCGTCCTCGTCGTATCCCGCCGGGACTTTCGCCGCCGGCAGGCAGACGATGTAGCCCTTCTTCGCCATCGTGTAGTGGTTCTCATAGCTCTCCGGCCGGCCGCCCGATCCGTGGAACATCACGATCATCGGCAGCTTCACGCCCGGCTTCCACGTCCCGGGCACGGAGAGCACGTAGTAGCTCGTGCCGAATTCGATTTTCTGACGGCCCGGTTTCGCGGGGGTCGGGGTCCGGGGGGCCTGCGCGGCGGCGGGAAGAGCGAACAGAAGGAGGGCGAAGGCAAGGATCGGACGCATGCGGCCTCCGGGAAATCGCACGCCTGAGGGGGCGGCGGCGGGTCATTCTCCCAGAACGTCCGCCCCGCGCTGGCCTATTCCCGCCGATTCGTCACTTTCCCGACCGGCTCGTCCGGTTCGCGAGGCCGGCGGGAGCGCAGTCGAACGCGTGGTTGAAGCGCGCCGAAAAATTCTCGAGCGCGACCGCGCCGGCGAGCTCGACCATGGCGACGTCTCCAAATTTCTCCCGCAGCTCCGCGAACGTCGCGTCGTCCACGTGGGCCGGCGTGTCGGTCATGGCGTCGGAGAACCGCAGCACCGCGCGCTCGAGCGGCGACAGCGCGGCCGCTTCGGGCCCTTCACGCACCGCCGTGATCTTCTCGTTCGTGACTTTCGCCTCCCGGGCGAAGTACGTCGTGATGTCCATTCAGAACGGGCAGCCGACGCGCATCGCGACGCGGGCCATCGCGATCGATTTCATCTCCAGGGGCAGCTTGTGCGGTTTCTCGACGGCCCGGAGCAGCTTCCCGAAAGCCATCATCAGCCGCGGCACCAGCGCGTAGATCCGCGTCGGCTCGAGCACCTGCCCCCAGATGGAGCGCAGCCGCCAGTACGCAAGCCGGACAATCAGCGGGCCTTTTCCGTCCCTGACGCCGGGCAGGCGCATGGGAGATCTCCGTGGGAGGTGCGGCACAACTCGACACACCGGCCTGATCTTAGACTGGCGACGGGGATTCGTGTATTTCGCGAAACGATCGCCGCGGCCCGGGCCGGCGCGGACTACCTGGCCGACGAGCACTGCGCGTAAATCTCTTCGACTTCGCGGGCCACGAAGGCGCTTTTCCAGGTTTTCGTCCGCGCCGCCCGCTCCAATGCGGGAAGTGCGGCCGGGTCGCCGATTGCGGCGAGTGCTTTTGCGGCGCCCCAGGAGAGGAACTCGTTGTCGCCTTCGAGGATCTCGATGAGCCCGGGGACAGCCGAGCGGTCGCCGATGCGCCCGATGGCCGCGAGTGCGAACTCACGGAAACCATCCTCCTCGGAAGTGTCGAGCGCCTTCTCGAACAGCACCGGGACAGCCGCCGCTGCCTTCAGGTCGGAGAGCGCCTGGACGTATTCGAAACAATCGCGCTCGGCACGAGTTGCCTCGATGAGCGCGCCGGAAACCGAAGGATCGCCGGGACGGGAGAGGGCCCAGGCCGCACGGGCGCGGACGGCGGGTGACGGGTCGCGAAGGAGATCCAGAAGGGCCGCGGAAGCGTCGCCGGTGCGCATCAGGCCTAGCGCGTTGACGGCGTTGCGGCGGAGGTCGGCAGACGGGGAAGCGAGGAATGAGAAGGCGAGGTCGCGGACGGAGGAGCGAACGGAAGGGGCCTGCTCACCGATCTGCCCGAGAGTCAAGATCGCCAGACCCCGGATCGCGTCGGATCGGGAGCTGTCCGAAGCAAGTGCAGTCAGGTCGGCGACCGCCTCGGGATCGCCGAGGAAGCCGAGAAGCTCAAAAGCCACCTGGCGGGCCGCTTCACCGGCGCCGGGATTCCCGCAGATTTCAAGCAGGATCCGGACGTCCGCGAGCGAATGGTGGGCCTTCAGGGCTTCCGCGAGCCCCTGTATCGAGGCGCGATCCCCGGCCGTCATGAGGCGAACGAGGTCGCCCGCTGACGGGGTTGAAGTCGCCGTGCGTGATCCGGCGACGGTCGGAGACGCCAGTGCCTCCACCTCGCCGTCGCCAACCCGCAACCCCGCTTCCGTGTCTACCGATCCGGCTCGATTGACCGTATCGACCTCGTTCGGGAGCGCAGGGACGCGGCGCGTGAACAGGATGAAGGCAATGGCGACGGCGCACCCGGCGGCGATCGCCAGGCCGCACAGGCGGCGAATCAGGGGGGAATCTGGAAGGGCGGTCCTGGGGGTCTTCATCGCGGGCTCCTTGGGTTGTCCTGCCTCGCCAGCCTCTAAAAGAAAGCCGCGGCGTTCCGACGATTTATATCCAATCAACGAAAAATCCCCGTCCGCGGGAGAGCGGACGGGGAAGGGAACAACTTGAGAGGATCAGCGCGCGGTCATCGCGGCCCGCTGGACTGCCGGGCTGAGCGTCGACCAGGTGTCTCCCGCAACGATGTCGAGGCCTGCAGATTCATAAGCCCACTCAAGCAGCCCGTCGTTTCGGAAGCTGATTCCAGGCGATTTGTAACCCACTGTCAGGCTGAGGGTTGTGTAGCGCTGGGACCGCACGCTGGCCTCGATCAGGATGCCGACTTCGCGGGACTGCCCCTTGTGCGCGGCTCCCAGGTAGGTCGCTGCTCGCTTCCACGCAACCAACGTGGATGTCACGAAATGTCCTGCCGCAGGAGGGCCCGAGGCGACCAGGACCGACTGCATGTCCATGACTCCCGCGCTCGACATGACACCGGCGTGCCCGGAATAACCCACGAAGGGCGAGGAGTCCCCCCCGGTTGCGCGGAACACGGCATCCCCGCTGAGGGGAGTCCCGGATGTTGCCGTGGTGGCGCTGACAGCGGGAGGCGCGGCAGCCGGAACACTGAGTGTCCTGGAAGCGGTAAGGACGGGGGCGGAGTGCGCGCCGGTCATTGCGCAGAGGATGGCCGAAGCGACGGACGAGGCGATCAGGAAGTGCTTAAGCATGGCGAGTCTCCTTGGATGCGGGTTTCAGTGCGTTGTTGTGCAGGAGCACCTGAAGCAATGCCCCGGAATTCCGACGATCTTTCCGGAATCGAAATCCGCAATTGCAACCGGGCCCGCTGGCCAGCAGAATGTCTGCCAGCCAGGAATCGGAGCGATTTGAGTGGCCGCAAATACCGGGGACCCGTCTGGCGTCGGATTCCCCCCGACGATGTGGTCGAAAGTGCTCTCCGCCGGCCAGGGATCTTCCACCGCCCTGGACCTCATGGCGCGCTGGTATCGGCCCGTAGTCCTGAAACTCGTGGGCTGGTACGTCTCCGGCCGCAGAGTCCGGCATGACCCTGAGGACGTGACCCAGGAGTTCTTCCTCCATCTTATGGGCCGGCAGGGCGAGATCTTCGGAAGCGCCGACCCTTCCCGCGGGCGCTTCCGTGCCTGGCTGCGCGCCTGCCTCCGCAACTGGCTCAACAACTGGGATGATCGCGTCCGGGCTGCCAAGCGCGGGGGAGGGGTGCACGAGACTTCGCTCGACTGGGAGGACGGGGTCGGGGATTCCGTCGCCGCCCCGGACGACCTGGATGCCGAGTTCGACCGGGAATGGGCGAGGGACGTGGTGGCCCGCGCAACCGCCAAGCTTCGCCAGGAAGGGCCGGCCGCCCGCCTCGAACCGCACGACCGGGAAGTGTGGGACCTCAAGTTCCGGGACGAGAACCTCTCTGACCGCGCGATCGCCGAGCGGCTCGGTCTGCACGAAAACGACGTCCTGACCTCTCTCCGGCGCTCGAAACGGCGTTTCCGGGAGCTCCTTCGGGGAGAGGTCCTGCCGACCGTGGCGTCGGAGGCAGAGGTGGAAGAAGAAGTGAGCGAATTGCTGCGGTGCCTCGGCCGGGAGTGACACTCCGGATTTCCCGCTTGACAGCCTCTTCCGCGGTCCGTAAGTTTGCCCCCCTCTTATCCAGACCGGTCGAGGGATGTGGCCCGATGACACCGGGGCAACCACCCGCAAGGGGAAGGTGCCAATTCCCACCCGCGACGTGGCGGGGGAGATAAGAGGTGAGGCACTGTCGCCAACCCTCGTCTTCCCCGAAAAGGAACGAGGGTTTTTTCGTGGCACAGATCACGCTGGGGCTGATCGGGCTCGGGACGGTGGGGACGGGCGTGGTGCGCCTGCTCCGCGAGAACGGGGACCTGATCGAGAAGAAGACGGGCATCCGGTTCCGGCTGAAGAAGATCGCGGACCGGGGGATTCACCTGTTCAGGGAATTCCCGCTCGACGGGTACGAGCTGGCCGAGAAGGCGGAGGCCGTGCTCGAGGACCCGGAGATCGAAATCGCGATCGAGCTGATCGGCGGGTACGAGCCGGCGCGGACGTACCTGCTTCAGGCCATCGAGAGCGGGAAGCACGTCGTCACCGCGAACAAGGCGCTTCTGGCGAAGTTCGGGGGCGAGATTTTCGCCCTGGCCGACAAGGTCGGGGTTGAGGTCGGGTTCGAGGGAAGTGTCGCGGGGACGGTGCCGATCATCCGCGTGCTGCAGGACGGGCTCGCCGCGAACCGGATCGAGAAGGTGATGGGGATCGTGAACGGCACGACGAATTTCATCCTGACCCGCATGACGGAGGATGGGATGTCGTACGCGGAGGCGCTGGCCGAAGCGACGCGGCGCGGGTTTGCGGAAGCGGACCCGACGCTGGATGTGGATGGCGAGGATGCGGCGCACAAGCTGTCGATCCTCGCGACGCTGGCGTTCGGGGTGCGGCCGGAGCGCGGGGACATCCACGTCGAGGGGATCCGCGATCTCGGCTCGGAGGACATCGCGTTCGCGAAGGACAACGGCTACGTCATCAAGCTCCTCGCCATCGGCCGCAAGACCAACGGCCACGTCGAGCTGCGCGTCCACCCCGCGCTCGTCCCGAAGAACCACCCGCTGGCCTCCGTCCGC
Source organism: Planctomycetota bacterium (assembly GCA_021413805.1). Classification (GTDB taxonomy): domain Bacteria; phylum Planctomycetota; class MHYJ01; order WSZJ01; family WSZJ01; genus WSZJ01. The sequence goes on from JAIOPR010000010.1 coordinate 23,168, forward strand.
GATGAGTTCAACGCCGTCTTCGTCAAGGGCGACGCTTCCCGCGAAACCATGTACTACGGCCGCGGCGCCGGCCAGATGCCCACCGCTTCCGCCGTCCTCAGCGACATCATCGAGATCGCCGAGCGCGCTCTCCACTCGCCGCGCGGATCGCGGCCTGCCGAATCGCGGATGAGAAAGCGCACGCTCTACTGGAGTTCGGACAAGTTCAAGCCGATCTATGAAGTCCGGACGCGCTATTACCTCCGGTTCCCGATCGCCGACACACCCGGCGCCATCGGGGCCCTCACGACCATCCTCGGCAAACACGGCGTCTCCATCGCCGCCGTGCGCGCTTCCATTGTCGATTCCTCAGCGAAAAAGGGGCGGATCGAGATCCTGACGCACGAAGCGGAGGAAATGGCGGTGAAGGTGTCGTGCACGGAGATCGACGCGACAGGGATCCTGCGGGATCGGCCGCGGTTGATCCGCGTGGAGGACTAGCCATGAACACGCTTCCGATGACGAAGACGTTCCAGGTCACCACGGGGGACCTCGCGACGAACCGCCGGCCCGCGCCGAAAGCGAAAGGGTTGAAGGCGGGCGAAGGGGTCTCGGTGCGGGCGCCGGCGACGACGTCGAATCTCGGGCCCGGGTTTGATGCGTTCGGGCTGGCGCTGTCGCTCGAGAACGAGGCGGTGTTCGAAGCGGCGGACCGGTGGCATGTGGAGATCAACGGCGAAGGCGCGGGGGCGCTGCCGACCGACGGGGCCAACCTGATCGCGAAGGCCTGCGCGCTGGGGCTTGAAACCTGGGGGAGCGTGCTGAAGGCGCGGATTTCCTGTGTGAACCGGATTCCTCTCGGGCGCGGACTGGGGTCGAGCGCGGCGGCGATCGTCACGGGGCTGGCGGGGGCGGCGGCGCTTTCCGGGAAAAACCCGGGGCGCGACGAGATCCTCGAGCTCGCGCTGAAGCTGGAGCCGCACCCGGACAACCTCGCGGCGTGCCTGTGGGGATCGTTCACGATCGCGGCGCCGCCTCATGTCGTGACGCTGCCGTGGCCCGAGACGCTGCGCATCGTCGCGGCGATCCCGGACTTCGCCGTCGAGACCGCGAAAGCCCGGGCGCTTCTCCCGAAATCGATCTCCCGTGAGGACGCCGTGCACAATATCGCCCGCGCCGCCGTGCTCGCCGCGGCGCTGGCCTCGGAGTCGTTCCTGCCGGCGTGGGCGTTCGACGACAAGCTGCACCAGGACCACCGGGCGCCGCTCGTCAAAGCCTGGCCCGCCGCCCGTGACGCGGCCATCGCGGCCGGCGCGCTCGGCGCCGCCATATCGGGTTCCGGTCCCACGCTCGTCGCCTTCACGAACTCGCACACGAAGGACGTCGGGGCCGCCCTCGCGGCCGAATTCACCAAAGTCGGCGCCAGGGCGCGCGTGCTCGAACTCGGGCCCGCCGCCGGCGCTTCATGGAGGAAATCATGACCACCGCCACCACTCCCAACGCCCGCGCCGCCACCGCCGCGCGCCTCAAGGGCCTCAAGTGCCGCGAGTGCGGCACGGTCGTCCCGATCGCGCCGGTGTACGTCTGCGAGGAATGCTACGGGCCGCTCGAAGTCATTTACGACTACGACGAGATCCGCCGCCAGTTGACGCGGGAGAAGATCGAGAAGGGCCCGAGGTCCATCTGGCGGTACATGCCGCTCCTGCCCGTGAGCGAGGACTGCATCGTCACGCTTCATGAGGGCTGCACCCCCCTCGTCCCCGCGCCGCGGCTGGGCAAGGAGCTCGGCCTCACGAACCTCTGGATCAAGAACGACGCCGTGAACCCGACGTACTCGTTCAAGGACCGCGTCGTTGCCTGCGCCGTTTCGCGGGCGAAGGAGTTCGGGTTCGACACCGTGTCGTGCGCTTCAACCGGCAACCTCGGCTGCTCGGTCGCGGCGTTCGGCGGAATCTCGGGGATGCGGCCGATTATCTTCATCCCGGCCGACCTCGAGCCTTCCAAGATCGTCGGCATCAGCAGCTATTCGCCGACGCTCATCGCGGTGGAAGGAAACTACGACGAGGTCAACCGCCTGTGCGCGGAGATCAGCGCGACGAAGAACTGGGCGTTCGTGAACATCAACCTGCGACCGTTCTACAGCGAAGGCTCGAAGACCCTCGGCTACGAGGTCGCCGAGCAGCTCGGCTGGCGCGCCCCCGACCACGTCGTCCTCCCGATCGCCAGTGGCTCGCTGCTCTGCAAGGTCTACAAGGCGCTCCACGAGCTCGAAACGCTCGGGCTGATCGGCAAAGTGAACACCCGGGTCAGCGGCGCGCAGGCCACCGGGTGCGCCCCGGTTGCCAGTGCATTCCTCGAAAAGCGCGACGAAATCGTCCCCGTGAGGCCGCAGACGATCGCCAAGTCGCTCGCCATCGGCAACCCCGCCGACGGGACTTACGCGCTCGACATCATCCGGAAAACGGGCGGAGGCGCCGCGATGATCACTGACGAGGAAATCGTCGTCGCGATGAAGCTTCTCGCCCGCACCGAGGGGATCTTCACGGAAACCGCCGGGGGCGTCACCATCGGCACCGTCGCGAAGCTCGCGAAACAGGGCGTCATCGGCCGCGACGAGCTCGTCGTCGCCTACATCACCGGGAACGGCTACAAGACGGTTGAAGCGATCATCCCGACGCTGCCGAAGCCCATTGTGATCAAGCCGACGCTGAAGGAAGTCGAGCGCGCGCTCGGCGTTTAACAGGGGCAAAAAAAGGACGCCGGGTCGAGGCCAACACAGCCCCGACCCGGCGTCTGATTATTGAGCGACCCCGGTTGCCCGGCACCGCTCTCACCTGGCGAGCGCCCCCCTCACGAGCGCCCGCAGGATTTCGCTCTGCTTTACGACCTGCGCCAGCGGTGCCGCGGCGTTTTCGTACGTCTCGACCGCTTTCGCACCCGCTGGGATGCCCTTCAGCGACCGGTCCCGCAAGGCCCTGAGCGCATCCACGCGGGAAGCGTCCTCTGAGCCGCAGGCCGCGGTGGCGACGATGCAGTACTTGTCCTTGTAGCGGTTGTAGGCGCCCTTGGGGCCGCTGCCGTAGTCGGGGCCGTTTTCAGTGACGACCACGTGCTTCGTGACCTTCCGGGGGCCCGTGCCTCCCCCGCTGCTGCCGGGGGGTACTGGATCGGGATCGATGGGAGGGTCGTGCGAAGGGGGAGGAGGAGGCGGCGGCGGCGGCGGGGGCGGCGGCGGCGGAGGGGGAGGCGCCGATTCGTCAACGCCGTCGCTTCCTGACCCTGTGCCGTAAAGGGCGATCGCTCCTGCGATGTCGTCCGGCTGCAGGACGGAGACGCTTCCGACCACCGGGTTCATGATCGCGGTGACCGTGGTTTCATGCCCGAGGCCGATGGCGTGGCCGAACTCATGAAGCGCCACCTTGTCCATGAGGATCGGGTCGGACCAGCCGAAGTCGAGCCCGTTGAACTGGACGTCCGCTTCGGAGAACTGGTCGCCGAAGTAATCGAAGTTGCACACGCCGATGACGCCGCTGCCGGGGGCGTACGGCCACGTGGCGGCCGTCTCGTCCCATTCGACCATGTTCGATCCGTCCCCGTAGATGACGGGGAGGCTCGTCCAGCCGTTCCAGCGGAGGTCCAGGTTTCCTGTCGTGGCGTCTTCCCAGGCCTGAAGGCTGTTCGTCAGTTCCGTCCACTCGCCGTCCTTCGTGCCCGTGCCCGATCCGGCACCGCCGCCGCCCCCCGCCATGTCCGGGGTCCCCGCGTCGTTATAAAGGAAGTCCACGTTCCCGCCGCTCGACGACGGCGCCGCGGTGGCTCCCCACTTCGGCGGAGGCGACCCGAACGTCACGTATCCGCTCAGCCGGGGCGTTTCCACCAGGACCAGCCCGAAGCAGGCAGCGACCAGGATGAATTTCTTCATTTGGCCATCTCCGACTGCAGGCGGGTGATGACATCGGAAAGGGGTTCTTCGGTCGCGGCGGGTTTTGCGGCCGCAGTCAGCGACCCGTCGGCCTGTCGCGCCATGAATTGCGCTTCGCCCAGGTCGCGGGAAGCGATGTCCTTCCCGTTGGCATTCGTCGTCACCTGCCACCGGCCCTGGATGGCGCCGACGATGGGGGACAACCGGGCTTTGTCAGGATCGGGGTAGAGGCAGAGGAGAAGCCGCTCGTCCTTTTTCCAGAGGGGGACCCCGGCGGACCCCATCGTGCGGTTGCCGATAGTGCCCCCGAACACCTGAAGGGTCACGTAGGCGCCCGGCTGGTCGGTGCCCTTCACGACCTGATCGACCCGGAAGGTCGCGACCGTGTAGATGGACTGGATGCCGTCCCCGTCAGGGTCGGCCCACTGCGCGGTCGAAGTCAGGACGGTCCCCACCACGATGCGGTCACTGGCCTTGACGATTTCCGCGTCAGTGAGCGCCAGCAGCGTCAGCGATCTCGCCGACAGCGCCGCGGCCACCAGAAAGGCCGTACTCAGCAGGACTCTTCGCTTCATCGTGCTTCTCCTGGTTGCTTCCGGGTTCCGCGGCGGGACGAAAAAGATCTCATCCGTGCCGGGCGAATGGGACGCTCTTGCAAAGGCTCTGCCAAGGTAAAACGCTTAAAGACCGCTAAATCCCGCGTTGGGGCGTGCAATTCTGCATGAACCATGACCGGGGTGTGAAGGATGCTTTTCAGTGTAAGTTTCACTGAACACGCACAACTGGTCAGGCGGGCTATTCTCGCATACCTACCACCACCTCCGCGCATCGTATTTCCCGCTCAGCAACCGCTCGACCGACTGCCCCAGGATCTGCCGCCCCCACTTGAACTTCGCGTACAGCCGCACGAACATCACCACGTCCCCGATCACCATCATCCGCTCACTCCACGACAGCTTTCGAAGCGCCGCCCAGACGTCGGCCTCGTGCGGACGGCCGAAGGCGATGAGAAGCGGGTTCCACTGGTCGCTGCAGCGCCGGACTTCGCTGTGGATCGCGCGCCGGTAGACGTACTGCGCCGGCTCGCCGTGAAACGCCGCTTCCACAATCGATTCGCCGCAGATGGCGCCGGAGTGAAGCGCCGCGGACATCCCTTCGGCCATCATGTTGAGGAACCCGGCGGCCTGGCCGGTGATGAGGACGCGCCCCTTGCCGAAGACGTAGCGGTTGATGAGGGAGAGCCCGAAATTTTCGCCGCAGCCTTCGGAGTCCCGCGCGGGCCCGAGCTCCACGCCGTGGCGCTTGCCGATGTATTTCACGACGTTCTGATGGGCCGCGTCGAAGTTGTGCCCGACGTCGAACCCGACGCCGACGATCTGCCGGCCGTCGCGCGCGTGGCTCCAGGTGTAGTGGCCGAGGCCGGGGTGAAACCAGAAATGGAAATACGCCTGGTCGAGCGGGCAGCGCACGATGTCGTGCAACTTCTGGCCGACGAGAAACCACGGGATCGAAGCGGGATACCCCGGGTACAACGCCCTCACCACCATCGACGTCGGCCCGTCGGCGCCCACAACCCACTTCGCCCGGAACTGCTCCGGCCTCCCGCGCCGCGTCACGTTCACGAGCACATGGTCCGCCGCGGTCTCCAGCCCCGCGAAGGAAGTCTCGTCCTGCACTTCCACGCCGCTCCTCTTGATCGCCCACCAGTCCGAATGTTTCCGGTAAAGATGCGGCGTCGGCCCGCCGATGAAATCAATGTCGATCGAAGGCGCCTTCGGGAAATGAAACGTCACGCCCCGGCAACTCGTGGGCTCGTGCATCGTTTCGCGCGGAAGCGGCCCGAAATTCTCGACCAGGAACCGGTGCCCGCGCGGCGACAGGATCCCGCTGCAGATCTTGTGGCGCGGCAGCTTCTTGCGCTCGATCACCACCGTCTCCAGCCCCGCATCGACAAGCCGCTTCGCACAAGCCGCCGCCGACAGCGAAGCGCCGATGATGAGGACGTCCACGTTGCGGGGGGCGGGGGCGATCATGAAAAGGACAGGATAGCCCGGCTCCGGGCCGCGGGGAACCGTGCGGCTACTTCGGCGCGGGAAAGAGGCGGTACTGCGCGTACGGCTTTCCGGTCGCCGCTTCGATGAGGACCGCGCGCTCTTCGTTCCCGACGATCACCGTGCCTCCGGGGATCCGGGCGACGGAGAGCTTCGGCGGCTCGGTGTCGAAGCGATAGAACATCATCCGGGCCAACCCGGCGGACGGAGGCGGCGGAAGGCCGAGTGCGGCGTTGAGCGCTGCGGGATCGGGCGTGAAGGCCACCGTTTCCTTCGCCCCCCGCAGGGCTGCGGCGGCTTCTTCCCGCGTCGGGTACGGCCCGACGTAGGAGCCTTTCATCGGCCCGAACGTGTGGATCAGCCCGCGCAAGGCGACGTTGTTGCCGGCATTGGCGAACGGTTCCCAGCCGCAGACGACGCACCCGGTCGTGCGTTTTGCGCAGCGCAGATCGGGGTTCAGGTTCCGGGCCTCGTCGGAGGGGAGGCCGACCATCATGAGCGCCGCATCGCCGCGGACATATCCCACACACGCTTTGGCGAAACCCCACGCCGGCAGGCCGAGCAGCGGCGACAGCACGAGCGTGAGCCACCAACCGCGCCGGTGGCCGACGGCCGAGTGGATGAAATGAAGCGCCGAGATCGCGCATCCCGCCAAAGGCGCGACCAGCATGAAAACGATCCAGGCGGCCGCGAGGGGCGTGACCAGGATGAGGGACCGCCGCGGCGGGACCGGCGAAGTCTCGGCCATGGGGATTGTCGTCACGGCGTCATTCTACGACGAGAGGGTCACGAATCGACGGGCCAATGATTCTTACTTTGCCGCGCTGATCGCCGCCACGTGCACGACCGGCATGTTCCTCTCTCGCCGCACCGCTTCGCCGTCCTCCATGTTCTCGACCACCACGCGCGACGGCCGGCGTCCTTCCAGAATCCACTTCACCTGCTCGGCGACTCGGACGGGGCCGGTGCCGAAGCGCGAGTTGAGGGCGTTGGCGGCGGTGGTGATGGCGAGGTGCTGGAGGTCGAGGCTGAGATCGCAGCCGGTTTCGTGGCGAAGGGTGTCGTAGACGGGGACGAGGCGCTCGAAGTCAGCGTGGTAGGCGCGGGCATCGAGGAGATAGAGGTCGGTGGGGCGGAGGGCGCGGCGGGTTTCGGCGAGGGCGAGGCAGGATTCGCCGAGGCTGCGGATCGGGGTGCCGGGGAGCCACTTGCGGAGGAAGGAGTTCAGGAAACCTTCGGTGGTGACGACGCGAAGGGCGCCGCGGAGGCCGGCGAGGAATTCCTCGAGGCGTTCGGGCGCGACAGGGATCCCGGCCTCGAGCGCTGCGGCGATGTCGAATCCCGTGTCGTCCGCGACGATGACGTGAGCCGGGCCGCCGAGGCGGAGAGTGGCGGCAGCGAGCAGAGACGGATCGGCGAGCAGCCGCTCTTCGGCGAGAAGCACGGTCTTCAGGCGGACATTCGCTTTGCTGACTTCGCGCGGCGGTTCGATCATCCCGGCGGCGAGCGGCGCGAGCGGCGAGCGGCCTTTCGCCGCGAGGTCGGCGCGCAGGCCGAGCGTCATCCCCACGAGGTCAATCCGCTCCGGGCACGCCGGGACGCACGAGCCGCACAGCGTGCAGGCGCCGAGCGACTCGACGATGTCCTCCGCCGAAGCGCCGCCCTGGAGCGCCGTCGCGCGGCCCTTCGGCGTCAGGCGCACGTCGTGCGTCTGCTGCCAGACCGGGCAGGCCAGCGCGCAGATATCGCAGCCGGAGCACGCGGCGAAGGTGGCGGGAGAGAAGCGGGGGAGCGCGGATCGCATCAGAACACGACGTCCGGGTTCAGGATCATCGCGGGATCCGCCGCGCGTTTCATCGCGAGGTGCCGGTCCACCATCGCGTCGCCGAAAGCGCGCCGGATGTAGCCCTTCATGCTCCCCCCGAACCTGTAATAGCTCGTCCCCATCTTCACGCCGACGTCGTAGATCTCGTTCTTGAAACTCTGGAGCGTGTCGCGGCTGTACTCGCCGGCCCTGAAAATCGGCTCAAACTCGCAACCGTACGCCCACCCCGTCGCGTCGCCCGGGATGCAGGACATCTCGTAGCGCTCGCGGTTCGGCTGCAGGCGGATCGCGACGCAGTAGAGCGTGTAGTGCGGGAAATATTTCCGGATCACCTTGTTGCCGCGCAGGACCGACTCGATGAACTTCGACTCCGAAGTCGCGAGGTCCGGGATCACCATGCTGCGGTTTCCCCAGTGGCGCCAAACGGCGCGCGAGAACACCACCGTCCGGTCGTCCATCTTCCCGCCGCGCACATGCTCGGGCCGCTCGAACTCCGGCATCAGCGTCCGTTTCCGCCGCCACAGCCAGAGCGCTTCACCGATTTTCCACGGGTGAAGCGCGTAGTACCTCGCCGCGCGCATTGCGAATTGTCCCTCGGTGAGGCCTTTCAATTTCGGGCGGACGTTCGCGAAGAACGCCTTCTCGCGGTCCTCGGAGTCGAACGCGAACAGGAGATTGTTCGCGCGGTCGTTCATCGTGAGGATGCCGCTGTAGTCGGTCGATTCGGAACGGACGACGACGATGAGGTCTTCCATGGCGGCCTTGAGGTCATCATAGAAGATGTGGTGCATGCGGCAGGGCGTGTAGGGCCGGATACGCATCGTGGCCTCGGTGACGACGCCGAACTGCCCGTAACCGAGGAGGACGCGGTCGAAGAGCTCGGTGTTCGCCGTTTCGCTGCACTCGACGACCTGGCCCGTCGGCGTCACGACTTCCATCGCGACGCACTGGTCCGCGCTCGCTCCCCACTTGCACGCGTTCACGTCGATCCCGCCGACGGCGAGCGTGCCGCCGACGCTGGAAGTGAAATTGAGCGGCGCGGAAATGTAGTCGAGCCCCTGGCGGCGCAGCACTTCCGCCATAGAGTGCCAGAAGATTCCCGCTTCGACCCGCGCGAGCATCCGGTCGCGGTCCACCCACCGGACCTTGCTCATCCCCGTCATGTCGAGCTGCAGCCCGCCGAACGCGACCGACTCGCCCTCGGTCGTGAGCCCGCCGCCGCGCGTGGTGACGGGGACACGGAATCGCTGGGCGGCGCGCAAAACCGTGGCGACCTGGAGGGCCGAGCGCGCGATCACGACGCCGTGCGGCGCCCCGAACGATAGCCCGCCCGCGTCCGTCACGAACATCGCCTTCGTCGCGCGGTCCTCACGGACGTCCACGCCGCCGTCGCGAAGTTCTTCCACGAACGGCTTCCACGTTTCCCCTGACCAGCGCGAAGGATTCGTCTGGACGCGGGGGATCCCGAACATCGCTTCGGGCGAGACGGTCTCGGGTGGAATCACGCCGCGCGGAGGAGGAGGCATTTCGGGCGCGGGACCACCGTCGTGGCGGGCCGTGGCACCGCGGGGGAGGACTGACTTTGAAGTGTCGTACGGCATCGGGCCTTGCATTACATCAGGGTGCGACGCGTTGGCGCAAGGACGTCCCGGCCGGACTGGGGGCAGCAGACGCTCGACATCGATCTTCCTTCCGTGCCCGTGCTGACGCGCTGGACCGGGCCGCTTCCAAAAGATGCGCCGCCGCGGGCGCTGATGCTGAAGCTCGTGGAGTTGGCATCAGCGAAGGTGAAAGGGGTGAACCTGGACGCGCTGAAACCGTAGTGTCAGGCCGCGGCGCCGATTTCGCGCGGACGGACGGCCAGGGAGAGCTTGCGTTCGCCGCGGATGACGTCCATGACGATCTCCGCGTCGATCGCATCGCGGCCGAGGGCGCGGTGGAGATCGGGGACGGACTGGACGGGCTTGCCGGCGATGGCGACGACGAGGTCGCCGGGGTGCAGGCCGGCGGCAGCTGCGGGGGAGCGGGGCGCAATTTCCCGGAGGGCGACGGCGCGGGTCGCGTTGCTGCCGGCGGCGCGGGCGATCCGGGCGGGGAGGAGGACTTCCTGCGCGGAGACGCCGAGCCAGGCGCGGCGCACGCGGCCGTGCGCGAGAATTTCGGAGAGCACGAACGAAGCCGTATTGGAAGGCACGGCGAACCCGAGGCCCTGCGCGGGAAAAACCACAGCCGAGTTAATGCCGACGACACGCGCATCGGCGTCGGCGAGCGGCCCGCCGCTGTTCCCCGGGTTGATCGGCGCGTCGGTCTGGATCACGCCCTCAATGACCCGCCCCGTCCGCCCGCCTGGCAGCGTCCGGCCGAGCGCGCTCACGATCCCGCACGTCACCGTCCGGTCGAGCCCGAGCGGCGAGCCCAGCGCGAGCACGAGATGACCGACGCGAAGCGCGTTGGAATCGCCCAGCTCGGCGTGCGCAAGGCCGGACCCCGCGAGGCGCAGGACCGCCAGGTCCGTCGCGGGATCATCCCCAGCGATGTCGGCCAGCAGCGTCCGCCCGTCCGCGAGCGTCGCTTCCACCGCCGTCGCCCCGTGCACGACGTGCGAGTTCGTGAGCGCGTAGCCGTCGGGAGCCACGACGACGCCGGATCCGGTGGCCACGCCGTGGCGGCCGTCGAGAAGCGCCCGGACGTGGAGCAGCGCGGGCGACACGCGATCGACGACGGTGGCGAGCTGGTCGGAGAAGTCGCGGAGGGGAATCATGGCGGGCTCCTGAGGCGGGATCGGAATGCAGTGGAGACATAACAAAGCAGAGGCTTTACATATTCCAGGTTGCCACGCTCAGGAAAGCTTCTCAACGACCGTGTCGATGATCCCGTAGTCGAGCGCTTCCGTTGCGGTCATCCGACACCCGCGCTTCATGTCGCCCTCGATTAGCCCGGGAAGCCGCCCCGTGTCTTTCGCCATCTGCTGGATGAACTCCGTGCGGAGCCTCGCGATTTCCTGGGCCTGCCTCGGGGAAGAGGTCGATCCGCCCCACAATTCATCGAATCCGATCCGCGCGTTCGGAAGCGCCGCGCGGTGGCCGAAGAGCAGATTGGCGACGGTCTCGGTCGCGACCGCATCATCGATCGGGGTCCCGATGAAGACGATCCGTTCCTTGAGCAGACGTGCGATCAATTCGCTGAGAGTCGGTGTGCCCAACGCTTCCTCCTTCTTCGTTGCCGTTGTGATTCCGCCCGGCGCCCGTCATCATGCCACGCCCATGGTCCAGCCGACGCCGCCGATCGCGCCCCGCCGCCGCCTGAGCGGCCTCCAGATCGCGTGGTTCGCGGCCATCCTCCTCGGCATCGGCGGCGCTTCTATGATGCCGTTCGCGCGGCATCCGAAGATTGTCGCCGTCTGGCCGGGACACGGGCCCGACGTGAAGCCCAAAGGGTGGGACGAGCGGCGCGGGGTGTTTGCGGCGCGCGAAGCGGCGGACCGCGGGGCGGTGGTGTTCGCGGGGGACTCGATCACGGCGTGGTGGGCCGGGCTGCCGGAGGCGTTCCCGAAGCTCAAGGTCGCGAACCGCGGGATTTCGGGCGACACTTCGAGGGGGCTTCTCGCCCGGTTCCACGCCGACGTCCTGGCCCTCGAGCCGCGCGCCGTGGTGATCCTCATCGGGACCAACGATCTCCACCTCGGCGCGAAGCCCGCGGACGTGACGTTCAACGTCCACGAAATCCTCGATCTCCTCGACAGGGAACGCCCGGGAACGCCGGTCGTGCTGTGCTGCGTGATGCCGCGCAAACCCGAGCCGGGACTCTTCCCCGACGAACTCCTTCATCTCAACGCCCAGCTTCGCTCCTTCGCCACCGTCCGCCGCGGCGTGACCTGGTGCGACACCTGGGAAGTCTTCGCGACCGACATCGGCGGCGTACGCGACGACGAATTCCCGGACGGGCTCCACCCGAACGAAGCGGGGTATGCGAAATTTGCCGAAGCGCTTCGGGCGGCGCTCAAGTCCGCCGGCGTGGGAGACTAATCTCTCCGGGAGGCCAGCTTCGACAGGAGCCGCAGGATCTCGAGGTAGAGCCACACGAGCGTGACGAGCAGCCCGTACGCGCCGTACCACTCCATGAACTTCGGCGCGTTCGAATCCGCACCGGTCTCGATGAAATCGAAGTCGAGGACGAGGTTGAGCGCGGCGATGGTGACGACGAAGAGCGAGAACCCGATGCCCATCAGCCCGCTTTCGTGGATGAACGGCAGGCGGATGCCGAAGAGGCTGAGCACGAAGGAAACCAGGTAGACGAGCGCGATGCCGCCGGTCGCCGCGAAGACCCCGAGCTTGAAATTCTCCGTCGCCCGGATGAGCCGCGTCGTGTACGCCGCCAGCAGTGCGAACAGCGTCCCGAACGTCAGCAACACGGCGTGAAGGACTATCGGCCTGCCCGGGTAATGCAGGTCGTAAATCGAGGAGATCGCCCCGAGAAATAGCCCTTCGCAGGCCGCGTAAAGCGGCGCCGTCACGGGCGCCCATGCCGGCTTGAACGCCGTCGTGAGCCCGAAGACGAGCCCGCCGAGCAGCCCGCCCAGCGCCAGGATCCCCGCGGTGAGGAAATCTCCCGAGTGCATCGGGATCCACGTCAGCACCGCGCACCCTGCACAGAGGAACAGCAGCACGCCCGTCTTGTTGACCGTCCCCTGGACCGTCATCACCGGCGAGCCGGCGGCGGCGAAGAACTTCTTGAACACGTTTTCGTTCAGGGCGGGATTCGCTGTGCGCATATCCGAGTTCCACGCAATTCGGGTGCCGCGTCAGGGTATCCTTGTCCCGGGGGAAGAGCCACCTGAGAGCGTGAGCAGATGTCGATCTACGGCTCGGCCAGACGTCGCTCGCTTTGCTCGCTCGGCCTGGCCGAGCCTTCGATCGACTTCTGCTCACGCTCTCAGAAGTTGTTGTCGTCCCGGAGCTTGAGTAAGAATCGAGTGGGGGCCAGCGGCGGCGGCGCTGAACGGCTTACGAGCGTGAATCACGTTTCGCGCCGATGCCGCTGTGCTCCCACACGATTCTTACTCAAACTCCGAGTCAGGAATTCCGCGTGCACATTCGACTGCGTCGGGCCTGCCTGCTCGCCGCCCTGTCTGCCATTCCGGCCGCCGGGGAAGCGTCGTCATGGGCCTTTCCCGCCGAGGCGATGTCGGCGACGAGCGAGCGCCTCCCGTGCCCCGTCGAGGTCGTCCGCGGCGAGAGTGGTGCCGTCGGCGTCTTCGTCTTCGAACGCGACGGCGGACTGACGCTTCGCATCTCGAAGGACGGCCGCGCTCCCTGGAAAGTCCTCCTCCTCCCGAACGGCCCCGCGGGCGAGCCGGTCGTCGAGGGCGACCGCGTGCAGGTCCTGCTGGCCGACGCGGACGACAAGTCGGTTTCGCTTGGCGTCTTCGACCTGGTCGCCCAGAAGGACCTTTCCCGCGTCCGCATCCCCGGAAAACTTCCCGGCATTCCCTCCTTCTCCCGCCTCGCCGCCCAGGGCCCGGCGCGCTTCGCCACCGTCGCCCTCGAGTCGGGAGAGCTCCTCTATTCCCGGAGCGCCGACGGCGGCAAGTCGTGGAGCGCGTTCGAGTCGGTGGCGAAACTTGCCGCGCGCGGCGACGCGTGCTGCCCGCCGCTTCTCGTCGCCGACGACGGCGTGCATCTCTATTTCGCCGCTTCCGGCGGAAAGCTCGCGCACCGGGTGAGCAACGACGGCGCCGCGTGGAAGGACGGCGTGGCACCCCCGGCGCTTCCGGAGGAGCACGGAGTCCCCGGGGCGGTCACGGGCACCCAGGTCGGGAAGCAGTTCCACCTGGTCGTGCTGACCTCGAAGCTGCGGTATCTCTACAACTGGAGCGACGACCGCGGCGCGCATTGGGGTGCCTGGTCGGTCCTGGCGGCGCCGTCGTCGGAAGTGCTGGGGTCGTTCGACCTGGCGGCGACGTTCCGGCTCAAGGCCCGCGGGAAGACGATGGCCTTCACCTGGACCGAGCGCGGCCCGAAGGAGGGCGACCCGCTCCATTGCCGTTTCCTCGTGAGCCGAACGAGCGGGGCGAAATGGGAAAACTCGAGTCCAGCCGCCGGGGTGAAGGGGAGTACCGGGCTGGCGACGGCGTACATCGGGGCGAATGGAGAGTTGACCGCCGCCTTTGCCGCGGCGCCGGGGGTGAGGAGCGGACCGCGCTACGTGCTTGTGGCGGGGGAGGGGAAGGGCGGAGGAGAGAGTGGGGAAGAGAAGAAGGAGTGGTGGGGGAAGTGAACGGCAAACGGCAAACAGAAAACGGAAAACGAAAATGGAAAAGGACAAATGAAAAAGGAAAAGGGCGGGGAGGGCACGGTTTGACGCGGGAGGGAGGTGCAATTTTCCTTTTTACTTTTTCACTTTTCTTTTTCCCTTTGACGTTTGCCCTTTGTCGTTCGCCCTTTGCCGTTCCCCCCTAGGAGCTCCCTCCCATGGCTGATCCTGTCACCACCCCCTCCGGCCTCAAGTACGAAGACCTTGTCCCCGGGACCGGCGCTTCCCCCACCCCCGGCTCGAACGTGAAAGTGCACTACACCGGGTGGCTGACGGACGGGAAGAAGTTCGACAGCTCCAAGGACCACGGGCAGCCGTTCGAATTCCCGATCGGGAAGGGGCGCGTGATCAAGGGATGGGACGAGGGAGTGGCGACGATGAAGATCGGCGGGAAGCGGAAGCTGACGATCCCGCCGGGGCTGGCGTACGGGGCGCAGGGCGCGGGCGGCGTGATCCCCCCGAACGCGACGCTGGTGTTCGAGGTGGAGCTGCTCGGCTTCAGGTAGCGGTGGCGGCGCGCGGAATTGCGGGTAAGCTCCGGCCATGCCCCCCGCACTGTTCACGCCGTTCACGCTTCGCAACCTCGTCCTCCAGAACCGGATCGTCGTGTCGCCGATGTGCCAGTACAGCGCCGAGGACGGGCGCGCCACGGACTGGCACCTGATGCACCTCGGGCAGTTCGCGGCCGGGGGCGCGGGGCTGGTGTGGATCGAAGCGACCGGCGTTGAGCCGCGCGGCCGGATCACGCCGGCGTGCCTGGGGCTGTGGTCGGAAGCGCATGCGAAGGCGCTGGATCCGGTCGTCGCGTTTTTCCGGAAGCACGGGGGCGCGAAGCTCGGGATCCAGCTGGCGCACGCGGGGCGCAAGGCCTCGACGGACGTGCCGTGGCGGGGCGGGAAGCCGCTCGCGTCGGGGGCGTGGGAGTCGGTTTCCGCCTCCGCGGTTCCGTTCGATGCCGGTTGGCCGGCGCCGCGCGCGCTGGACGCGGCGGGTCTGAAGGAAGTCCGTGAGGCCTTCGCGGCGGCGGCGCGGCGGGCCGTTTCGATCGGGCTGGACGCGATCGAGGTCCACTCGGCGCACGGCTACCTGCTCCACCAGTTCCTCTCGCCCTTCTCGAACCACCGCCGCGACGAGTACGGCGGCTCGCTCGAGAACCGGATGCGCTTCCCGATCGAGGTCTTTGACGCAGTGCGTCAATCGGCGCCGGGCCTCGCGGTCGGCGTCCGCGTTTCCGCGACCGACTGGGCCGACGGCGGCTGGACGCTTGACGACACCGTCGCCTACGCTGCGGCCCTCAAGCTGCGCGGCTGCGATTTCGTGGACGTCTCCAGCGGCGGCTCCCTCCCGAAGGCGAAAATCCCGGCCGGCCCCGGCTTCCAGGTCCCCTTCGCCGCCGCCGTCCGCCTCGACGCCGTCATTCCCACCATCGCCGTCGGTTTCATCACCGAGCCTGCCCAGGCCGAGCAGATCGTCGCCTCCGGCGAGGCCGATCTCGTCGCCATGGCCCGCGCGTTCCTCGACGACCCGCACTGGCCGTGGCACGCGGCGAAAGTGCTGGGGGCGGAAGCGCCGTATCCGCCGCAGTACGCCCGGGCGAAAAAGTAGGGCTTACTCGAGCGGGATCTTCTGCCGGGGCCGCTTGAGCAGCAGGGTCGTCCAGCTCACCCGCGCTTCCCGGTCATCCCCCGCGTGCCGCTTCACCGCCTCTCCCCGCGCTTTCGCCCGCGGCGACGACGCCGGCTCCCGCGTCGCCCGGTCCAGTTCCTCCGCGCTGAAATACGGGCGCGACTGCCCCGCTTCACGCAGGACGTGGCCGTAGCCGCGCGGGCCGATCTCATGGAAGCGGGTGTCGATTTTCTGCGCCGTGGCCGCGGTGGCGGTGCCGGCCGTCGCGACCGCCACGCCTCGCCAGCCGCCGTCCTCCGCGAGCGCCTCGGCCACCAGGTCGCGCTTCGCCACCCAGTCGAGGTCCTTGTAGAGGAGGTGCGGGTCCTCGGCGAGGGCGCCGAGGACGAAGCGCCATTTCGAGAGGATCTCGGCGGTTTCGGGCTCGGCGTTGGTGCCGCAGAATTTCTCGGCTTCCTCGAGGAAGTGGCGCTGGATTTCGAGTGCGGTCGCCGATCCGCCGGCGGCGAGCGGAATCGAGGCGCGGAGGGAAACGTCGCCGTCCACGATCGCGATGGCCTGGCGGAGGTCGCGCGGCGTGAAATCGCGAAGCGGGTGGCCGGCCTCGATCATGCGGAGGACGAGGTCGGTCGTGCCGAGCCTGAGCGCGGTCGCGAGGCGCGAGGTGTTCGAGTCGGCGAACAGCACCTGCAGCCGTTTCCTTCGTTTCCAGATGCTCCACGGCTCGCGCACGAAATTCTTGAGGTCGAAGACCGGGCGGGCGTCGTCGTCCCAGAAGATACCGGAGGCGACGCGGATGGCGGGGCCCTTGTGCGAAAGAGCGAGGCGCCCTTCGCCGGCCTCGACGCGGCCGGGGCCGCAGAAGACAAGGCGCGTGACGAGGTGGGGGAGGAGCAGCTGCCGCGTGCGGGGGAGAACGATGAATCGCAGGAACAGGCTGTAGACGCGGATCCACGGGATTGTGACCGCGTAGGTCAGGTCCATGAGGCGCGTCAGCGACTCCTCCCTGAACGCTGCGCGTCCGAGCCCCACGATCCCCCGCGCCGCCGCCGCGAACGGCCGGCCGGCGCCCGGAAGGTGCGCGAGCGCCGTGCAGACGTGGTACGCAGCGGCGATGAAAAGCAGGAACGCGTAAAACATGACGATCAGCGCCACTTCCACCAGGAGCACGGGGATCCAGAACACCGGGAATACCAGCGCGACGAGCAGGCGCCGAAGCGCCCCCGGCGGCTCGTCGACTTCGTAGTTCTCGTGCGACCCCCACACGTTCCCCGCCGTGTCCGCCGCCGCCTTCCCGATCACCAGCTCCCCGTCAAATCCGCGGGTCCGCAGCCGGAATTCCACCTCCTGGTGCACCCGCCCCAGAAGTTCGTCCTGCCCGTGGTGGTACCGCGCCGCTTCAAGCGCCCCGCGGCACTCGGGCGTCGCCATCTCCAGCAGACCCTTCGAAAACCTCGCCGTCGGCGCCTCGTAGTGCAGCAGCCCGCCCGTGGACAGGAAGATGCCGCTCTTCGGAAGCGCAGCCGGCAGCGTGGGGATCTCGGCGCGCACAGCCGCTTCCACAAGCTGGTAGATGTCGCGCGGAAGTGGCGCGCGGGCTCCGGGCTCGCGGGGCACCCAGGCGAGGGCGTACTCGGTCTCGACGCCGATCAGTCGGGGGTGCATGAAGGGCCTGGGGCGCGCAGGACCTCCGCCGAGGGGCGGAGGAGAAGGGCGGGGGAGTTACTCGCCGCCGCCCGGCACGATCGTCGCTTTGACGTACTCCACGGGCTGGGACTTCGCGTCCGTCGCGATCGCGGCGATGGCGGCCGCGACCAGATCTTTCGGCGGGGCGGGCGGTTGCTGGATTGCGGGGGCTTCAGGCTTTTCTACGGGGGTCATGGTTCCTTCTCCGGGGTTGGCGACCTGCGAATGGTAGCTGGCCTCTACATTCCGGCCAATCCCCCAACGGCGCAAGGACGATTTCGCACGAAAGCCGGGCGGCGCCGTTCTACGCCGGCGAGGCGGGGCCGATCGGCCCGCCGCCCTGCGCCTGCCAGATTTTCTTGAAGAGCGCGATCGACGCGGGCGCGTGGCCGGCGTAGTGGTTGTTGAAGTACCCGTAGATCTCGTACTTCGGCGAAAGGTCGCGCACGGCGGCCACCCAGTCCACCGTTTCCTTCTCGCGGTCCACCACGGTCTTGTCCCACGTCAGCTTGACTTCCTCGGCTGACTCCGGCCGCTTCTCCCCCTGCGGCAGCTTCGCCAGGATTTCTTCCCGGATCTGCTTCTCGATCCCCATCCGGTCGCCGAGCCAGCGCACGTAGATCCAGTCGGAGGTCAGCAGGTCCATCCGCTTCCGGTACTCCGACGCCTTCAGCATGAACGGATGATCGATCAGCGCGAGCGCGATCCGTTTTGACCGGAGCGTTTCGAGGAAAGCGGGGACGAGGAAATTCTTGTTCCGGACCTCGACGGCGAAACGGAAGCCGGTGGGAAGCGCCTTGACGAATTTTTTCAGGGCGTCGAAGAACGGGACGGGCGAAGGCATGTCGGTCTTGTTGAAGTACGGGAACTGGAAAAGGATGGGGCCGAGCCGGTCGCCGAGGCCGGACATCACCTTGACGTACGCGTTGAGTTCTTCCTCGGCGCCCTCGAGGCGTTTTTCGTGCGTGATGACCTGGGGGGCCTTGGAGGCGAAGAGGAAACCCTCGGGGGTTTTGCGTTTCCAGCCCTCGACCATGGCGGGGGAGGGGGTGCGATAGAACGTGGCGTCGATTTCGACGGTGTCGAAGGATTTGGCGTACCACGGGAGGAAGTCCGCGGCCGGCGTGCCGGCGGGGTAGAAGGAACCGACCCACGAATCGGCGGACCAGGAGGATGTTCCGAGGCGGACAGGCATCGCCGGATGGTATCACGGGCCGGGCAGGGTGCGCGCGGTTCTACCCTGCGGGTTTTGGAGTCCCTGCGGCTTTCGCGGCGGCTTCGTCGTCCTCGAGGATCGCGTCCAGGCCGAAGTAGTGTTTGCGGACGACGCGGTCGCGGTCGACCCACCACATGGAGCGGGCGCGGTCGTTGATGCGCTCGACGAACTTGCAGAGGACGACTTTCTGGCCGCGGATTTCGACTTCCTGTTCGCCGTGGCACTCGATCCCGCAGGGAGCGAGTTCGGTCGCCGTCCGCGCGAGGCGCTGCACGATGCGGCGCGAGCCGGGGGACTGGGAGAACGTCGCGATCCACTGGCTCAGCCCGAACCCGGGGACGAAATCGTCGGGAAGCGCGCGCTTGTAGGGTTTTCCCTGCCAGGTGCCGATGAATCCGGTCTCGATGTGGCGGAGAGTGAAGAACGGCTGGCCGAGCTCGGTCTGGATGCCGTCCTGCATGAAATGGGCGTTGGCGATCTTGTCCTGGGCGCCGAAGACGACGACCGCGGAGGTTTTGTGCCACGTGTTGTCCTGGCCGAGGTAGTGCGTCTCGGTCTCGAGCATCGCCCCTTCGCCGGTCGTGTTGACGAGCTGCGACTCCCACCCGGCCGGCGCGCCGTTGTTCCAGAGCGAGTACCAGTACTTTCCTTTCCGGTAGACCCCGCGCTCGCCGAGTTCGCGGGTCGGCGCCGGCCCCGCGGCCGGGATCACCAGCTCGGGTCGCCGCGCCGGTTCGCCCGAAGGCGGCACCACCGCGGAATTCGCGCCCGGCGGCGGCGGCGCCGTCGCCCGCCCCATGATCTGCGAAGGAGAATCCACCACCCCCGGGGTCGTCCCGCGTACTCCCGATCCCGGCGCACCCGGGACCCCCGGCGGCCGCGTCCCAGGTCCCGAAATCTGCGTCGATTGCCGCCCGGTCGCCCCCATCACCTTCGTCGGGTCGTCAAACGCCGCGATCCCGCCCGCCCCCATCGTCTGCCGGTCCCGCGCCACCGGCGCGCCCTTCGCCCCCGACTCCGACGACTCCAGCACCGCATTCAGCCCGAAATTCACCCGCACCACCGTCCGGTCCGAATCCACCCACCACCGGTTCCGGTCCTTCCCCCCCACCCGCTCCACGAAATGCCACGCCTTGATTAGCTTTCCACCCACCTGCTGGTCCTCTTCGCCCACACACTCCACCCCCGCCGACGCCGGGATGTCCGCCCCCATCGGCAGCCGCGAGAAGGCCACGAGCGATTGCGACTCGAGCGGAAGCGTCGCCACCCACTCGGCGTTGCCGAAGTTGGGAATGAAGTCGGCAGGGAGGATCCTGGTGAAGGGTTTCCCTGCCCACGTCCCGCTGAAGACCTCGCCATTCCGGCGGATCTGGAATCCCATGACGCCGTCGCGCTGGTAGCGCACCGCCTCGAGCCGCGCGCCTCCCGTGCCGAACGCCAGCGTCGCGACGCTCTCCGACATCCCGCCCGCCGCCTTGTACGACGTCAGCGTCTCGATCGTCGCGCTTCCGTCCGACACCGCGCTGACCACGTGGCGTTCGTAGCCCACCCGCTGCCCGTTCTGGTCCCACAGGGAGTACCAGCGGACGCCGCTTCGAAAAGGCGCTCGTTTCACGTTCGGCATGAGGGGGCTCGCAAGCCCGCGATCCTGCGTGGGATGCGGGAGGAGGGGAAGGATAATAGCAGGGAACGGGCGGCGCGTGCCGGTGTTTTTATTGCGTGGGGCCCTTCGACTCGCTCAGGGCAGCCGGGCCTACCCGACCAGCTTCAGCACGGCGAAGATCGCCGCACGCACCTTCACCCGCTTCACCTCAAGCTCCAGCCGGTCCTTCCCGAATTCCAGGATCTCGTCGTAGCCGTTCGCGTAGGGAAGCGGGTAATCGACGACGTGGTCGGGCGTGACGCCTTTGCCTTCGAGCTTGTCGCCCTTGGTGTAGACGCGGCCGTCCACGACGGGGCAGAGGAGACAGGATCCGTCGCCGAGCGGGAAGAACTGCGAGCCGAGCACGGCGCCCTCCGTGGTGCGGCCGACTGCGGGGCCGAGGTGCTCGCGCATCCACGACCACGTGAAGATTTCCTTCGCGGAGCGCGACCGGTCGTCCACGAGCAGCACGACGGGTTTGTCCCAGGCGCCGGTGCGGAAGAGGCCGAGGATGGCGTTCATGACGATCGGTGATCCGCCGCGGCCGCGGACGTCGAGGAGCAGGCCGTCGCACTGGGAGAATTCCTTCGCCATGGCGCTCGAGACGGTGCCGAAGATCTGGGAGACGAGGAAGTGCCAGGTGTGGACGTAGCCGAATTTCATGCCGTGGTACTTGATGACGCGGACGCTGTTCTGTGTCGCGATGACGCCGGAGATCGCCTCGGGCGTGACGGTGACAGTGCGCGGCTTGCCCTTCTCGGACTCGACCGTCATCTCGACCGGGTCGGTCCCCTCGAGGCGCACGTAATACAGCGGCGGCCAGGGCAGCCCCGGGTCGCACCCTTCATCTTCCAGCCGCCCCGACTTCTTCGCAGCCACGCCCTCGATCTTCACGATCCGGTCGCCGCGCTTGATCCCCGCCTTCACCGCCGGCCCGCCCTCGAGCAGGCTCCGCACGAAAATCCCGCCGTCGATCTCGATCGCCTCAAACCCCAGCTGCGGCCGCGGTTCCGAGCCCAGTTCCGGCAGCATGTGCTCCTGGTACGCGTCCTTCGACATCAGCACCAGGTGCGACGCCTTCAACTCGCCCAGCATCCTGTTCGTGATCTCGATCAGCTCCGTCTCCGTCTTCGCTTCCTTCGCCAGCGGCCGGTATTTGTCCTTCAGCGCGTCCCACGTCTCGCCCACCTGCTTCTTGTCGTAGAAGTTCGCCTTCGTCGTCTTCCACGCTTCGTCGAACGTCTTGATCCGCGGTTTCTCCGCGAACGCCGAAACGGACAGGACGAGCGACAGGCAGATGGCGATGAGGCGCATGGGGAATCCTGTTGAAGAAGTGAAGTGATTTACGGACGCGGCGTCGTGGTGATAGGCCCCTTGGGTGAAATGTCGCTTAAACCCGTGGTCACGTGATCCTGATTGCTAGCCGCTGCGTTCGCGTTCCAGACGTTCCTTCGAGGCCTTCGCAGGAGTCCAGCCGCTCCTCTTCAGGACGTTCCGGAGCTCCGGGAGGCATGCCCCGATCCTTGCCGCCGCTTCGTCCAGTGTCTCGTTCTTCCTGCAGATCCCGCCAGCCTCGTCGAAACCCATCTGCTGGTTGATATTCAAGGGCATCATCGCCCCCACCTTGCAGACGACCTTCCCGCTGAGGTTCGAAAAATCGACCTTCAGTGCGTGCGTCAGCACTTTCCAGGCGGCGATGGCTTCGTGGGCACTCTCCCCGGCAGGCAGCTTCCTTCGCGCCTTCCATGCCTTCCGTGACTTCGCCCCTTCTTCAGCAACGATTCGAAGCGCGCTGACGGGCAAATACACGAACATGGACATACCGACGAGCTCGCTGCCATCGAGCTTCGGCGCAATCCTCCCAGGCCTCTTCATCTTTCCGCCGGTGCCGGGCTCGGCAACTTCCGGGGAGGGAGACTCAGGCATGCACTCCCCGACGATCTTCGCATCGACGGACGTCCGTGGCTTCCGGACACGCCGTTTTTTCATCGAGACGAGCCCCCATACTTCGTGGGGTCCTGGATCCGTGCCGTCTCGAATCCCTGCCGTCGAAGGGTGCACGAATCGCACTGACCGCAAGCCCGTCCCCGGCGGTCGGGGTCGTAGCAGGAGTGGGTGAGCGAGAAGTCGAATCCCGCCGCGGCGCCGGCGCGGATGATTTCGGCCTTTGTCATGCGGATCAGCGGCGCGTGGATTTTCCAGCGCGCGCCCTCGGCTCCGGATTTCGTCCCCGCGGCGAGGACGCGCTCGAAGGCGCGGAGAAATTGCGGCCGGCAGTCCGGGTAGCCCGAGTAGTCGAGTACGTTGAACCCGACGACGAGGTCCCGCGCCCCGATCGTCTCCGCGAACGCCGCCGCGATCGCCAGGAACACCGTGTTCCGCGCCGGCACGTACGTCGAAGGGATCCCCTTCCCGATCCGCCGCTTCTTCGGCACCGCGATCGCCCGATCCGTCAGCGCGCTTCCCCCGAACGCCGCCAGGTCCAGCGCCACCACGCGGTGATCCCGTATCCCCAGCGCCCGCGCCACGCGCTTCGCGGCCGCCAGCTCCACCGCGTGCCGCTGGCCGTAGCGGAACGAGAGGGCGTGGAGGCGGAACTTTTTTCGGAGAAGGGCTCCTGCGGTGGCGGAGTCGAGGCCGCCGGAGAGGAGAAGGACGGCGTTGGGCATGGGCCCATGCTATACGATCCGCCCATCGACTCTACCTCTTCAACCCAGGGCCCGGACGGCGACACCGACCTCATGCTCCGGTGTGGCGGGGGGGACCGTGCGGCGTTCGAAGAGCTTCTCAAGCGGTACGAGACGCGCCTGCTTGCCTTCATCCGGTCGATCGTGCGCGACCGCGGCGACGCGGAGGACCTCTTCCAGGAAACGTTCCTTCGCGTGCACCGGGCGGCGCCGCGTTATGTGCCGAAGGCGCGGCTGTCCACGTTCCTGCACACGATTGCGCGGAACCTGGCGCTGAATTTTGTCCAAAAGAAGCGGGAGAAGCCGGTTCAACCTGTTGTGGAACCCGCGACCGCGGAAGAGGCCGGCCGGGGCGTCGATCTCGACGCCCTGAGGACGACGCTCGCCGCGGCGCTGTCCGCTCTTCCCCCCAACCAGCGGGAGGCGATCACGCTGAGGTACGTGAGCGAGCTGCCGTACAAGCGGATCGCCGAGGTCATGGGCGCGCCGATGGGGACCGTCGCTTCGTGGGTGCACGAAGGCCTGAAGACGCTGTCGCCGTCGATGCGGAAGTTCGGGCCGATGGCGGGGGAGGAAGAGCGATGAGCCATCCGGTCACGCCGGTGCAGTTGCTGCTTCACGACGCGGGCGAGCTGGACGCGGCGGAAGCGCGGGCGGTGTCGTTGCATGCCGCGGGGTGCGCGGAGTGTGCGGCGCAGCTGGCGGAGTTGAGGACGCTGGGGGCGCTGGTGGCGAAGGGAGGCTTGCCGGAGCCGCAGGTCCTCCGGAGGCAGCGTGTCATCGCGGCGGCGTTCGGCGTCTCGCACCGGAGGATCGCCTGGGGCCTCGCCCTCGCGGTGGCGGCGGCGCTTCTGTTCGCCGTCGGTCGCGCGTGGTGGCCAGCGGGTCGGACCGTCCCGCCGAAACCGGCGAACCCCTGGGTCGCGCGGCACCATGAGGCCTTGCAGCGCCTCGACCGGCGGCCGGTCGAATTGGCGCGCGGGCCGGGCGAGCCGGGAGCGGGGATCGGCAGCGCGCCGATCGGCCCGGAGCCGGGGGACGCGGCGCGGGCGGCGGTGGCGAAATGGGAAGCGATCGCCGGCGTGAGGGCGCTCTACCCGGCGCGGGTCCCGGAGGGGATGCGGTTCCGGCAAGCGCGCGTGGCGGGCGACGCGGTGGAAGTAACGTTCGCGGGGGGCGGGAAGTCGTTCACGGTGTTCGCGGGGGCGGGAGACGGTGTGGAACGGGTCGAAGGGACGGTCGTTGCCGGGACTGCCGCGGGGCTGCGCTTCGTGATCGTCGGGGAGGGGCTGGGCGCCGCCGACCTGAAGCTGATCCGGGAGTCGCTGGAGCGCCCGGCGCCGAAATAATCGGAATTTCCCAAAAAAGGTCCGCGGAGCCGGTTTCACAGACGGCGGGGAAACACGGTTCCATTCGAGGAGTTGCCCGATGCTGCACCGCACGATCGTCCTGGCTCTCGTCCTGCTCGCTTCCTGCGCGGCGGCCCTCCGCGCCGACATCTCCCCCGAACCGCTGGGCGGCGGGGTCACGCCGGGTCCGCGCGGCGAGAAGACCGACGTCGCGATGACTGCAGAGGAAGTGGAGCTGGGGCTGTCGAAGGACCGCCTCGACGTCAAGGTGACGTTCCATCTCGAGAACCTCGGGGCGGAGACGTCGCTTCAGGTCGGCTTCCCCATGACTTCCATCGACGAACTGAAGGACTTCAAGGTCGAGATCGACGGCAAGAAGGAAGGCCCCGCGCTGGTGGCCGCGCCGCCGGGGAAGGAGCCCGGCGGGCACGACTTCAGCTACTGGCTGGCGTGGGAGATGAAATTCGCGCCGGCCGAGAAGAAGACGGTCGTCGTGAGCTACAACGTCTCCGCGCTGGAGCGCGCTTTCGCCGTCCGTGAAGAATCGAGCTCGGAGTGGGAGGAGTATTTGGGCGGCGAGGACGTCGAAACGAGCCTGGCGCGCCGCCGGACGTACTACATCCTCGAGACCGGCGCCCCGTGGAAAGGCCCGATCGGCAAGGCGGTCGTCCGGCTGAAGCTGGAAGGCGGGCTCACCGCCGCGAACCTGCGCGAGCTCTCGCCGCCCCCGACGTCGCGCAACGCTGCCGGCGCCGAGTGGTCTTTCACGGACCTCGAGCCGACGGAGAACATCGAGATCGCCTTTTGCCCGGCCACGACGCTCGACCGCGAAATCGAGATCACCCGGGGCGTCCACGGCGAGGCGATGAGCACCTGGGACCGTCTTTGCTTCCACAAGCATCTTGCGGACCTGCTCCGGCTGAAGGGCGATGGAGCCGGCATGAGGGCCGCTTACGACGCGATGCTCGACACGATCATCGCGGAGCAGGGCGAGGAGCCGGCGAGCGACAAGCCCTGCACGGACGAGATCAACGAAATCGCCACCAATCTCTTCTCTTCTCCCGAGGCCCTGGCCGACCCCGCGACCGCCGCCCGTGCGAAGAAAGCCTGCGACTTTCTCGACCGCTGGATCGCCGCCGTGGGTGACGACGACGAGGTGCTCGCGGCGCTCGTGAAGGCCCGCAAGGCGCTCGGCCGGGACTTCCGCGAACTGGTCCACATCCTGGATTGGGGCGGGCCGGAGGGACGGACGATGGAGATGCCGGACGTGAGCGACGCCGGGAAGGCCACGCTGGAGGAAGAACGCGTCACGATCACGGTCGGCCCGGCGGAAACGATCTACGACACGACCTTCATCCTCCGCGGCCGTCGCGACGGCACGGCGAAGGTGACTCTCGGCGGACCCCTCTGGCCCGCGGAGATCGAGCTCGTCACCGCGGCCGCGGGAACGTTCGACAACCTGTCTGTCACCGTGGATGGCGCCCCCGTCAAGGTCGGGCCCGTCGCGTGCTCCATCCCGAACGGCCCCGACGACCCGCCGCGCGCCGAGACCCGCACCGGCTGGACCCTTGCCCTCCGCGCCGGCCAGACGATCGAAGTCCGCGTGCGGGTCACGGTGGAATCCTCCCCGGACCTTTCCGGCTATGCCTGGAAATCCTCCCCCAGGACCCCGCCCGATGACGAACGCCGCTTCGACCGCCGCCGCGCCACCTGGACCGCCGCCGGCACCTGCTGGACGACCCCGCGCAAACTCATCGTCGCGGTCCGTCTCCCCGACGGCGTCTCCCCGGCCCACGTCCGGCATCTCTTCCCCGACACCGGAAAGCTCGACGGCTCCACCGCCCGCTGGACCTTCGACGCCGTCGACACTTCGGGCGTCCACGCCGAAACCGAGGTGCACGTCCAGTGGAAGGGCTTCACGCTTGACGAGGAAGTCGCCCACCTGCGGAAACTCCTCGACTCCAAGCCCGCAGGCGCCGACATCGTTCGCTTCCAGCTCGCCCTCGCTCTCCGCCAGGCGGGACGCTTTGAGGACGAGATCGCCGCGCTCGACGAACTGATCGCCGCGAACGCCGACCCGCTGTCCGCCGGCGCCGACCAGGACCAGTTGAAGCTCGACCCGGGCTTGACCGGAACCCGCCCACTTCCGTGCTACGTTTTCGAAGCCCGCCGCAAGCTCGGCGACGACAAGGCCACTCGCGCCGCCGCTGCGCGCGCCGTCGAGGCACTCAAGGCGAAGATCGCCGACACGCACAACCCGCACGAGGACAAGTCGCCCCTCTGGCGAGAGCTGGCGGAAGTGGAACGGTTCCTGGGAAATGAGGCGGAGGCGAAGCAGGCGGAGGAGCAGGCTGGCCAGAGGTGATGGGAAGCCCGTGCTTTGCGGCGACTGTTCGCCTGGTTACACCGTTGGCAATCCGCCGGGAGATTCAGATGTTATTGCGTCGTCAGACGTGACCGCGCGCCTTGCCCAAGGGTCGCATGCGGACCGACTTCGAAGTCACAACGCTGAAATGTCCCACCCAGATCAAGTCGGACTGGAGAACCGAGACCACGCGGTGCGTGTCTTCAGCAGGGGAAGCTCCGTCAAGCCGGAACAGGATGACTCCCGGCGGAGCTTGCTTCAGGTCGCGGAACACGAGGTCGCCGAAATCCTTGTCGAGCGTGACCAGAATCCGATGCTCGTCGTGCGCCTTCGCGAGCACCTTTACATCCGGCGCGCCGGGAATGGAGTCGGTCGCGCACACGATGTCGACACCCGCCGCCACCAGCTCCGCGATGGCGACCTCGGAAACGCACTGGTCGGCGAAGAATCGCGTCAAGCGGGCAGCGTGTACGCTTTTTCGCCCGACAGCACCTCGCGCGCGTACGCCAGGCAGGCGCGCACGTCCGCCTCCTCGAGGAAGCGGTAGTGCTTCAGCACGTCCGGGATGGTCCAGCCGCGCGCCAGCAGATCGATCACGAATTCCACCGAGATGCGCGTTCCCCGCACGATCGGTTTTCCGACCAACACCTTCGAGTCAACAGTAATACGGTCGAGGATGCCGCGTTCGGAGCGAGCGTGTTTCGGGACGACTTTCTTCATGCGGGACAGTATACCGCGAACGATGGGAGGTGGAGTTCGAGCAGGTGTCGCGGGATCCCGGAGCGCCGTGGGCCGGGTACCCTTCGACGTGCTACCTGATTTTCTGGCCGCCTCCTGACACCGGCCCGCGCTGATCGGCTGCGCTCAGGCGCGGGACATCGGGATCCGGATCCCGTGCTTCTTCGCCGCCTTCTTCGCCTCCTCATACCCCGCATCCGCATGCCGGGCGATGCCGATCCCGGGGTCGTTGGTGAGGACGAGGGAAGCGCGTTTCGACGACTTGGCGCTGCCGTCGACGCAGACGACCTGTCCCGCGTGGATCGAATAGCCGATGCCGACGCCGCCGCCGTGGTGGACGGAGACCCAGGTCGCGCCGCTCGCGGTGTTCAGCAGGGCGTTCAGGACGGGCCAGTCGGCGATGGCGTCGCTTCCATCTTTCATGGCCTCGGTTTCGCGGTTCGGTGAAGCGACGCTTCCCGTGTCCAGGTGGTCGCGGCCGATGACGAAGGGGGCCTTGACCTTCTTCTTCGCGACGAGGCGGTTCAGCAGTTCGCCGAACCTGGCGCGTTCGCCCTGGCCGAGCCAGCAGATGCGGGCGGGGAGGCCCTGGAATTTGACGCGTTCGCGGGCCATGCGGATCCAGTTCACCAGGGATTCGTTGTCGCCGAATTCCTTGAGGACGAGGTCGTCGGTGATCGCGATGTCGTGCGGGTCGCCGGAGAGCGCGGCCCAGCGGAACGGCCCGCGCCCTTCGCAGAACAGGGGCCGCACATACGCCGGCACGAACCCCGGGTAGTCGAACGCGTTTTCGACGCCGGCGAGTTTCGCCTGGCCGCGGAGGTTGTTGCCGTAGTCGAAGACGACGGCGCCGGCTTTCTGCATGGCGAGCATGGCGCGGCAGTGGACGGCCATGGACTCCATCGAGCGGCGGACGTATTCCTGCGGGGCCTTGGTGCGGAGGTTCGCAGCCAGCTCGAGCGTCATGCCGTTGGGGACGTAGCCGTTGAGCGCATCGTGGGCGCTGGTCTGGTCGGTCACGACGTCGGGGATGACGCCGCGCTTCACGAGCTCGGGGAAGACGTCCGCGCAGTTGCCGACGAGGCCGACGGAGAGCGCTTCCTTCTTTTGACGCGCTGCGTCAATCCAGCGGAGCGCTTCGTCGAGCGACGATGTCATCTTGTCGCAGTACGCCTTGTCGATCCGCCGCTGGATCCGCGCCGGGTCCACCTCGACGCACAGGATCGCCGCGCCCGCCATCGTTCCCGCGAGCGGCTGCGCGCCGCCCATTCCCCCGAGGCCGCCGGTCAGGACGAATTTCCCGGCGAGCGAGCTGCCGAAGTGCTTCTTCCCGCACGCCGCGAACGTCTCGTACGTGCCCTGCAGGATTCCCTGCGTGCCGATGTAAATCCACGACCCCGCCGTCATCTGCCCGAACATCGTCAGCCCCAGCGCTTCCAGCCGCCGGAATTCGTCCCATGTCGCCCAGTGCGGGACCAGGAGCGAATTCGCGATCAGGACGCGCGGCGCCATGTCGTGCGTCCGGAAGACGCCGACGGGTTTTCCGCTCTGCACGAGCAGCGTCTCGTCGTCTTTCAGCGTCTTCAGCGTCGCCAGGATCGACTTCAGGCACGCCTCGTTCCGCGCTGCCTTCCCGCTTCCCCCGTACACCACGAGCCGCTGCGGGTCCTCCGCGACCTCGGGATCCAGGTTGTTCTGCAGCATCCGGTACGGCGCTTCCGTCTGCCACGACCGGCAGCTCAGTTTCGTGCCCCGCGGCGCTCGGATCGTTTTCATGCGCTGATTCTGCGGCGCGCCTTCCCGCGGGGAAAGAATTTCGAGGGGAGCGATAATTCTGAATCGAAGAGCGCCAATCGCTACTCTGGGTCGATGACTGAACCGGTCGCCATCCTGAGAGCCCAGTATGCCGTCGCCCGCGCGCTTGCCGAGTCGGGGTCGCTCGGGGAAGCGACGCCGTCGATCCTGCGCGAAGTCTGCGCCGCGCTCGCGTGGGACGTCGGCGTTCTCTGGCGCGTCGATGCCGCTTCGCATGAGTTGCGGTTCGTGGATTTCTGGAGCCGGCCCGGGGTGAAGACGGCGGAATTCGAAGCGGAGTGCCGGGCGCGGATGTTCGGGATCGGGGAGGGGCTGCCGGGGCGGGTGTTGAGGGACGCGCGGCCGGCGTGGATTACCGATGTGCAGGCGGACCCGAATTTTCCGCGGGCGCCGATCGCGATGGAGCCGGGGTTGCGGGCGGCGTTCGCGTTTCCCGTGCGGCTCGGCAACCATGTTTTCGGCGTCATGGAGTTCTTCAGCCGGGAATCGCGCGAGCCTGACGAGGAGCTGCTGAGCGTCATGGAGGGGATCGGGAGCCAGGTCGGGCAGTACGACGTGCGGCGCCGTGCGGAGGCCGAGCTGGCCGACGCCCACGCGCGGCTGGCGCAGCAGCACGCGGCGCTCGAGGACGCGAACCGCCGTCTCTCCGAGCTCGCCATCACCGACGTCCTCACGGGCATCCCGAACCAGCGCGCGTTCCGGCTGCGGCTGGAAGCGCTTCTCGCAGAAGGCGTCCGGGGTCGCAAATTCGCCCTCGCGATCGCGGACATCGACCAGTTCAAGCTGCTCAACGACGCGCACGGCCACCCCGCGGGCGACGATGTCCTGCGCGCCGTGGCGACGACGCTTCGGGACGGCCTTCGCCGCACCGATTTCGTCGCGCGCTACGGCGGCGAGGAATTCGCGATCCTGCTGGTGGATGTCGATCTCGAGAAGGCCGTCGAGGTCGTCGAAGTGCTCCGGCGCCGCGTCTCCGGCATCGCGAACCCCTGGCGCCGCGTCACCGCGAGCTTCGGCGTCGCCGACTTCGGCCTCGGCCGCAACAAGGGCGACTCGCTCTTCGAGGCCGCCGACAAAGCCCTCTACCGCGCCAAGCGCCGCGGGCGGAACCGCGTGGAGGCCGCGCCGCTGAAGCGCAAAATTGCGTCGCCGAAGGCAGCGATTGCGAAGAAGAAAAAAGGAAGCCGGAGGCCGAAGCCCTCGAAAAAGCGCCGCTGAAGCTGCCGCGCCCGGTTCGCCTCTTCCGTAGATTCCCCTCGCCGCCCGCGCCAAACCTGCTACTCTCCGCGCACTCATGACGAGCTTCAAAGATCTCAATCTGATCCCGGAGCTTCTCCAGGCGGTCGCGGAAGAAGGTTACACGTCGCCGACGCCGATCCAGGAGAAGGCGATCCCGCTGCTGTTGGACGGGAAAGACGTGCTCGGCTGCGCCCAGACGGGCACGGGCAAGACTGCGGCGTTCACGCTGCCGATTCTTCAGCGCCTGGCCGCGGAGCCGGCGATTGTGGGGAAGCGGGAGCCGCGGTGCCTGATCCTGGCGCCGACGCGCGAGCTGGCGCAGCAGATCGGCGACAGCGTCACGGCGTACGGGCGGCGGACGGCGATCACGGGGACGACGATTTATGGCGGCGTATCGCAGGGGGCGCAGGCCCGGGCGGTGCGCGCCGGGGTGGACGTGCTCGTCGCGACGCCGGGCCGGCTGCTCGACCTCATGGGACAGGCGATCGTCCCGCTGAATTCGGTCCGCTACCTCGTGCTCGACGAAGCCGACCGCATGCTCGACATGGGCTTCCTCCCCGACGTCCTCCGCATCGTCCGCAAAGTCCCGCTTCGCAGGCAGACGATGCTGTTCAGCGCCACGCTTTCCCGCGAAATCGTCGAGCTCGCCAAGGAACTTCTCCACGAACCCGTCCGCGTCGATGTCGCGCCGTCCTCGACGACCGTCGAGCGCGTCCGGCAGGTCGTCTACCATGTCTCCCGGAACGCCAAAGGCCCGCTCCTTGACCGCCTTGTCGCCATGCCCGACGTCGAACGCGCCCTCGTCTTCACGCGCACCAAGCGCGGCGCCAACCAGGTCGTCGAGCGCCTGAACCTCGGCCCCATCCGCGCCGATGTCATGCATGCCGACCGCGGGCAGAGCGCGCGTGAGAAGAGCCTCGAGAGCTTCAAGGTCGGCACCACCCGCGTCCTCGTCGCAACGGACATCGCTTCGCGCGGCCTCGACGTGGACAACATCACGCACGTCATCAACTTCGACGTCCCCGACGAGCCCGACGCCTACGTCCACAGGATCGGCCGCACGGCCCGCGCCGGCGCGCACGGCCTGGCGATCACGCTGTGCGACCGCGAGGAAGAAGGCAAGCTGGCGGCGATCGAGAAGGCCATCCGGTTGAAGATCCCGGAGGGTGAGATGCCCGGGAAAGCGGCGAGCGGGCGGGCGGGGGGGCATGCGGGCGCGAAGGCTGGCGCGCATACTCCTGCGGCGCCGCACGGCCACGCGCCGGCCCATGCTCACGCCCCGGTTCACGCGCACGCCCCGGCTTACCCTGCGCCTCCCGCTCCCGACGCGGCCCCCGCGCGCGACGAACGCCACGGCCCCGGCCCCGCACCGCTCACTGCTTCGGGCGAAGAGCCGAAGAAAGTCGGCCGGCTGCGCCAGCGCCACCCGCGGCGGCGGTAAATCGCCCGGGGGAAAAGCTTTCCCCCGGGGATCACGGTTCTACTTCTTGCGCGTGTACGTCAGCTCCATGGACTTCACGTCCTTGCCGTCCATGATCTCGTACATTTCGTACACGAACTCGTCATCGGACTTGTGCGTCGCGACGGTCTTGTACTTGCTGACCCCGCCCTTGCCGTCCGGCATCTCGCCCGGGTACTCGACCGTCTTCCCGCCGTCGGCGCTCGTCCCCATGAGCAGCATGGGCATCGATCCGGCGCTGTCGCTCCAGTAGTTGGTGTACTTCCCCGAGGCCTGGTTGTACCCGAGCATCCCGGCGCCCTTGTACGGCGCGCCCATGAACGTCCCCGTGAATTCCTGCTGCACGTACCAGCCGTCGAGGATCGCCTTGAACTCGGCGGAGCCCTGTGTCGCCTTCCCGTCGTCAGGCAGCCCCATCCAGAACTTCGCGGACACGTCCCACTTCCCGGCCAGCTTCGCAAGCCTCGCGTGCTCCGCGCCCGGCTTGGGCATTTCCGGCGCGGCCTTGCCGTCGTCCGACCAGAGCGGGCGGGCGATAAGGGCGCAGAGCAACGCCGAAGTGGCAATCCCGAATGCAATTCGCGATTTCATGGACAGTCTCCCTCTGAAGTGGTGTCTGGTTCCGCGATCAGCGCGGGGAGTCGAAGGCTACGGAAGGAAGGGCGGGGCGCGCAATACCGAAAGCGCCGCCTATCGAAACTCCATCGCCGTGTAGCTCACGACCTCATGGTTTTCCATGTCGGCGAAGCGGTCGTACTTGACGAGCTTGCCTTCCTTCGCGTCGGTCGCGGCGAGGAGCGTCGTGATCGCGGAGAGGCCGCAGATCTTGCGCCAGTCTTTCACGGCGCTGATCGACCGGAACCAGCCCTTCGCATCGACCGCGGCCACGTGCTCGAGGGATTCGAGGTCTTCCTTCTAGATCTTCTTG
>JAIOPR010000011.1 GCA_021413805.1 Planctomycetota bacterium
CGTGGTGCTCAAGCGGACCGGGCAGGGCACGACGATGGCGCCGGGGCGCGACTTCTGGTGGCACGACCTCATGAAGGACGCGAGCGCGGTCTGCGAGCCGGAGCCGTGCGACTCGGAGCAGATGCTGTACATCCTCTACACCAGCGGCACGACCGGGAAACCGAAGGGCGTCGTGCACACGACCGGCGGGTACATGACGTGGGCGCATACCACGTCGAACTGGGTCTTCGACCTCAAGGACACCGACACCTACTGGTGCACCGCTGACATCGGCTGGGTCACCGGCCACACCTACGTCGTCTACGGCCCCCTGTCCTGCGGCGCCACCGTCGTCATGTACGAAGGCGCCCCGAACTGGCCCGCGAACGACCGCTTCTGGCAGCTCGTCGAGAAGTACAAGGTCTCCATCCTCTACACCGCGCCGACCGCAATCCGCGCATTCATGAAATGGGGCGACGAGTGGCCGGGGCGCCATGACCTGACGAGCCTGCGGCTGCTGGGAAGCGTTGGCGAGCCGATCAATCCCGAGGCCTGGATGTGGTACCAGCGCGTCATCGGCGGGAACCGCTGCCCGATCGTGGACACGTGGTGGCAGACGGAAACCGGCGGCATCCTGATTTCTCCGCTCCCGGGCGTGACCTCGACAAAGCCGGGAAGCGCGACGCTGCCGCTGCCGGGAATTTTTCCGGAGGTGTTGTCGAACGAAGGGCTGCCGTGCAAAGCGGACGCGGGCGGCCTCCTGGCGATCGCAAAGCCGTGGCCGTCGATGCTCCGCAACGTCTACCGCGATCCTGAGCGCTTCAAAACACAGTACTGGTCCCACTTCCCCGGCAAGTACTTCACCGGCGACAGCTCCCGCAAGGACAAGGACGGTTATGTCTGGATCATGGGCCGGGTGGACGACGTCATCAAGGTCGCGGGACACCGGCTGGGCACGGCCGAGGTCGAGTCGGCCCTCGTGAGCCACCTCAAGGTTGCCGAGGCGGCGGTGGTCGGGAAGCCCGACGAAATGAAGGGCGAGTCGATCTGCGCGTTCGTGACGCTGCGGAGCGGGAACGCGAAAAGCGACGCGCTGAAACGAGAACTCCAGGATCACGTCTCAAAGAATCTCGGGTCCTTCGCGAAGCCGGAAATGATCCGGTTCACCGACGCGCTCCCCAAGACGCGCTCCGGGAAGATCATGCGCCGGTTGCTGCGCAAGATCGCGACGGGCGACGGCACGCTGGGCGACACGACGACGCTGGAGGACCTTTCGGTGCTGGCGAAACTGCGGGAGGACGAGGAGTAGCGGCCGCGGGGCCTATTCCTTTTTCGCCTTCACGATTTCCATCCCCGTGATCTCCATCTCCGTGGCCAAGTGGGTCTTCGAGGCGCCCATGGTGTAGTTCATTTCGGAAGTCATCTTTGCGTACCCTGAAGGGACCTCCGTGCTCATCCAGAGTTCGCCGGAACTGGCCGTCTCCTCCTTGCCCGAGACGCTCCCGTAGCGATAGACGGAACATTTGACGGTCGAGCCGCCGATCTTCATCTCCTTGACGGTCTCGACCAACTTCATGTCGGAACTCCACGCGCTGCCCATCGCCTTGCTGTCCGAATCCGTCTCGGTCTTGACGAGCCCGCCCATTTCCTGGATCTCGGATGAAATCCACATCGTCATTTTTGTTCGAAATTCGGTCGGGGCCGCGCCCTGGGGCGCCGGCATCTTGTAGACGTAGGTGGCCTCGACCACGCGGCAATTGATCTTTTTCCCCGAGACCTCGACGTCCTCGTGACGCACATCCTTCATTTCCTCGAAGCCAACCGCCTGTCCGCCGTTCGGGGTCACCGAAGATTGCGGCTCGCCGAACTCGATGACTTCCTTTCCGTCGGCATCCTGGCTCCGCTTGACGGTCCGCGTCTCGATCGTCAGGCCCTTCTCGTCCCGGGATTTCAGGGTCTGCCGATACTCGAACGCGCTGTCCTGCGTCCCGTTTTTTGTCACCGTCCGCATCTGGATCCAGGATCCCTGATCGCATCCTTTCCAGGGCTCCCACGTCTTCGCCAGCCGCACTTTCAGTTCGTCCAGCGTCTCCTCCGCCCGGGCGGGAATGACAACGGCGAAGAGGACGGCGGCAATGACGATGAGTCTCGAGATCATGTGAGTTTCCTTGTGTGGGAGGCGACAGGACGGGTCTTTTGACGCATCCATCGCTCGTGCGTTCACCCTATTTCGGCCGAGGGACCGCGATCGTCCCTCATTTTGTTGGTTCGCCCCGGCGCCGTCGCTAGAATCCGCGCTCCCTTCTCCCCCCAAAGAGGCACTTCATGCCCCTGACCTACGACGAACTCAAGGCGAAAGCAGTCCGGGTCCGGCGCGACTCCCTCGAGATGATCACCGCGGCGGCCTCCGGCCATCCCGGCGGGTCGCTTTCCGAGGTCGAAATCCTCGTCGCGCTCTGGTTCCGCGTCATGCGGCACGACCCCAAGAACCCGCAGTGGGCGGCGCGCGACCGGTTCATCCTCTCCAAGGGCCACGGCTGCCCGGCGCTGTACTCCTGCATGGCGCACACCGGGTATTTCGACCCTTCCACGCTCAACACCCTCCGCAAACTCGGCTCCCCCCTCCAGGGCCACCCCGACCGGCGCTTCATTCCCGCCCTCGAGGCCTCGACCGGCTCGCTCGGCAACGGCCTCTCGATCGGCATCGGGATCGCCCACGCGCTCAAGCTCGACAAGACCGACGCGCGGGTCTACGTCGTCGTCGGCGACGGCGAATGCCAGGAGGGACAGATCTGGGAAGCGGCGATGTACGCCGGCGCGCACGGGCTCGACAACATCACGCTCATCGTGGACTACAACAAGAAGCAGCTCGACGACATGGTGAAGCACGTCCTGCCGATGGACCCGCTCGGCGGCAAGTTCGCCGCGATGAACTGGGACGTGATGGAAATCGACGGGCACAACATGCAGCTGGTGGTGGAAGCGCTGGAAGAGTCGAAGAAGGTGAAAGGCCGCCCGACGTGCATCGTGGCGCACACGATCACGGGCAAGGGAGTTTCGTTCATGGAGAACGACCCGAAGTGGCACGGCGTGGCGCCGACGAAAGAGGAGTGCGCGAAGGCCCTTGCGGAACTCGGAGTGTAAATAAAAACATGGTGCGCGAATTCACGATCGGCCCGGCGACCCGCGAGGCGTACGGCGCGGCGCTGGTGGAGCTCGGCAGGAAAAACCCGAACGTCGTCGTCCTCGACGCCGACCTGTCCAAGAGCACGTACACGGGCAAATTCGGCAAGGAGTTCCCCGACAGGTTCTTTAACATCGGCATCGCCGAGGCCAACATGGTCGGCATCGCCGGCGGCCTCGCGCACAGCGGCAAGATCCCGTTCTGCTCGAGCTTCGCGTGCTTCCTCGTGGACAAGGGCTACGACCAGCTCAGGATCGCGGTCGCCTACCCGCAGGAGAACGTGAAGGTCGTCTCCAGCCACGGCGGCATCTCGATCGGCGAAGACGGCCCGAGCCAGCAGTCCATCGAGGACGTCGCGCTCATGGTCACGCTTCCCGGGTTCGTGGTCTGCGTCCCCTCCGACGCCGCCCAGGCCCGCGACCTCGTCCTCCGCGCCGCCGACCACAAAGGCCCCGTCTATATCCGCACCGGCCGCCCCAAGGTCGCCACGATCTACACCGGCGGCGAGTTTCCCTTCGGTAAATCCCGCCAGCTCGAGGACGGCAAGGACGTGACGATCGTCGCGAACGGCCTGATGGTGGCGGAAGCGCTGAAGGCGCACGACGCGCTGAAGGACGACGGGATCACGGCGCGGGTGATCGACAGCTACTGCGTGAAGCCGCTGGACGAGGAGGCGATCATCAGCGCCGCGCGGGACACGGGGGCGCTGGTCGTGGCGGAAGAGCATTCGAAGATCGGCGGGCTGGGCGCGATGGTGGCGCAGTGCCTCGCGGCGCATTTCCCGGCGCCGGTCGAGCAGGTGGCCGTGAACGACACGTACGCGGAGAGCGGCAGCCCCGCGCAGCTCCTGGAGAAGTACGGCCTGACCTGGAAGCACGTCGTCGCGGCGGCCCGCAAGGTGCTGGGCCGCAAGGTGCGGCCGCTCGGCAACGAACCTCCCCCCGCCGGCAAGGCCTCGGAGAGCGAACACCACCCGTTCGAGGTGTAAGTGCCGCCCGCATTCACGCACGTCTTCCTGGACGCGGGCAACACGCTCGTCCATCTCGATTTCCATCGCGTCTCCGACATCCTGTTCAAGGAATTCGGATTCCGGGGCGACCCCGCCGCGATGGAGGGGGCCGAGCCTAAGGCGCGCTTCCATGTCGATTGGGACCGCGCCAACATGGAAGAGGACCGCGAGCGCTGGCGGACCTACTTCTGGACGATCCTCTCCGCCGCCGGTTGGCAGGACCGCGCCCGGGTTCCCGACGCCCTTCGAGCGCTCTTCGCGCAGAACACCACGTTCACCCTCTGGTCCCGCCCGGCCCGTGCCGCGGCGGAGACGCTGGTCCAGCTTCGCGACCTCGGCTACTCGCTCGCGGTGATCTCGAATTCGGATGGCAGCGTGGAAGCGATGCTCGAGCGGCTCGGGCTGAAGCAGCACCTCGAGTACGTGATCGACTCGAAGATCGTCGGCATCGAAAAGCCCGACCGCCGGATCTTTGACATGGCGCTGACACGCTCCGGCGCCGTCCCGGCTCGCTCCCTCTATGTCGGCGACATGTTCCACATCGACGTGATCGGCGCCCGCGGGGCGGGGATGGAAGCGGTACTGCTCGACCCGGCGGGGTTGCATGGTCATCGGAACTGTAGCCGCGTCCGGGAAATTGCAGACCTGCCGGGCCACGTACTGAGCGAGCAGAAGCGGGCGGGTAAATCGACGCCATGAATCTGACCCGGGAACAACTGTTTCCCTATCTCGTCACAAAGATGTATCTGCCCCACATGAAATCCCATCCTGAGGGACTGATTTATGCCCTGGGGCACGGCATCTCGTTCGGTCCGGCGGGGCCCGTGCCGTTGTAGACGGAGGCGAACACGGCCTTGTTCACGCTGACGACATTGCATATGCTATACATTCATGAAAGACATCTACTTCGGCGTCCGTGAATTCCAGGCCCAGATCGGCCGCGCGCTGCGCGCTGTCCGGGACGGCAAGCGCGTCATCATCACGTCGCGTGACCGGGAGGTTGCCGTGGTTACGCGAGCGACCGCGAAAACGCCGAAGAAGAGCGCCTTGGACAGGAAACTCGACAAACTCGCCGCAGAAGGATTCCTGCATCGAGGCAACGGGAAGCGGATTCGTGAAGAGGACCTCCCCACCTTCCACCTCGATGGCGTCATCGAGGAGTTGCGTCGCCAGCGGGATCGCCGGTGATCTTCTGGGATACGAGCGCGTTTGCGCGGGCCTTTCTCGCCGAGGATCCAGGCTACGGCCTTGCGCGAAATCTGCTCAGGTCCGACGCGCGGCATGCGTGCTCGACGTTGCTGTGGCCGGAGGCGGCGAGCGCTCTTCTGCGTCGGGCAAAGCTGAAAGGTCAACAGCGCGGTTTTGACATCGTCCAGGTCCGGAAGGTGCTTGAGGGATTCGAGCGGGTGGATCTGCTTCCCCCGGTTGCCGAGCGAGCATTCGAACTCGTACGCCGCTTCAACCTGAGTGGACCCGACGCGGTGCATCTGGCCTCCGGGCTGGAGTTCGCGCGGAAAGCCGGAAAGCGCGGTCTGACCTTCGCGAGTTCGGATCGCGAGCAGGCCAGCGCAGCTCGAGCCTCAGGGCTTCGCGTCTTGAGCCCGGGACTCTGACGCCCAGCCGCAATAGCAAAGCACTTCCTTTGCGAATGCCTTGACACTCCCTTCCCACCGCGCGACATTTGTTCCCCCGGCGCCGCACCTCGCGACGCCGCACTTGACTCACGGAGGAAATCGCATGGCCCACGAACTTCCCAAGCTCCCGTATGCGCCCGAAGCGCTGGAGCCGCACATCGACAAGATGACGATGGAGATTCACCAGGGGAAACACCACAACGCGTACGTCACGAACCTGAACAAGGCGCTGGAAGGTGCGCCGGACGTGGCGAAGTGGTCCTTGGAGGACCTGTGCAAGAACATCGCGAAGGTGCCGGAGAACATCCGGACGGCGGTGCGGAACAACGGGGGCGGGCACTGGAACCACTCGATGTTCTGGACGTGGATGGCGCCGAAGGCGGGCGGGGAACCGAAAGGCAAGCTGGCCGACATCATCAAGAGCGGCTGGACGGATTTCGCGACGTTCAAGGGCAAGTTCAAGGAGGCGTGCACGGGCCGGTTCGGAAGCGGCTGGGCGTGGCTGGCGCGGACGGCGGACGGGAAGTACGAGATCGTGTCGTCGCCGAACCAGGACAACCCGCTGATGGACGGGAAGCACGCGGTGTTCGGGGTGGACGTGTGGGAACACGCGTACTACCTCAAGTACCAGAACCGCCGCCCGGATTACGTCGATGCGTGGTGGAACGTGGCGAACTGGGACGAGATCGGGAAGCGCGTGTAGTTCGCCCTCAGAATCAAACGAGCCCCGGCCGAAAAGCCGGGGCTTTTTTGTTGCCCGCCGAAGCGCCGCAGGCGCGAAGGCAGACCCTTAACCATAACCTTTCCCTTATCCTTAACCTGTCGTCAGCCGTGCGAACAGCTGGTTAAGGATAAGGGGAAGGTTAGGGTTAAGGGGCGCTGCGCGCCGACTACGGGATGGTTTCGACCTTCACTTCGAGGCTTTTCATCTTCTCGCGAATCTTCACCTCGTCGAACCCATCCAGGTAGCGCTCCAGCGGCACGAACACCTCGTGAAAGTTGAACCTCGGGAGCTCACGCCGCGCCCTGGTCATGTGCCAGCCCTGCACGGTCACGCGGTACGCCGCGATCGCGACGCCGGTGCGGTCGGCACCGTGCTCGCAGTGGACGAAGACGGGGCGGTTCGCGGGATCGGTCGCGATCCGGAGGAACCGGGCGACGTTGTCGTCGTCCGGGACGAGCGCGGTGCACCTGAGATGGGCGTATTGAAGGCCAAGTCCCCGCAGAACGTCGCGGTCCGACTGGAAACAGTGGAGGTTCACGATGGTCTTCACGCCCATCGCCTTCAACGTCGCAAACCCCTCCGCCGTCGGCTGCGCGCCGCGCCAGACGCCATCGGTGATCTTCGCGAAATTCGTGACGCCGGCGATTTCGATCGGCGTGGCGAGATCAGGGTCGGGCTTCCCCTCATCCGGGTCGCCCGGGTTGACGCAGGCGGCGAGCAGGAGGGCGAGCGAAGCGGCGGCGGGGATGAAAGGGCGCATGGGTTCTCCGGGAGAGAGTATCTCCGAGAGCTACGTATCGGCGCCCTGGGGGTTTGGCTTGAGCCGCCCGAGAGCCCAGCGCGCGGCTTCCGCGACCACCGGGTCGGCGTCCCCGGCCGCTTCCATGAGCGCCGGCCGGGCCGCGGGATCCCCTGAATTCCCCATCGCAATCGCCGCGTTCCGGCGCAGCCCGTTCCGTTTCGCGCGGCGCAGGGCGGTCCCCCGGGTCATCGCCTGGAACGCCGCCTCGTCCATCGAGAGCCAGTCCCCCAGCCGCGGCGTCGACAGCCCCGGCCGCGCCACGAACGCCGGCTCCCGCGTCGCCGGCGCTTCACGGTTCCAGGGACACGCCTCCTGGCACAGGTCGCAGCCGAAGACCCACGCGCCCATGCCGGGGCGAAGCGCTTCGTCGATGGGCCCGCGATGCTCGATGGTGAGGTACGAAATGCACCGGGAGCCGTCGATGCGGTAAGGCGCGGTCAGCGCCTGGGTGGGACACGCTTCGAGGCAGGCGGTGCACGACCCGCAGTGGTCGATCGCGGGCGCGTCGGGCTCGAGGACGAGTTCCGACATGACGACGCCGAGCGAAAAGTACGACCCGAGGCGCGGATCGAGGCCGTTGGTGTGCTTCCCTATCCAGGCGACGCCGGACTCGCGGGCCCACGGTTTTTCCATGAGCGTTTCTGTATCGACGACGGCGACGGCGTGCGAAGCGGGCGGGCCGCGGCGGAGGAAATTCCGGAGCTCGCGCAGTTTCTTCGTGAGGACGACGTGGTAGTCCGCGCCGCCGGCATACCGGGCGACCAGCCCTTCGCCCCGGCCCGGAGCCCGGTCTTCCGCCGGCTTGTGCGAGAGCGCGGCGACGATAACGCTCCGGACCCATGGATACGCGGTGCCGATGTCCGCGCGCTTGTCGACGGTCGAAGAGAGCCAGTCCATCGTGCCGTGGAGACGCGACTCGACGAACGCTTTCAGATTCTCACCGTCGGGGAGCTTCCGGGCCAGCGCGACGCCGCAGCGCTCGAATCCGAGCCGCGCGGCCTCGGCTTTCACGGCTTCGGAGTTCATCGGGGCAGGATACGCGAGGCGGCGAACGCGGCAAAGACCCCGTGGACGGAGGTACTTTCCGCCGATACGCTCGGGAAAACTCCCCGGAGGTCCCCATGGTCCGCACGCTCTCGACAATGAAACTCGCCCCCGGCGCCACGGCGCCCGCGTTCACGCTTCCCGACGCCTCCGGCAAAAAGCATTCGCTCGCCGACGCTCGCGGCCCGGTGATGGTCGTGTTCACGTGCAACCATTGCCCGTTCGTGAAACACATCCGCGACCCGTTCGCGGCGCTCGCAAAGGAGTATGCGGCGAAGGGCGTGTCGGTGTTCGGGATCAACTCGAACGACGTCGAGGAGCACCCGGACGATTCGCCGGCGAAGATGATCGAGGAAGCGAAGGTCGCGGGGTACGTCTTCCCGTACCTCGTTGACGAGTCGCAGGCCGTGGCGAAAGCCTACGGCGCCGCGTGCACCCCGGACTTTTTCCTGTTCGACAAGGCGAAGAAACTTTTCTACCGCGGGCAGATGGACGACAG
Organism: Planctomycetota bacterium; assembly: GCA_021413805.1. Taxonomy (GTDB): domain Bacteria; phylum Planctomycetota; class MHYJ01; order WSZJ01; family WSZJ01; genus WSZJ01. Next base: position 8,876 of record JAIOPR010000011.1, read on the forward strand.
CCGGCCGGGGAACCAAGTGCCGGTGACCGGGAAGGACCTTCGTGCGGCGCTCGATGCGGTGGTCGCAGGCAAGGCGGCGCCGGCGGAGCAGAAGCCGAGCATGGGCTGCAACATCAAGTGGAAATCGGGGAACGAGCCGGAGTATTTCAAGCCCTGAGCCGGTCCAGCTCAGTGCCGACGTTCCGCCGGGGCCACCACCGCTGGAACCGGGACGTGCGGCAGTTCCCGCGAAGGCATCGCACACGCGCCCCCCGCTTCGGGGAGAAGTTTTTCCAGCTCGAGAATCGTCGGGTTCGGCCCGCAGAGCGCACAGCCCGGATCTTTCGGCGACTTGAAATCGCGGAATTTCATCGCGAGGGAGTCGTACATGAGCAGGCGCCCGACGAGCGTCTCGCCGATATTGAGAAGCAGCTTCACGGCCTCCGTCGCCTGCACGAGGCCCACGAGTCCCGGGAGCACGCCCAGGACGCCGGCCTCGTTTCAGCCAGGAGCGAATTCCGCCGGCGGCGCCTCGGGATACATGCAGCGGTAGCACGGCCCGCCGAGATGCGGCGCGATCGTCGTGACCTGCCCTTCGAATTGAAAAATCGACCCGTGGACGATCGGCTTCTTCAGGAAGAACGCCGCGTCGTTGAGCATGTAGCGCGTGGCGAAGTTGTCCGCGCCGTCGATGACAAGATCGTAATCCTTCATCACGTCCATGACGTTGTCCGGCGTCAGCCGGTAAGCGTGCGGCACGACCCTGACGTCCGGGTTCAGGGCGTTGATCGTCTTCGCCGCGCTTTCGACCTTCGACACGCCGACCCGCGCCGTCGTGTGCAGCACCTGGCGCTGGAGATTCGAGATGTCCACCACGTCGCTGTCCACGACGCCCAGCGTGCCGACGCCCGCCGCCGCGAGGTAGAGCGCGATCGGCGAACCGAGCCCGCCTGCACCCAGGCACAGCACTTTCGCGTCCAGCAGCCGCGCCTGCCCCTCCTTGCCGACTTCCTTGAGCATGAAGTGCCGGCTGTACCGCTCGAGCTGCTCCGCCGACCAGGTGCGTTCTTTGGCGACTTTGCCCTTGGAAGCGCGGTACGCGCCGAGGCCGCCCTGGAGGGACACGACGTTCGGGTAGCCGAGTTCCTTGAGGGCCTTGCCCGCGAGAAGCGACCGGTTCCCGCCGGCGTCGTACGTCACGATCGGCGTCGCCGTGTCGGGGATGACCTGCGTGACCTTGAACTCCAGCATGCCGCGCGAGATGTGGATCGCCCCCGGGATGTAACCGCCCTTGCGCTCTTCGTCCTCGCGCACGTCGAGGAGGACAAAGTGCTCTCCGCGCCGGCGCCTGGCCTCGAGGTCGGCGACAGTGATTTCGGGGACGAGCTTGCGGGCGGCATCGACGAAGTCTTTCCAGCCGGGCATGGCGAGGTCCTTGCGAAGGGGAACGAGG
>JAIOPR010000314.1 GCA_021413805.1 Planctomycetota bacterium
CTGGGCGCGCCGAAGAAGGCGTAGCGCACCTGGCGGGTCATGTAGAAGGCGGTGAGGAAGGTCCCCGCGAGAGCCGCCCAGAAGGGCAGGTACGCGCTCCAGTGGGCGAAGCGGTCGGGATAGTGCCACGCGGCGACGAGGATCTCGTCTTTGCTGAAGAAACCGGCGAACGGCGGGACCCCCGCGAGGGCGAGCACGCCCACGGCGTAGCAGGCGAAGGTGAGGGGCATCCGGTCCTTCAGCCCGCCGAGGCGGCGGAGGTCCTGCTCGTGGTGGCAGGCGTGGATGATCGCGCCGGCGCCGAGGAAGAGGAGGGCCTTGAAGAAGGCGTGGGTAAAGACGTGGAAGAAGCCGGCGGAGAAGCCGCCGGTGCCGAGGGCGAGGAACATGAGGCCGAGCTGGGAAACGGTGGAGTAGGCGAGGACTTTCTTGATGTCGTTCTGGGCGAGGCCCATGAGGGCGGCGAAGACGGCGGTGGCGCCGCCGACGCCGGCGATGATGGCCATGGTGTCCGGGGCCATGACGAACAGGTGCGACAGGCGGCAGATCATGTAGATGCCGGAGGTCACCATCGTGGCCGCGTGGATCAACGCAGAGACGGGCGTCGGGCCTGCCATCGCGTCGGGGAGCCAGACGTAAAGCGGGATCTGCGCGGATTTGCCGGTCGCGCCGATGAAGAGGCAAAGGGTGATCGCGCCGACGAGCGAGATCTGGAGCAGGTTATGCCCGAAGATCTCGACGGCGGGGATCTGGCGGAGAAGGCGCTCGCGGATCAGCGGGTTTTCGAGGTGCTCGCGGATCGTCTCGAAGTCGAACGTGCGGAGCACCATGAAGAGCCCGAACATGCCGAGAACGAACCCGAAGTCGCCGATCCGGTTCACGATGAACGCCTTGCGCCCGGCGTAGGCCTTCTCGGGGTCCTCGAACCAGAACCCGATCAAGAGGTACGAGCAGAGACCGACGCCTTCCCACCCGACGAACATCAGGAGCAGGTTGTCGCCGAGCACGAGGAGCAGCATCGCGAACATGAACAGGTTCAGGTACGCGAAGTACCGCGGCACGCTCTTGTCATGCGCCATGTACCCGGCGCTGTAGAGGTGGATCAGCGACCCTACGCCCGTCACCACGAGCAGCATCACGACGCTCAGCCGGTCACACAGGAACGCGAAATTCACCTGGAGGTCGGAAATGTCCAGCCACGTGAAGAGCCGCACCTTGACCGGCTCGCCCGTGGAGAAAACTTCCATCGCCACCGGGATCGCGAGCAAAAACGACCCGACCGCGGCCGCGACGCCGATGATCATGCCCGCCTGCCGGCCCATACGGCGGCCCAGCAGGCCATTCGCCAGGAACCCGGCGAGGCACAGGAACGGCAGAGCGGCGAGGCAGCGGGAGGCTTCGTTCACCAGCGGAGGGTCCTCATGTCGTCGGTATCGACGGATTTGCGATTGCGGAACCAGGCCATCACGATCGCGAGGCCGACAGCGGCTTCCGCTGCGGCGACCGCCATGGTGAGAAGGACGAAGACGTGCCCGGCGGGGGCGAGCGAGCTGCCGGGGTAGAAGCGGGCGAAGGACACAAAGGCGATGTTGGCGCCGTTGAGCATGAGCTCGACCGACATCAGGACGATCAGGACATTCCGGCGCGCGACGACACCGAAGACGCCCGTGACGAACAGGAGCGCGGCGAGGAGGAGGCAATTATGAAGCGTGAGCATCAGTGTCCGCCCCCTGCCACGTGCCCGGTGTCGCCTTCTCCGCCGGCGGGTCCATCGGGCTTTTCGAGGTGCTTCTTCGCGAGAACCACCGCTCCCATGGTCGCGGCGAGGATCAGGACGGAGACGATTTCGAAAGGCAGGACGAAATCCGCGAACATCGACTTGCCGACTTCTTCAGGCGACCCGAACGCTTCGGGGACCGGCGGGGGAGCGCCGCCCGAGAAATGAGCGCGGAGGATGGCGGCGGAAAGAAGGCCGAACAGCACGGCGCACCCGGTCCCGGCCAGGAGCTGGAGCGGCCACGGCCGTTCGCCGCCGACTTCCTCTCCCCGGAGTGCGAGCAGCATGATCACAAACAGGAAAAGGACGAGGATCGCCCCCGCGTACACCATGAGCTGCATCATCGCGAGGAAAGGCGCCTGCAGGATCATCATGACGCCGCTGATCGCCCCGAAGAACAGGATCAGGGACAGCGCGGAATACATCGGGTCCCGGCGGGACACCGTGAGGAACCCGCTGAAGATGGCGATGAACGAAAACGTCACGAAGAACGCGTCGCGGAGGTTCATAGCTGCGCCACCACCCCGGTCGCGAAAATATTCGCGAGCCCCAGCGGGATCAGCGTCTTCCACCCGAGCTGCATGAGCTGGTCAAAGCGGAAACGGGGAAGCGTCCAGCGCACGACGATGAAGAAGAACAGGAGGAGCGAGACCTTGGTGAAGAAGACGACCAGCGATACCAGGCTGAAGAAGTTGGCATGCTCGCCGGCGTGGAGACCGGGCAGGGAATAGCCGCCGAGGAAGAGCGTGGTGATCATGCAGCACGACGAAAACATCGCCGCGTATTCCGCGAGGAAGAACAGCGAGAACTTCATGGAGCTGTACTCGGTGTGGTACCCGCCGACCAGCTCCGCTTCGCACTCCGCCAGGTCGAACGGCAACCGGTTCGTCTCCGCGAACGCGGCGACGAAGAAAATCACGAACGCGAGGGGCTGGCGAAGCGCGTTCCACTTGGGGATGAACCCGAACCACGTCCCGGACTGGTCCGCGACGATGCGGTTGAGGTCCACCGTCTGGCTGGTCATGAAAATGGCGATGAGCGCGAGGCCCATCGCAATTTCGTAGGAAAGCACCTGGGAACTGGCGCGGAGGCTCCCGAGCATCGCGAACTTGTTGTTCGACGACCAGCCGCCGAACGCGATGCCGTAGACACCCAGGCCGGTC
>JAIOPR010000315.1 GCA_021413805.1 Planctomycetota bacterium
CCGGGGATCGTGCACCGGCTGGACCAGGACACGAGCGGCGTGATCGTCTGCGCGAAGACTGCGAACGCCCACACGTACCTGTCGCTTCAGTTCCAGGAGCGCCTGCTTGAGAAGGAATACCTCGCGATCGTCGAGGGCGAGCCGCGCCTCGACGGCGACTGGATCGACGCGCCGATCGGCCGGCACCCGAAGGATCGGGAAAAAATGGCGGTGCGGAAGGACAGCGAAGGGAAGACGTCGCAGACGCGGTGGGAAGTCCTCGAGCGCTTTCGCGGGTTCACGCTCGTGAAATGCCATCCTAAAACCGGGCGGACGCACCAGATCCGCGTGCACATGGCGTTCATCGGCCACCCGATCATCGCGGACGAAGCGTACGGTTGGCGTGAGACGCTGTATGAGTGGCAGCTTCGGTGGGACAAGAAACCCGCCGACCTCGGCATCCAGGAACCGCTCCTCGCCCGTCACGCCCTGCACGCTTTTGCGATCCGCATCACGCACCCTTCCGGCGTCGATATGCGCTTCGAAGCGCCCATGACCGCGGACATGGCGGCGACCTGCGAAGCCCTGCGGCGGTGGCGGGCGCCCTAACCCCCGTGTTTCTACGGGTGCGTGGCCGGTCTTGCAGGGAGCCGGGAGGGGAAACGGCGAGTCAGGCGGCGTCGTCGAATGGCCTGCCGTGTGGCGTCATACGTGAATTTGTTTCTCCGTTTTGCCTTTGGCGTTTGGCTTTGCGTTTCGCAGTTTTGAGTTTGCCCTTTCGCGGCCATGACTCGAGCCAAGTCCCCCCTCAAAAGCTACCGCAATCCCGGCCATGCACCCTGTTTCTCCTCGCATCCAAGCCTCTTCTTTGGTACTCCATACCCTCGGGGTTAGCCCCCCGAACACCCATGACGCGCTTCATCGACCTCAACGCCGACGCCGGGGAATCCCCCGACCCGGCAGCGGACTTGCCCTTTCTGGAGGTCGTCACCTCCGTGAACATCGCGTGCGGCGTGCATGCCGGGGGACCGGCGACGATCAGCCGGCTCTCGGAAGCGGCGGCAGCGCGGGGGGTGGGAGTCGGGGCGCACCCGGGGCTGGCCGACGGGCGCGTCGAGCGGCCGGTGGGGGCGGAAGAAGCGAAAGCGGCGGTGAGCGCGCAGGTCGAGGAGTTCCGCCGTCACGTGAAGGCGCCGGTGCAGCACGTGAAGCTTCACGGAATGCTGTACCACGCGGCGCGGGAGCCGAAGGTGGCGAAGGCGGTGGCGGAAGCGGTTCGGGCGCTGGGGATCCCGATTCTCGTGGCGCAGGCGGGTTCGCCGCTGGAGAAGGCGGCGCGGGAGGCGAAGGTGCGCGTCGTCGGCGAGGCGTTCCTCGACCGCGCGTACCGGGCGGACGGAACGCTCGTGCCGCGCGGCCAGCCCGGGGCGCTTCTGCAGGGCGAGGACGCTTCGGCAAAACGCGCCGTCCAACTGGCACTGAAGCGTCGTGTCTCCGCGAGTGACGGGAGCGAAGTCGAGGTGGACGCGGGGACATTCTGCGTGCACACGGATTCTCCCGGGGCGCTGGCGACGGCGCGGGCGGCGAGGGAAGCTCTTGAACGGGCGGGTGTCGTGGTCCGGCCGATGGGGGCTGCATGAAATACACGCAGGAAGGGGATAGCAGGCTGATCGTGCGCTGGCCGGCGTCGGCCGACCCGGCGGTTGCGTTCCGTGCGAGCGGGCTGCGGCGGCGGCTGGTCGAGAAGAACCCGAAATGGCTCCGCGACGCCGTGCCGGGGGCGTGCTCGCTGTGCATTGTTTTCGACCCGCTCATTGTTGACCCCGCCGAGGTGCAGTCGCTGGTGGAGTCGCTGGGGGACGCGCCGGAGGACCCGGGGCAGGCCAAATGCGTGGAGATCCCGGTCGTCTACGGCGGGCCGGACGCACCGGACCTGGCGCGGGTGGCCGAGCACACGGGACTCGCGCCGGAAGAAGTCTGCCGCCGGCATGCGGCGGGGAAGTATCGCGTCGCGTTCATGGGGTTCACGCCCGGATTTGCGTACATCGTGGGGCTGCCGCCGGAGCTCGTGACGCCGCGCCTTCGCTCGCCGAGGCCGCGCGTCGTGCCGGGCTCGGTCGGCGTCGCTTCCGTTCACACCGGAATCTACCCCTCCGACACCGCCGGCGGCTGGAACATCATCGGCCGCACGAACATGCGCGTCATCGACTGGCGCCGCCCCGACCCGTTCCTCTACCAGCCCGGGGACCGCGTCATCTTCAAGGCCGTCGATCGCCACGAATTCGAAATCCCGCAGGCGGAATCGACCATCTTCGAGAGCCCCTATACCATCGGCGAAATCCGCCACGCCGGGCTCCTCACCACCGTGCAGGACCTCGGCCGCGGCGGATTCGGGCACCAGGGCGTCACCATTTCCGGCGCCATGGACCGCATCGCCATGCGCCTCGCCAACCTCGCCGCCGGCAACCGCGAAGGCGCCGCCACCCTCGAGTACACCTACCCCGCCCCCCGCATCCGCTTCTCCGCCCGCGCCTCTTTCGCCCTCGGCGGTGCCGACTTCGGCGCCCTCATCGCCGGCCGCCCCGTCCCGATGTACGAACGCGTCGATGCCAAGGCCGGCGAAGAACTCGTCTTCGACCGCCGCCACCGCGGACACTGGGGCTACCTCGCGCTCGCCGGCGGAATTTCGGCGAAGCGTTACCTGGGAAGCGCCGCCACCGACACCCGCAGCGGCATCGGCAAGACCCTGAGCGCCGGCGCCCGCATCGCCCTGGAAACCCCGCCCCCCGCAAACGGCCGGACGGTCCCGAAAGATCTTGCCCCGATGCCGGGCGAAGCGCCGATCGTCCGTTTTATGCCCGGCGACGACTCCGATTCCGCCAATCTCGACGGCGGAGAAATCATCCTGAGCGTCCTCCAGGACCGCTCGGGCTACCGAAGCGATGCGCCGGAATTTCCCCCGGGCGCTTCCACCATGTTGTCCGAAGGAATTTCGCCCGGCACAATCCAGCTCCCGCCGGACGGGAAGCCCATCTTCCTCATGGCGGACAGGCCGACGACGGGCGGCTACCAGAAGCTCGCATTCTTCGCTTCGATCGACACGCGGCTGATCGCGCAGTCGCCGCCGGGGACCAAGCTGAGGTTCAAGAAAGTGACGTCGGACGAAGCGCGGACGGTGATCCGTGAAATGCGGGCCGCGTTGACGGCCATCGAGGGAATCTAGGAGCGGAAGAGCGCAGGGGCTGAGAAGCGATCCTCGGGGCGTTTCCCTGTCACCGGTGCTCTTCCGTCTCTCTCCCCGCGTCTACGGCGCGTCCTCCCGTTTCCATCCCTGCGCTTCCGGTTCGTCGATGCGCTGGAGGGCGGGGCCGCCCCCGATGTCGCGGGACCAGACGATGCCGCGTTCGTCGATGTAGAAAGTGCGGAGCCCGTCCACGCCGTAGGACGCGGGGTAGGCCGTGGCGGCGTACTGGGTCAGCCGGTCAACCCCGGGCACGGTGCGGAGGAGGTAGCCGTCACGTGGCGTGGGGCGGGTGCCGTCGGCCGCCGCCGCGTCCGCCCCGGCGACGTCGAGGCCCATGATGTCCGGCCGCCCCTTTTTCTCCATCGCGATCCGGTACAGCCACGCGATGTCCGTGGACCAGTAGTCGTGAACCGCGTTGCCGTCCTCGTCCTCGCGCCTCAGCAATTCCTGCTGCTGGGCGACAATGGAAAGAGCCCTGACGGCGGAGACGTGGCCGTGCTCGATGCGTTCGCGATAGAGCCGGGTGAAGAGAAACTCGGGCTTGAGGATGAGCGCGGCGGCGAGGGCGCCTTCCGCAACGAACCAGAAGATTCCCAGGGCGACCGCGGCAATGGCGAGCCGCCGTCCGCGCCGGGCGCCTTCCGAAAGACGGATGTCCGAGAGCGCGGCGGTGCCGACGAGGGCGGGGACGAGGGGAAGCGCGAGGATCGCCGTCGCGGCCGCCACCAGGGCGAGCGTGGAGATCGGGCGGCGGGCGGCGGGGGTGGGAGTGTCCATGCCCCGCTGATTCTATGCCGCGGGGCGGTCCCCGGCGAACTACGCTCGCGTGGCGGCCCCGACGCTCTCCTCGAGCACGTCGAACATCCGGCCCATCGTCCTCGTGTCCATCGCGAGCGCCGGCATGACGACGACCGCGTCCCCGAGCGGCCGCAGCACAACGCCGCGACGCCGGCATTCGAGGACGACCCGGTGTCCCATCCGCAGATCCATCGGGTACGCCGTCCCCGGCCGCTTCGCCACCAGTTCCACCGCGCCCATCAGGCCTCGCGAACGGACGTCGCCGACGTGGGGGTGGTCGCGGAAGCGCTCGAGTCGGCTCGCAAAGAAAGCGACTTTCGCGGGGAGGCGTTCGAGGGTGCGTTCGAGACGGAAGACGTCGAGCGAAGCGTTGGCAGCGGCGCAGGCGAGGGGATTCCCGGCGAACGTGTGGCCGTGGAAGAACTGCCGCATCTCGTGCCACGGGGCGAGAAACGATTCGTAGATCGCTTCGGTCGCGAGCGTCGCGGAGAGCGGCATGTATCCCGCCGTGATTCCTTTTCCCAGCGCGAGCAGGTCCGGCGTCACCCCGTCGTGCTCGCACGCGAACATTTTCCCCGTGCGGCCGAACCCGACGGCGACTTCGTCGGCGATGAGAAGCGTGCCGGCCTCTGAGCAGAGATCGCGCACGGCCCGCACGAACCCCGGCGGCTGCGGCAGGATTCCCGCGGCGCCCTGGACGACCGGTTCGAGCACGACCGCCGCCACGCGTTTCTTTTTGGCCCGGAGCACTTTCTTGAGCGCCGCCAGCGTCCGGATTGCGGCCGCCGCGGGGTCCCGGGGCGAGTACGGGCACGGCACCTGGACTGTCGGGAACAGAAGCGGCTTGAACAGCCCCTGGAAGAGCGAGATTGCGCCGGCGCTCACCGCGCCCAGCGTGTCCCCGTGATAGGCGCCACCAAACGTCACAAACGTATCCCGCGCCTCGCCGCGCTGCCGCCAGTGCTGGAACGCCATTTTCAGCGCGACCTCGAGAGCTTCGCTGCCGGAGTCCGACAGGAACACCCGCGTCAGCCCTCGCGGGGCCATCGCGGCGAGCCGCTCCGCCAGCTCGATCGCCCCCGGGTGGCACAGCCCGAGCAGCGTCGTGTGCGCCGCCCTCGCCAATTGCCGCTTCACTGCTGCGTCGATCCTCGGATGCCGGTGCCCGTGGACGTTGCACCACAGGCTGGCGTTGCCGTCAATGAAGCGCTTCCCATCGGCGTCGGTGAGCGTCGTGCCCCTGGCCGAAACGATGACGGGGAATTCCTCGCTCTCCCACGCCTGCATCTGCGTGAACGGCTGCCAGAGGTGTCGACGGGCGCGGCGGCGAAGCGGGGAAGACCGGGGGGGCGGCATGCCGGGGATTCTACGCCCGGAGCGGAGACCTCTCCATGCTTGTGCCATCCCCCTGTCATCGGACATGCTACCGGGAAATGTCTCCCTCTCTCCACGAGCCGGCGGGTGCTCGCAGGCCGCTTCTGCTGGCCGCTGCGTTCTTCCTGCTGGGCACACTGGCGACGTTCGTTTCCTGGGCCATGCTGCTGCGAGCGGCCCGGGCGGACGACATGACGCGCCTGGACCGGGAAGCGGAGGAACGCCGCGATCACCTGATGGCCCGGATGGAAATCTACGAGAACTCCCTGAGCGGTGCGCAGGGCCTCTTTGCCGCGAGCAAGTCGGTTGAGCGGGAAGAGTGGCACGAGTACGTCGGGAGGCTGAGGCTGCAGGAGCGCTACCCCGGTGTCCAGGCGATGGGATTTGCCCCCCGCGTCACGGCCGACCGCTTGCCCGCCGTCATTTCCGCCGTCCGTGCCGAGGGATTTCCAGAGTACACGCTGCGGCCAGCCGGGGTGAGGGCCGAATATTTTCCCATCGTGTATATCGAACCCTTCGACGGCGAGAACATCCGCGCTTTCGGGGTCGATGCCGGCCACGATGCGACCCGTCAGGCCGCCCTCAATCGTGCACGCGATACCGGCGCCGCTTCCCTTACGGCCCCGCTCACGCTGGCGCAGTATCCCGAAGGGGGCAGCCAGTCCGGCGCCGTTCTCCACCTTCCGGTCTACGCGAACGGCCAGCCGACAGGAACTGTCGAGGAACGGAGGGCGGCCTTCCTTGGGGTAGTTTTTTGCGCCTTCCGCATGGGCGATCTCGTGAGCGCGGCGTTTGCCGAGCGGGAGCCCGGCGTCGCGATCGCCCTGTTTGACGGGCTCGAGATGACGGACGCCACCCTGTTCAGCGACCCGGATTTTCAGTCATCGATGAAGGGCCGACCGCTCGCCATCAGGCGGTTTGAATGTGCCGGTCGCCCCTGGACGCTCGCCGTCGCCCCGCGCCCGACTTTCCCGTCCGGCACCCTGGCGCGCGACGCCACCTATGTCCTGGTCGGCGGCACCCTGGTGGCTCTCCTCCTTGCGGTGATCGTCTGGTCTCTTGCCGGGACGCGCCTCCGCGCGCTCCTGCTTGCCGAGGAATTGTCGGCCGACGCCCGGAAATCGGAGTCCGCCGCCCAGGACGCGCTCCAGCGCTTCCAGACCCTGGCGCGCCTTGCCCCCCTGCCGATCTTCGCGACCGATGCCCAGGGCCTTTGCACGTTTGTGAACGAAGCCTGGTGCCGGATGGCGGGAATGACCCCGGAGGAGGCCCGCGGCCCCGGATGGTCAAAGGCGCTTCATCCGGACGACGCCGAACGCGTCCAGCGCGAGTGGTACGAGTCCGCGCTCGCCGGCCGCGAATTCACCTGCGACCATCGTTTTCGAGCCCCCGACGGCCGCGTTTCCTTCCTCTCAAGCCGCGCCACGCCGCTTCACGACCCCGAGGGCCGCGTCATCGGCCACCTGGGCTCGATGTCCGATCTTACCGAGCACCGCGAGAAGGAAATCCAGCTTCACGAGAAAGCGGAAGAGCTTTCCCGGGTGAATGCGGACCTGAAGCGCCGGGACGAGGAAATCCGGCTGATGTTCGAGAAGACGAGCGACGCGGTTATCGGGATGGATGGGCACGGAGTCATCCGCGCGTGGAATCCGCGATCCGCGGAGATGTTCGGGTGGTCAGAAGCGGAGGCGATCGGGCGCAGGGTCGCCGACCTGATCATGCCGGAGCGCTTCCGCGAATCTCACACCCGCAGCATCGCGGAGTTTGTGCGGACTGGCGAGGGATCCGTCGTCAACCGTCCCATCGAGATGCCCGGGCTGGCCCGCGACGGCCGCGAGATCCCGGTCGAGCTTGTCATTGTCCCGGCGAAGAGAGGCGACGCCTGGAGCTTTACGGGGTTCGCACGGGACATCTCCGTCCGGAAGGCCGCGGACCAGGAAATGCTGCAGGCGCGGGAAGCGGCGCTGGCGTCGAACCGTGCGAAGAGCGAATTTCTCGCGAACGTGAGCCACGAGATCCGCACGCCGATGAACGGGATTCTCGGCATGACGGAGCTGACGCTGGGGACGGAACTCACGGCGGAACAGCGCGAGTACCTGGTCACCGTGAAGCGGTCTGCGCAGGGGCTGCTCTCGATCCTGAACGGCATCCTCGACTTTTCAAAGATCGAGGCCGGGAAGCTGGAGCTCGACCGGGTGCCATTCAACATCCGCTCGGTGGTCCAGGATGCGGTCAAGCTGCAGACCTTCCGGGCCAGGGAAAAGGGAATCCGGCTCGGGTATTCGCTGTCGCCGGATGTCCCGGAGCGCCTGACAGGCGACCCGCTCCGGTTGGGGCAGGTCCTGAACAACCTCATCGCGAACGCCGTAAAATTTACTTCCCGTGGCGAAGTCGAGGTGACGGTGGCGCTCGAACCCTCGAGCGACGGCTCGGTCGTGGTCCGCTGCAGTGTGAGGGACACAGGGATCGGGATCCCGAAGGACAAGCAGTCGGCAATTTTCGAGGCGTTTACCCAGGCCGATGCATCCACCACGCGTCGCTACGGCGGCACCGGTCTCGGGCTCGCGATCTCAACCCAGCTCGTGGCCCTGATGGGCGGCCGCCTCTGGCTTGAGAGCGAGCCCGGTAAGGGAAGCACGTTTCATTTCACTTCTAAGTATTCCTTCGCCCGCTCGATCGTAGACGATGTCGCGAGGGCCCACGCCGTGGAAGGCGGAGCCGCGCGGCGATTGCGCATCCTGCTGGCCGAGGACAATGCGATCAACCAGCGGCTGGCGACGGTGATCCTCGCCCGGAGGGGGCACCTGGTGACCGCGGTCACGGACGGCCACGCTGCGCTGGAAGCGATCCGTGCGGAGGTCCCCGATGTGGTGCTGATGGATGTCCAGATGCCCGACATGGACGGAGTCGCGGCCACGCTGGCGATCCGGCGGGGCGAAGCGGGGGAGCGGGCCCGCCAGGTGCCGATTGTCGCGATGACGGCGCACTCGATGGCGGGGGATCGCGAGCGATTTCTCCAGGCGGGGATGACGCTCTACATTTCGAAGCCCGTTGATGCCCGGGATCTCGTCGAAGCGGTCGAGGCTGCCAGTGCGGGTGGAGGCTCCTCCTCTCACGCGTTCGCGGCGGCCGAGGCGCTTGAACGCGTGGGCGGCGATCCGGAGGTGCTGCTGGAACTCGCCGTTACCTACGTCCACGATTACGAGCGCATGACCTCGGCCATCCGCATGGCGGTCGCGGAGAACAATTTCGCCGGTCTCGAACGCGCGGCCCACTCCATCCGGGGCGCCGCCGGTATATTCAGCGCGATCCCCGCGACGCTCGCCGCGCAGGCGGTCGAGGAAGCCGCCCGTGCCAAGGATCCCTCGGCAATTGACGCCGTCCCGGCCCTCGAGACCGAACTCAAACGTCTCCGTGACGAACTCCAGAAGCACATTCAGCAGGAGCGGGTATGAGAATCCTGATGGCGGAAGACGACCCGGTGTCCCGGAAGCTGCTGGAAATCTCGCTGTCGCGCTGGGGCCACGAAGCAGTCTCGGTCGCGGACGGCGACGCCGCCTGGGACGTCCTTCAACGCCCCGACCGCCCCCTCATGGCCGTCCTGGATCTCATGATGCCCGGCTTGTCCGGTATCGACGTCTGCCGGAAGGTGCGAGCTGCCGGGGGCGCGCCGATTCACATCCTGATGCTCACCACACTCTCCGACAAACGGGCGATCGTCGAAGCGCTGGAAGCCGGCGCGTATGACTACGTCACGAAGCCCTTCACTCCCGAGGAATTGCGCGCCCGGATCGCCGCGGGAGTGAGGGTAGTGGAACTCGAAAACCGCCTGGCGGACCGCGTCCGCGAACTGGAGAAGGCGAACGCCGAGTTGAAGGAGCTTCGCGGCATCATCCCGATGTGTTCCTACTGCAAGAAGGTACGAAGCGACCAGAATTTCTGGGAGCGCGTGGAGGGGTACATCTCGACCCGGACCGGCGCAAAGGTCAGCCACGGCGTCTGCCCGGAGTGCACCGAGAAGTTCATGCGGGACGACCCGGACCTCATGAAACCGGCGAAATAGGTCAGAGATCGCGGGGAAAAATCGATCGCCGTCGGCAGTCGGACCTCGCGCCCCGACGTCGGAAGGGCTCGACGTCGGTTCGCGATCCCCGACCGCGCGCCGTCGATCGCTTTTTCCCCGCGCTCTCGCGAAAAACAACGAGACGAGGGCCTTGGTGGCGGTCAGTGCGCCAGCTTGCCTGTTCTCGGCAATTGTCGTTTTTCCCTCTGAGCGTGAAAACAATCCCTGTGGGCCGGGCAGAGTCGGCCCTCAATCGAAAGACCCTTCAACAATCAACACGGGGCCGATGCAGCCTGGACCGCGGGGATTGTTTTCACGCTCAGCGGCCCCGGCGCGGTTTCGCGAGCTTCCGGAACGTGTCCTCGCAGGTAAGGGAGAGCCGAAGGGGCGTGAGCGAGACGTAGCCGGCAAGGACGGCCTCGATGTCCGTCACCTCGTGCGGCGCCACGCCTTTGCGTTTCCTGTGCACCTGGTCGCCATCCATCCAGAAATACGTCCGGCCGCGAGGGTCCTGTCGGCGGTGGAAGGAATCCTCCCAGGCGACGGGAGCCTGGAGCGCGATCCGGACGCCGCGGATCTTTGCCGCGGGAATGTTGGGGATATTCACGTTGAGGCAGACGGGCGTGCCTTCGACAAACGGAGCGAACTCCTCGACCACCTTTCGCGCGATCACCGCGGCGTCCTTCCAGCGCGGGTTTTCCTTCGTGCACAGCGAAATCGCAAACGACGGGATCCCGGCGAACGCCGCTTCCATGGCCGCTGCCACGGTCCCGCTGTAGAACACGTTCACGCCGAGGTTCGCGCCGAAATTGATGCCGGAGAGGACGAAGCGCGGCGGGGCGGGGAGGAGTTCGCAGAGGGCGAGCTTGACGCAGTCGGCGGGGGTCCCATCGACGGCGAAGCCGTGGCGGCGGCCGCCGAGCGGCACGGAGTCGCAGAGGATCGGGTGGTGAATCGTGATGGAGTGGCCGACGGCCGAGCGCTGCGAGGCCGGCGCGGCCACGGCGGTGCGCGTGCGGCTTTCGAAGGCGGAGCGAAGCGCGACGAGGCCGGGGGCGTGGATGCCGTCGTCGTTGGTCAGGAGGAAGTCGAGGGGGCGGGGCATGGGAGGGGATTGTGCGGCGGATCGGCAATGGTGTGAAGCGTATCGGGTCTGAGAGCGTGAGAAACATTTGTCCTACGGCCCGCGACACCAGCCCGTCCGGCGCGAGAGAGGCGTTTAGAGTGGAATCTGAGGTTTTCGAGGCACGCCGGACGGGCCGGCGCCGCGTGCCTCCGGGCGACTGTTTCTCACTCTCTCAACCTTCGCTGGCGAAAGCTTGCGGTCGATCCGAAAGCGGTCAGGCCAGCGCGATGAGTTAGCGTGACAAAATTCCACGCCGGTCGGTCGGCGGCCCGCATTCCATCAGCCTCTCATGGGCTGGCAACGGGGCCGACGCAAGCTGCCATCCGGCAGGCGTTCTTGCCCGCGTGCTTGGCCTCGTACAGGGCCAGGTCCGCGCTCTTCATCAGCGTTTCCGTGTCTGCCCCGTGGACCGGGTAAATCCCGACTCCTGCGCTGGTGGTGATGCGGACCGGATGCCCCTCGATAACGTAGGGCTGCGCCACGGCGTCGATTGCCTTCTGGGCCACCGCCGAAGCCTGCTCGGCGTCCTGGACGGACCACAGGGCTATCACAAATTCGTCGCCACCCAGGCGCGCCACCGTGTCCTCTTCGCGCACCGTCGCCACCAGTCGCCCGGCGACCTCCTTCAGCAGGGCGTCCCCGGCAGCGTGCCCCAGCGTGTCGTTGATCTGCTTGAAGCCATCCAGGTCCAGGAAAACCACCGCCATGGCGTGCTTGTTCCTTCTCGCGTGGACGAGGGCCATCGACATTCTTTCGCCCAGCAACCTCCGGTTCGCCAGGCCCGTCAGCGGATCGTTCAGCGCCAGGGATTCCAGCGCCTTGGCGTGGCTGCGTGCCGCTTCATGAAGCAGCCGGACCTCCACCATATTGCGCACCCGCATCAACACCTCGGCCAGGTCGAACGGCTTGCTGATGAAGTCCTTCGCGCCCGCCCTGAGCGCGGCCAGTTTGTAGGAGGGCTGGGCCGTGACGGCCAGCACCGGCAGGTAGCCCTCGGATTCGATTTCCTTGAGGCCCGCCATCACATGGAAACCGTCCATGACCGGCATCTCTAGATCGAGCAGGATCAGGTCGTAACGGTTGTTGCGGTGAAGGTCACAGACCCGGGTTGGATCCATCGTCGAGGCGACGCTGGAATAGCCGGCGCCGCAAAGCATGCGGTCCAGCAGTCGGACATTTTCTTCCTGGTCGTCCACGATCAGGATTTTGCCGCGGAAAATATCGGAGGGACTGATCATGAGAATAAGAAGGCCTCATTTGGAATGCGGCAACGGATCAGGTGCGGTCGATTTCGATGTTTTCCTTGGTGCCGCTGCTGGACACGGCAAACATGATTCCTACCCCGAGCAGGATGACGACGCCGATCACGGTCCAGGTTGTGCCGATGCTGGCCAGCACTCCCAGTTTCCAGAGCGCGGCCAGAACGCCGCCGATGAGCACGATGAAGCCGAAAAGGTACATCCCGGTCCATTTCATGATGCGCCTCCCGCGGATCTCGCGTCCCGACCGGGGCCTGCGGTTCCGTCCGCCGCGCGGGGGACGCCGCCTTCGTCGCCGATGACCGGCCTGAATCGCTCAATTCAGTACAGACGCAAACGGCGGGCGCGCGCACTTCCTCGGCCAAAGCCGGGGATTCAGGGGTAAGGTCGAGGGTCGGGCCGGCCGTGACGCGGCAAGAAGCGCCGTGGTTTTCAAATGGTGGGTAACCGTTTCGCGCCCGATTTTACCTCCCGCGAAAGCCGGGATGCTCACCGCGCCGCGACCTGCGCGCTCCTACGCCGTGATGTCGATGCGGTGTCCCAGGCCGGCAAGGTCGGCGGAAGGAACCTCTTCAGGATTCGCTTCAGGTTCCGGCGCGTGCGGCGTCCCCTCCCACGACCCCGAACCGCCCGTCTCCTCCTCGCGGATCCTCGAAGCTTCGGACGCGGGGTCGGGGCCGGTCACCGCCATCGCATCGTGCGCCGCGACAGCCTGACCTTTCTCGCCGGCTGCCGCACGGCCGGCGCGATCCGCCTGCGCGAACAGGTTCTGCACCTGCTGCGCCGCGTCGCTTCGGGCCAGCGAAAGGTTCAGGGGCTCGACGGGCATACCCTGATTCTACGACATTTGCGGGGGCGAAAAAAAAGAAGCGGGGCGGAAGCGACCGAGCCGCTTCCGCCCCGCGGGTGTTCAAAGGACTGGATTGCTAGAGGAGGTCGGTCCTGCGGCGGGAGAGTTCGTCCTTGAGGCGGCTGATGATCTTGGAATGGATCTGGCAGACGCGGGACTCGGACAGGTCGAGGGTGGCGCCGATTTCCTTCATGGTGAGTTCTTCGTAGTAGTAGAGCAGGAGGATGAGGCGTTCCTTGCGGGAGAGGCCCTTGGTGATGAGCGCGACGAGTTCCTTTTTCTGGATGTCGCGTGAAGGGTCGAGGTCGTGGTGATCTTCGACGATTTCGACGGTCTGGAGGCCGGTCTGGTCGTCCATGTCGGTCCAGCGCTTGTGCATGGAGAGGGCGGCGGCGGCGGTGGTTTCGCGGCGGATCTCGCCGAGTTGCGGGAGGGAGACGCCGAGTTCCTGGGCGAGTTCCGATTCGGTCGGGGTGCGGCCGAGGCGGGTTTCGAGGTGATTAGCGCCGCGTTCGAGGCGATGGGCCTGGGAGCGGACGAGGCGGGGGACCCAGTCGAGATTGCGGAGTTCGTCGAGGATGGCGCCGCGGATGCGGTTGGTGCAGTAGGTTTCGAACTTGATGTTGCGCTCGGGCTCGAACTTATCGACGGCGTCCATGAGGCCGAAGATGCCGGCGGAAGTCAGGTCTTCGACCTCGACGTTCTGGGGGAGCTTGGACATGAGGCGTTCGGCGACGTAGCGAACGATGGGGAGGTACTGCTCGATGAGGAGGTTCTTGACGGCGGGGTCGTGGGTCTCAGCGAAGCGTTTCCAGAGGGCGTCTACGTCGGCTTTCGAGGTCTTGGTGGGCATTTGGCCGGGCTCCGTGAAAGGTGTGCTGTCGGAGGGACGTAGATAGTTTATAATATATAAAAGTTAGGTCAAGGGGCTTTCTTATCATTTTCCTCCTTTTTCCCGGGCGCGCCTGGCGGCGACTCCCGTTTCAGGGTGTCCTCAAGCGATCGCCCTAACACAAGCCCCAGCAAGAACATAAGGAATGCTGCAATCAGGGAGCGGAAGAGCGCCGAGGCCAGGTCCAGCCCGGCGCCGAGGCTCCAGAGCAGAGCAGCGAGAAGGGCCGCGATTCCCAAGCTTGAGGCTAACAGGCGCGTCGAAGAAGGGACTGTCGGGCGCGCCATAACTTAACTCCCTTATTGGAAAGGCTTTGTGGCTGCAGCCTCTTAAGCCCCGCGCCGCAGGAACCCGAACATCCGCTCCACAAAACCCGGGCGCTCGAGATTTCCAGCAATTCCGTTGAAAAGTCGCGCCGCAAGATTCCTCACGCACCCCGCCGCCGCGCTCCGTGATTCCGCCACCACAAACGGAACCCGCGCGCACACCGCCCTTCCGACCGCCGGGTCGCGCAGCACGTACCCCAACCGGTCCACGTCCGCCTGCAGGAACCGCCGCGCGACCGACACCAGCCCCGCCGACACCCGGTCCGCTTCCGCCCGATCCGCCGCCTGGTTCACCACCAGCCGGATCGCGCCCGTCTCCGGCTCGCGCGCCAGCAGCTTGACCGTCGCGTACGCGTCCACCAGCGACGTCGGCTCCGGCGTCGTCACGACGATCACTTCGTCCGCCGCCGCCGCGAATTCGATCACGTTGCGCGAAACGCCGGCGCCTGTGTCGAGGACGATGAGGTCGGCGCGTTCGTGAAGCCGCCCGAAGGCGTCGCGCAGCCGCTCGCGTTCCGGCGCCGTCAGGTTTGCGAAATTCTCCAGCCCGCTCGCCCCGGCCAGAAGCAGCACGCCGTGCACCGGTGTCAGCGCTTCGAGGATCCCCACCTGCCCGGAAAGAACTTGGGCCATGGTGGCGCGCGGGGAAGCGCCGAGGACGACGTCGGCGTTGGCGAGCCCGAGGTCGAGGTCGACGAGGGCGACGCGTTTGCCGAGGGCAGCGGCGGCGACGGCGAGGTTGGCGGAGAGGTTGGTCTTGCCGACGCCGCCTTTGCCGCTGGTCACGGCGATGACGCGGGCCGTGGTCCGGGGACGTACCGCGGGAATCCGCGTCGCCGCCCGCTGCGCCACGAGCCGGCGCAGTTCCTCCGCCTGGTCCGGCGCTCCCACCGGGGGCACGCTCACGCGGTCCTCGCTTCCCGCAGAATCAGGTCCGCGAGGCGGTCCCGGCGCGCGGGCTCGATGTCCTGGGGGATGCCCTGGCCCGTCGTGACCCAAGAGACGCCGGTTTTCACACGCGACAGCACGTCGAGAATCAGCCCGAACCGCGCGGCTTCGTCCACTTTCGTGAGGATGACGTGCGAGACGGGGTAGCGGCCGAAGCGCTCGACCTGCTCGAGGAGCGTGTCGGGGTGCGTCGTGACGGCGCAGACGAGGTGCAGTTCGTCCGCCTGCGCCGTGGCGATGAACGGGCCGAGTTCGTCCATCTTGCCCGTGTCCCGCTGCGAGCGCCCCGCCGTGTCCACGAGCACCAGGTCCCGGCGCGAATGCTCCGCCAGCGCCGCCGCCAATTCCTGCGGCGTCCGCACCACCGACAGCGGGATGTCCAGCAGCTCCGCAATCCGCCGCAACTGCTCCGTCGCCGCGATCCGGTACGTGTCCAGCGTCACCAGTGCGACGTCCTTGCCTTCCTTCACCGCGTAATTCCCCGCGAGCTTCGCAATCGTCGTCGTCTTCCCGACCCCCGTCGGCCCCACCAGCATCACTTTTTTCGCCCGCCCCCGCGTCCACGCCAGCGGCGCCGCCACCGGGATCATGTCCTGCACTGTCGATTTCACCGCTTCATCCACCAGCTTTCGATTCCGAAGAGCATCGGGCGGGAGTTTCGCCTGGATCCCCGTGACGATCGAGCGCGCCAGCTTCTGCCCGATGTTCGCGTTGAGGAGCGAGACGTACGAATTGAAGAGCTCTTCCGGCGCGCCGGACATATCGCCGTGTTTCACGTGTTCGCCGAGTTCGCGGATCATCTTGCGGATTTCGGCGAGCTCGCCCGAGGTCGCGGCGGAGAGTTTCGGCGGCTCGGCGCCATAGACTTTGCGGAGAAGAGCGGCGCCGGGGGCTTCCGCGGGCGCTGCCTTCCCGTTCGGGACGACGCGGAATCCCTTTCCCGCGAGAATGACGTAGCGGTCGCGGGTGAAAAGCCGCCAGAGGCCGCGCCGGGCGGGGGAGAAGGTCTGCAGGACAACGGCGTCCTCGCCCAGGGCGGCTTTGACCTTGCGAAGGGCTTCATGGAGGGTGCGGCCTTCGAATTTGGTGAGCTGCATGGACGGACTCCCGGCGCGGGATAGCGCTGATCATGTATCGGCTGGCGTGGGGAGTGAACTTGGATGCGCGGGGGGTGGGGTTGGGAGGTTGAGCGGTTGAGGAGTTGGGAAAGGCACGGCCGCGCGGCTCAACTCCTCAACCTCTCAACCCCCAACCGCCGTTCACGCCGCCGCCGCATCCATCGCCACGAGCCCGTGCGACTCAACCTTCAGATCCTTCGGCACCTCGTTGTAGCTCAGCACCGCGATCCCCGGCTGGATCTGCTCCGTGATCCGCTTGACCTGCAGGCGCACTTGCGGCGAGCAGAGAACCACCGGCGTGAACCCGCGGCCGACGAGTTTTTCGATTTCGCGGGCGAGCGATTCGACGAGGCGCGCGATCGTTTTCGGGGCGAGGGTGAGGTGCGAGCCCATGTCGGAGCGCTCGGTGGCGCCTTTCAGGAGATCCTCGAGGCGAGGGTCCACCGTGACGACGTGGAGGCGACCGTCGGGGGCGAGAACCGACTGGCTGATCGAGCGGGCGAGCGCGTTGCGGCAGTACTCGACGAGAATCTCGGTGTCCTTCGTCCTTGGCGCGGTGTCGCCGAGCGCTTCGACAATCGTGCCGAGGTCGCGGATCGAAACTCCTTCGCGCAGAAGGCCCTGCAGGACGCGCTGGAGCTCGCCGACTTTCAGGACGGCGGGAATGACTTCCTCGACGAGTGAAGGGTGCGTTTCCTTGAGGTGCGCGACGAGGGCCTGCGTTTCTTCGCGCGTCAGCATTTCGGGGGCGCGCTGCTTGATCGTCTCGGTCAGGTGCGTGGCGATCACCGTCGTCGCATCGACGACCGTGTAGCCGAGAGCTTCGGCGCGTGGCTTCTGGGCTTCCGTGATCCATGTCGCGGGAAGTCCGAACGCCGGTTCGCGCGTCGGCGTGCCCTCGAGTTTCGCGGGAGCAGGGCCGCCGCCCGGCGCCATGGCGAGGTACTGGCCCGGGATGGCGCTTCCGCTCGCGAACTTGGTCCCGCGGAGGCGCAGGACGTAATCGTTCGCGGGGAGCTGCATGTTGTCGCGGATGCGGATCGGCGGGACCACGACGCCCATGTCGAGAGCGCACTGCCGGCGGATGAGGCCGATGCGATCGACCAGGTCGCCGCCCTGCGCGGGATCGACGACGCGGATCAGGCCGTACCCGACTTCCAGCTCCATCGGGTCCACTTTGAGCAGCCCTTCCACCTTTTCCGGCTTGGCGATCTCCTTCCGGGCTTCCTTCACCGACTTCGCCGTTTCGGCGACGCGTACGGTTTCGATGGTGCGGCCGACGTAGGCGAGAAGCGCGGCCATGGGGAGCATCGCGTACCACGGGAACCCGACGAACCCGAGACCGCCGATGAAGACAGCGGCGACGTAGAGGGCCTTGGGGACGCTGAAGATCTGGGTGAGGACGTCGGAGCCGAGGTTCGAGACAGCGGTGACGCGCGTAACGATAAGCCCGGCCGCGATCGACACGACCAGCGCCGGGACCTGGGTCACGAGGCCATCGCCGATCGTCAGCCGTGCGTAAACGTCCAGCGCTTGCGTGAACGACATGCCCTTCTGGAAAACCCCGATCACGAACCCGCCCACCAGGTTCACCATGATGATGATGATCCCGGCAATCGCGTCCCCCCGGACGAACTTCGTCGCACCGTCCATTGCCCCGTAAAAGTCCGCTTCCTTGCCGATGTTCTCGCGCCGCCGCCGGGCCTCGCCTTCCTTGATCATCCCGGCGTTCAGGTCCGCGTCGATCGCCATCTGCTTGCCCGGCATGGCGTCCAACGTGAAGCGCGCCGCGACTTCGGCGACGCGGTTGGCGCCCTTCGTGATGACGACGAACTGGATGATGATCAGGATGCAGAAAATAATGAACCCGACCAGCGGCTGCGCGCCCGCGACGAAATTCGCGAACGTCTGCACGACCTCGCCGGCCGCTTTCGTGCCGTCCACCGCCGCGTTCGAGAGGATCAGCCGCGTCGTCGCGATGTTGAGCGCGAGCCGGAAGGCCGTCGTGACGAGCAAGGTCGAGGGAAACACCGAGAACTGAAGCGGTTCCTTCACGTAAATCGACGTCAGCAGGATCAGCACGCTCACCGCAATGTTCGTCACCAGCAGCATGTCCACCAGGACGGTGGGAAGCGGGACGAAAATCGCGACGAGGACGCCGATGACCCCGCCCACAAAGAGCAGGTCGAGGTTTTTGCGGACGGTTTCGGGGAAGGTGGGCATGGGTAGAGACCGGGCGCGTACGGAGGACCGGTTCATCCTCTATCGGCACGAACATGAGGCGAACGAGATGGCCGCCCTCAAGTCGTTTTGCCGTTCAGCGCTTTTCCGCGGTCGTTTCAGCTCGTTTCCGCGTCGAAGGCCTTTTCTCAAGGCCGCCTGATAGTTCAGGAGGGGCGGACAAAGATTTTGACACGGAAACGCGCGGAAACGTCCCGCGGAAAAGCGCTGAAGGGCCAAACGGCCTTGGGAGGAAAAACGGCTAAGCGGCGCCCTTCTTGAGCGAGTAGACGTAGGCGAGGATTTCCGCCACCGCTTCGAACATCTTCGGGGGGACTTCTTTGCCTACTTCGCACTTAAACAGCTCACGGGCCAGGGGCGGGCGCTCGACGATCGGGATGCCGTTTTCCAGCGCGACTTCGCGGATGCGCTCGGCGATCAGGTCGGCGCCTTTCGCCACGATCCGCGGCGCGGCCATTTTCTCGTCGTAGGCGAGGGCGACGGCGAAATGGGTGGGGTTGGTGATGATGACGGCGGCTTTGGGGACGGCGGCCATCATGCGCTGCATCGCTACCTGGCGCTGGATGGCGCGGCGCCGTTCGCGGACTCGCGGGTTTCCTTCGAGGCGCTTCATTTCCTCCCGGATTTCCTGCTTGGACATGCGCAGCTCGCGTTCGAACTGCCAGCGCTGGAAGAGGTAATCGAGGATGCCGAGGGCGACGAAGGAGAGGGCGGCGCGGATGGAGAGGGTGAAGCCGAGGTCGGCGAGAGCCGCGGCGATCCGGGGGACGGTGTGGTCGGAGAGGGAAAGGAGGAGGGGGAGGTTGCTGGAGAGCGTGGTGGCGAGGACGGCGCCCAGGAAGGCGAGTTTGACGAAGTCCTGAGCGAGGCGAGCGGCGGAACGGGCGGAGAACATCCGGCGGAGGCCGGCGATCGGGTTGAGTCGGCTTGCCTGGGGGGCGAGCGGATCGGTGGTGATGAAAAAGCCGACCTGCGCCCAGTTCGAAGCGAGCGCGACGGCGACGACGGCGATGAGGAGGGGAGCGAGGGTGCGGAAGAGGAACCAGAGGAGGCCGCCGAACTGGTGGGGGAGGTTCCCGGTTGTCAGGTCGAGCGTGGCGAGCCCGCCGAAGCAGCCGCGCGACACGACGGTCAGCCCTTCGAGAAATGCCTTACCGAAGAAGTTCAGCGCGACGAGCGCCGCAAGCAGGACCAGCGCCCCGTTCAGGTCGTTTGACCGGGCGACCTGTCCGCGCTCCCGCGCTTCCTCGCGCCGTCGTGGCGTCGCGGTTTCAGTGCGGTCC
>JAIOPR010000239.1 GCA_021413805.1 Planctomycetota bacterium
GGCCGGCGTCGCTGGGGCCGTTCGACTACGAGCGGGAGAACTACACGCGGCTGCTGTGGGCGATGGAGGGGGTGACTTCGTACTACGACGACCTTTTCCTGCGGCGCGCGGAACTGCTGACGCCGGCGCGCTATTTCAAGATGCTGGCGGAGGTCGTCGAGCGCGTGCAGGAAACGCCGGGACGGCTCAAGCAGTCGCTCGCCGATTCCTCGTTCGACGCCTGGATCAAGTACTACAACCCAGGCGAGCACTCGACGAACGCGACGGTGAGCTATTACGAGAAGGGCTCTCTCGTGGCCTTGCTGCTCGACCTTGAGATCCGCCGCCGCACGAAAGGCCGCCGCTCGCTCGACGACGTGCTGCGCCAGCTCTGGCGCGAGTACGCGGCGAAAGGAATCGGCTTCCCGGAAGGCCGGTACGAGGCGGTGTGTTCGGAAGTCGCGGGGACGAGCCTCCACGGTTTTTTCGAGAAGTACATCCGCGGGACGGAGGAGCTGAGCTACAACCGCTACCTTTCGGCGGTGGGCCTCCACCTGACCGTGAAACCGCCGAAGGAAGGGGAGCCGGCGAAGAAGCCGTGGCTCGGGTTCCGGACCGAGAAGAAGGAAGGGCGCACGCTGGTCGCGGGCATCCTCGCCGGGTCGCCCGCCCAGTCCGCAGGGCTGCACGCCGGCGACGAGCTCCTCGCGCTCGGGGGCCACAAGGTGGACCACGAGACGTGGGAGAAGCGGCTCGAGGAGCGGCGCGCGGGCGAAAAAATCGAACTCGCCGTGTTCCGCGGCAGCAAATTGCGTCGCTTCAAGGCCACCGTCGGCCACCGCCGCGCCGGTACGGCCTCGATCGAGAAGCTTCCCGCGGCGAACGCCGCGCAGCGCGCCCTCTATTCTTCGTGGATGGGCGCACCCTGGGAGGTGAAGGCGTCGAAACCCGTCAAGCCGTAACCACAGAACCGAAAACCAAACTCGAGGAGTTTACCCATGGCCGACCCCGTTCCGCCGTCCGTCCCCGCCCCCGCTTCAACACCCGCCCCGGCCGCCGCCGTCCCGGCCGCTCCCGCCGCACCTGCGAAGGCGACGATCGAGGATTTCAAGAAGCTCGAGTTCCGCATCGGCAAAGTGCTGTCGGTGAAGGACCACCCGAAGGCCGACCGGCTGTACGTGCTGGAAGTGGACCTGGGCACGGAGAAGCGCCAGATCGTCGCGGGAGTGAAAGCGTTCTACAAGCCGGAGGAGTTGACCGGCCAGAACGTCGTGATCATCGCGAACCTCCAGCCCGCGATGCTGCGCGGCGTCGAGAGCCAGGGGATGATGCTGGCCGTGACGACGGCCGACTCGGTCGCGGTGCTGACACCGGACACGAGGAAGGCGAGCGCCCCGGGGCAGAAGGTCAGTTAGCGCCGCGCGGGTCGGGTAGCATGGGCGCATGAGATCCGCCCGGTGGCTCGCCATTGCCGCACTCGTCGCGGGGGCCGTCGCGGCTGCCGCATGGGGTGTGGCCCGGGCATCCAGGCCCGCCGATCCCGCCGCACGGGTCGCGGAGGCACGGGCGGCGCTCGGGAAGGCGCTCGCCGAAGAGCGCGCGGCGGGCGCCGCGGTCACGGGCCATGCGGCCGAGGCTGTCCGCGCCGGCGGCGAGCCCGCGGAGCTCTTTGCCCGTCTCGCCGCGCTCGATCGCAAGAACTGGTCGGTCGCCTTCGTCCGCGAAGGCCGGGTCGAGGCCTGGGCCGGCGCGCCGCCCGCGGGGCTCGAGGGCTGGGCCCTCGACGGCCCCAAAGGGATGTGGGAAAGCTCCGCGTGGGTATACCTCTGGTCACAGCTCGAAGCCGCCGGCGGCCGCGTCGTCTTCACCCGTACCCTCCGCCCGCGCGTCCCTCTTCCCCGCGAACTTCTCCGCCCCGCATTCCCCGCGGAGGAAATTGCGGCCCGAAGCGGCGTGACGCTTTCCTGGATCGGGGACGGTGAGAAGTCAAACCTGGGCGAAGGAATCGCGCCGGTCCTCGAGGCGCCGGGCGCCGCGCAGCTCAGGACTGAGGCCCGGCGCGGGGCGAACCTCGTCGCTCGCACCGCCGCCGGTACAGCCCTTCTCCTCCTCGTCCTCGCCGCCGCGATTTTCTTCCTCCGTTCGGAAGCTCACCCCGCGCTGCGCCACGCGGTGCTCGCCGTGGCGATCTGGGGAGCCCGGGCGCTCGCGCTGGCCCTCGATATCCCTGCGGCGATTTTCGAAGGGCCGGTCTTTGACAACGGGCAGTTCGGGACGCTGCGGTTCTTCCAGCTCGCCGGAACCGCCGGGGACCTTGCGATCACCTCGGCCGCCGGGGCGATCCACATCGCTCTCCTGACGGCGCGGGGACTGCCCGGCCTCCCGAAGTGGCTGGGCGGCCTGCTGCCGGTCGCTTTCGCCGGCGTCGCGTGGATCTACCGCGAGCATCTGACCTCCGTCGTGCGCGACTCCCGCGTGGACCTGCTCAACGCCACGAATGCGCTTCCCGCCGGCGCCGCCGCGGCGCTCTGGTTTTCGGTCGCGGCGGGTTCGATCGCCTGTTTCCTTGCGGCGAGGCTCGCGGCGCGCGCGGCGGGTGAAGCGCTTGAATCGTGGACAGGGCCGGCGAACGCGGGGTGGGCGCGCGTCGCCGCGGTGGCGCTGACAGCCGGGGCGGGGCTCGCGGGGTTCCGATCGCCGGCGGCGCTCGCATTTCTGCCGTGGCTGGCGCTTCTCCTCCCGCGGCGACCCGCCGTCCCGCTCGTCGCGGTCGGCGGCGCGCTGGCGGCGGCGTTCCTTTCCGGGTCGGCGCTGGCGCGCGAAGCGGATTCGCAGGCGCGGACCGACCTGGTCCAGCTCGCGGACAAAGTGACTCATCGCGAGGACGCCGGGTTCCGCGGATTCGCCCGGGACGCGGCGCTTCGGCTCGGCCGGTTGCGCGCCGATCGACCGCCGACGGAGAAGGAGATGCTCGACGTCTGGGCGGCCTGCGACGCGCCGCGCAACGGGCATCCGGCGCTCGGGATTGCGTGGTTCGACGGGCGCGACTGGCGGACGTTCGCGGTCGGGTTGCCGGGGTGGACGCCGGGTGAAGTCGAGGGCGACACGGGGCCGCGGCCGAGGGCCTCGGGAGGAACGCTCCTGTTCGACTACACCGCGGTCGTGACGCCGGCGGGGCACCCGGGCCGGGTGCTCGCCACCGTCCGCGCGCCCGCCGGCGAGGGCTCCGCGCCGCTGCTCCGCGCGGCCGCCCTGACTCCTCCCGGGCTCCTGGCGGTCTTCGACCAGCAGCACGGGTGGACCGACTCCCGGCTCGGGGCCGCGCCTCCCCCGATTTCCCCGGGCGAACAGCGCTGGCAGAATCTCGATCTCGCCGGGCAACCACACGAAGTTCTCTTCCGCGCCACAGGCGACGACGGCGATCCCCGGCGTATCTGGGCCTTCGGGCGCCGCCGCGCGACGCTCGAAGAATCGATCGTCCGCGCTCTCCGCACGATCTTCCTTTTCACCCTCTGCGGCGCCGCGTTCGGGCTCGTCCTGGTATTCGCCGCCCGCGCCGCCGGGACGCTGCCGCCGGACCTGTATGGACGCCTGGAAGTGCGCCTGACGCTCGCGCTCCTCGCGGTCAGCACCGTGCCCGTCGCGGGCCTCGGGTTCCTCGCGCAGTCGCTCGCCACGCGGCCGCTCGGGCAGGCGCTGGAAAAACGTGAGGAAGAAGCGACGACGATCGCGATGAAACGCGCGCTGGAATCGTCGGGCGGGCAATACAGCGCGGTCTCGGACGGGATTCTCACGGGCGTCGAGGATCTCGTGGGGCGCGACGTCTATTACTACTACAACGGGAAGCTCAAGGCGGTGGGACAACCCGCGCTTCGCACGCTGGAAGTTCCTCCCGGCTACGTCCCGGCGGGCGCGTACCTCGAAGTCGCGCTCCAGGGAGGGCGCTTCCGCCACGGCCGCCCGGGGACCGGCGTCGCACCGGCGGGGACGACGTGGACGGCAGGGGAGCTTTCGCGCAAGGCGATGGTGGGCGTCACCGCGGGTCCCGAGGGCGGCGCGGGCGAAGCCGGGCGCGCGTCGTCGCTCGCACTCGGCGGCGCCACGCTCGTGGCCCTTCTCCTCTGGCCTCTCTCCGCCCTCATCGCGCGCCGCATCTCGGGCCCCGTGGCGGCGCTGACGGCGGCGGCGGGGCGGATCGAAGCGGGGGACCTGGCGGTGCGGGTGGACGCTCCCGCGGAGGGCGATGTCGCGGAACTTGTCGCGGCGTTCAACCGCATGACTGAAGGCCTCGCGCGCGGGCGGGACGCGCTGGCGCGGGCGGAGCGCGAGCGCGCGTGGCGCGAGATGGCACGGCAGGTCGCGCACGAGATCAAGAACCCGCTGACGCCGCTCAAGCTCGCGCTCCAGAATCTCCGCGCGGCCTGGCAGGCGAAAGATCCCGATTTCGGCACGCAGCTCAACGAATCCGTGGATCTCACGATCGGCCAGATCGACCTCCTCGCCCGCATCGCCACGAACTTTTCGCAATTCGCTGGAAAGCCGTCACGTGCCGTCGAAGCGCTCGACCTGAACGCGATTCTGCGCGGCGTTGTCGAGCTCTTCCGCCCCACCGCGCCTGGCGTGACGTTCGTGCAGGATCTGGAGGAAGCGCTTTTGCCGGTGCAGGGCGACCGAGACGAGGTGGCTCGGGCGTTCACGAACCTCGTGAAAAACGCGGTGCAGGCGATGCCGTCGGGCGGGATGCTGACGGCGACGACGCGCAACGAAGGGGCCGAGGTCGAAGTGCGGATTCGCGACACGGGCGTGGGGATTTCCACTGAAGTGCAGGCGCGGATGTTCGAGCCGTATTTCTCCACGAAGACGGAGGGGACGGGGCTGGGGCTCGGGATCTCGCGGCGGGTGATCGAGGACATGGGCGGGAAGATCACGTTTACGAGTGAAGCTGGGAAGGGGACTACGATGGTGGTGAGGGTGCCTGGTCGGGCGTAGCCCAACGAACGACTTCACACGGAAAGCACTGAAGCGCACGGAAGACGGCGAGACAGGGGATGGGGGATTCCTGCGTTCGAACGACCGCTTGTTTTTTTTCTTCCTCCTTTCCGCGCTTTCCATTGTCCTGACACCCATGAATCCTCCTCCCCACGACCGTTCCCACTCGCACCTCGCCGGCGGCCGCGCCGAATTGCGCCATCACTACGGGCCTCGCGTGCATCTCGCGTCCACTCCCTATGCGATGTCGCTTCTCGCCACGCTTTGTTCCCCGGAAACCCGCCAGCCGCTTCTCAACGAACTCATCCGCCGGCTCTACGAAGACCTGCTCTCTCACGTCGTTTCCGCGGAATTCCCCCTCTGCCCCGTCGATATGCCGACCCGCATGGCCACGCTTCATCCGGAAGCGCGTTACCGCGGCCTCGCCGTCGACCCGGACGCCCGCGCGGTCTGCGTGAACATCGCGCGTGCCGGGACGCTCCCGTCGCAGACCTGCTATGAAACACTGAATTTCCTCATGAACCCGGCGCACGTCCGGCAGGACCACGTTTTCATGGAGCGGCGCACCGACAAGCGCTGCCGCGTCACCGGCGTCAATTTCGCCGGGTCGAAAATCGGCGGCCCGCTCGATGGCGCCGTCGTCCTCGTCCCCGACCCGATGGGCGCGACCGGCTCGTCGCTCCTCGCCACCGTCCGCGAACTCACGAAACACTCCACCCCCGCGAAAATTATCGCGATGCACCTCATCGTCACGCCCGAGGCGTTGCGCGCGGTGAAAAAAAGCGGCCTCCCGATCACCGTCTACGCCATTCGTCTCGACCGCGGGCTGTCGTCACCGGAAGTGCTGCGGACCGTGCCGGGGACGAAATGGGCGAAGGAGAAGGGGCTCAACGCAACGCAGTACATCGTGCCGGGGGCGGGAGGCGTCGGGGAGTTGCTGAACAACGCCGAGCACTGATCAAACCTGCGGCGCCCGCCAGCAGACGAACAGCCGGTCCTCCGTGCACATCGTCGCTTCGATAAATTTCTCGTTGTCGAACCCCGCGAGCCCCTGAAGCCGCGCGAGAAGCGCGTCGGAGCCCTTCATTTCCGACGATATTGACATCTTGCGCCCGTCGGCGGAGCCGAGGACGAAGAAGACGTCGTCCGCGAATGGCCCCGCGGAGGTCGTCTGCACGACCACCTCGACGAGGTCCTTCCACAGCATTTTCCGCACGACTCCACATTCGTCGGAGATCACGACGGCGTCGTCTTCAAGGAAGAGGTATTCCATGCGGCCCGCAGCATACCGCGGCAAAATGACGGCGCCGCCAGATGATGTTTTTTCCCGCTGAAGGAGCCCGTCGATGCACCGAGTTCTCTTCGCCCTCGCCCTTCCCGCCCTTTCGCTGCGCGCGTTCGCCGAGGATCCGCGGTCGCTGAACGAACTGCTGGAGCCGATCCGGGCGAAACACAAATTGCCGGCACTCGCCGCGGTGGTGGTGACGGTGGAAGGGGTGGAGGAGTCCGGGGCGGTGGGGTCGCGTCGGGCGGGGAAAGACGAGCCGGTGACGAAGGACGACCTGTGGCACCTGGGGTCGTGCGGGAAAGCGATGACGGCGACGATGGTGGCGCGGCTGGTCGAGCAGGGAAAGCTCAAGTGGACGACGACGCTCGGCGAGGTCTTCCCGAAACTGAAGGACTCGATGGACGCGGGGTGGCGCGGCGTGACGCTCGAGCAACTCCTCGCGAACCGCGGTGGCGCCCCGGCGGACCTCGGGCGCGACGGGCTGTGGGGGAAATTGTGGGCCTGCAAGGGAACGCCCGTCGAAGCGCGTGAAATGCTTCTCGAGGGTGTCGTCGTGCATCCGCCGGAGTATCCGCCGGGGACGAAGTTCCTCTACTCGAACGCGAACTTTGCGATCGCGGGGCATGTCGCGGAGACGGTGACGGGGGAAGCGTGGGAGGTGCTGATGAAACGCGAGGTCTTCGCGCCGCTCGGGATCACCACGGCGGGCTTCGGAGCGCCCGGCAAACCCGGCGACAAGGCCGATCAGCCGCGCGGCCACGACGCCAAAGGCGCGCCCGTCGAACCCGGCCCCGCCGCGGACAATCCCGTTGCGATCGGCCCCGCCGGAATCATCCACATGTCCCTCCCCGACTGGGGACGTTTCGCCGCCGCGCATTTCCGCGGCGACCACGGCGACGCGGTGAAAGGTGCCGACGGGAAGCTCTTCCTCAAGCCCGAGTCCTGGAAAAAACTTCACACGGCCCCCGGCGACGACTACGCGATGGGATGGGGGACGGGCGTCCGCGGTGGATATGCGAAAGGCAACGGGAAGGGCGATGCAGGGCACATCCTGACGCACAACGGGTCGAACACGATGTGGTACTGCATGGCCTGGCTCGCGCCCGAAAGGGAATTCGCCGTCCTCATCACGACCAACATCGGCGGCGACGAGGCTGCGAAGGCGACGGACGAAGCGTCGAAAGCGGTCGTGGAAGACTGGTGCAAGCGGGCGCACAAGTAAGGCGACCCATACTCGACTTCCCACTTCACCCGCGGCGCCCATGTCGTCTTCGGCCATTTCGCCATCAGGTCCCTGTATACTTTCGCGCCCGATCTTTTCCCTTCACCCCCATCCTTTCAAGGAGAACGAA
Source organism: Planctomycetota bacterium (assembly GCA_021413805.1). Lineage (GTDB taxonomy): Bacteria > Planctomycetota > MHYJ01 > WSZJ01 > WSZJ01 > WSZJ01. Next base: position 7,609 of record JAIOPR010000239.1, read on the forward strand.
TGCAGAAGTCATCGTGGAGTTTCGCCGCGTTGCTGGCCCTCGCGCTCTGGGCGCCGGCGGTTTCGGCCGACGAGGTGACCTTTTTCGTCGGCGGCAACGCGGACAAGGCGAAGGAACTCGCCGCGGCCGCGGGTGGGAAGGCGACGAAGGACAACGTCGGGAAGGCGTTCGGGTGGGCGGCCGAAGCGCTCGCGGACGGCACTGAGAAGACCGCGGTCGTCAAGATCGCGGCGGGCGATTACGTCGGCGAGTACAACCTGCCGTCGTGGAACGCGCCCAAGGGGAGCGTCCGCATCGAGGGCGGCTACGACGAGAATTTCAGCAAGCGCGACCCGTTCCACACGCCGACTCGCTTCATTTCTTCCAGCCCGCGCGCCCAGCCGATGATCGAGTTCGCGGCCAAGGACAGCATCAAGGCGTTCACGCTCGACGGGATCCTGTGCGACGGCGCGCCGGGCAACCACTACGACCCGAAGACGAATTCGCTTCTGAAGGGCGACTCGTGCACGTTCGTGCTGCTGCGTTTCAACAGCGTCAAGACGGACCTGATCGACATCGAGAACTGCGTGTTCATGAACACGGCGCACCGCGTTTTCGAAACGCTGATCATGTCGGCCTCGGACAACTCCGAGATCCGCATTCACAACTCGATTTTCATGAACTGCCTGATCCCGGTGAAACTCGACAGCGCGCGGCAGAAGTCGATCCCGGCGCGGATGGTGGTGGACCACTGCAGCTTCCTGGTGAACTTCGCGTACAACCCCGACCCGGATACTTCCAACCCGGCCGCGCTCGAACTTGGCGGAAAATACGCCGCGAAGGAGATCGTGATCCAGGACTGCCTGTTCTACGCGAACTTCGGCGGCGCGATCATGAACATCGAGACGGTGCAGACGAAGGTGACGATCAAGAACAACAACTTCGTCGGCAATGGGCTGCTGCACGGCAAACCCGAGGCGAACGCGGCCGCGCTGATCGCCGGGCGCAAGCAGCCTTTCCCGGTTAACAAGATCGTCGATGAAGAAGAGGACCCGACGCTCGCCGGGAACGTTTCGATCGCGCCCGGACTCCCGATCGAGCTCGGCAACCCGAAGGCGGTCGATTCCAGCAAGGTGAAGGCGAAGGAAGGCTGGGAGAACGAGGTCGCCCGCCTTCTCGGCAAGCCGCTCGACGGCGGCAAAGTCGCCATCAAGGACTTCGCCCCCCGCAAGGAGTACGACCCGGCGAACCCGCCCTTCCCGACGGAGGAAGCGGCGAAGAAGTACGGTGCGTCGCCGGATATTTCGAAGTAGTCAACAGGCCCGGAGGTTCGCCACGCGGCGGCCTCCGGGCTCTTGAAGTTCCGATGATGGTAGGATCCCCCCTCATGAACCGCCTGCTCGGGGTGGCGATCGCCGCCGCACTTGCCGTGTTCGTCGCGCTCCTGGTCCCTTGGCGGGCCGAGCGGGCGCGCCTGGTGTCGAAGCAGGAATCCGCGCGCGGGGCGAAGTCTGCGGGCGGCGAATCTGGAAAGTCCCTGGGAGCCACTGAGACGACCGGTTCCGTCAGTCCGGCCGCGCCCGGCGGCGGCGGCACGGAAGACCCTGTCGAAGCGACCTCAGACGAGACTGTCCGCACCAACCAGCTGCCGCGAGCGCGCCAGGTCGAGCTCCTGGAACAAAAATTCGCGGAGTTCC
>JAIOPR010000212.1 GCA_021413805.1 Planctomycetota bacterium
GGGTCCCCACCCCGCTGGCGGAATCGAATCCATCGAAGCCTGAGCCGATCCCCGATCACCCTCGCACGACGGAGCATTTTCCCGACCCCGTCGCGCAACCCGTCGAGCCCCGCCCCGAGTCCGCCAATGAGCAGCGAGCCCGCGAGGTCGCCGCCCAGCAGCACGCGCTGGCCGGGGCGGCGGAGTCGGGACAATTCGACAAGCTCCTCGACCTCGCGAAACAGATCCTCGCCGACGGCGGCGCCGAAGCGCTTCTCTGGGCGCCCTGCCCTCAGCAGACGGGAAGCGGGAACGACGAGGACCTTCGCCGCCTCGTCGCGGAGTACGGCAAGGAAACCGACCCGGCGCGGCTCTGGGCGCTCGCGCAGCGGATTCACCACCACCTCACGTACCCGCGGGGGACGATCTGGACGGTGGACCTGGAAGCCTGTGAGACATTCGCGAAATGGGCGACGGAGGGCGAGGACCCGCTCAAGCGCGGGTTCGCGCTGGCCGCTTCGGGGACCAACGCGCGGAACCCGTTGCTTTTCGATCCCGACTTCCGGGTCCGCGGCACCGCGGCGGGGCTCCTGCCCGCGCCGAAGGGGATCTCCGCTTCGGACGCGGCACCGGTCGCCGACAGCTACCGGGAGCTGCTGAACTCCACCGACCCGAACATCCGCGCCGCGGCCGCGAAAGGTTTCGGCCCCTGGGCGTTCCGGCCGGAGGATGTCGATGCGCTGATCCACGCCGCTCAGTCGGATTCCTCGGAGCTCGTCCGCGCCAACGCCGCCCGCTCCCTCGCCACGAACGGCTCGGACCGCGCCAAGGAAGCGCTCACCGCAATCGCGAAAGACCTCGCCCAGCCCGACGCTGTCCGCGAAGCCGCGCGGATCGGGATGCGGGAAAGCGGGATCGTTCCCGAAGGCCTCGAGTCGATCCGCGTCCTTTCCCGGGACCGGTAACCGGTGGGGGAAGCGCCGTCGCGGCGCTTCCCCCCGGAATTCCGGCTACTTTCCGCCGAACATGATCGCGGCCATCTTGGCGCCGAGATCACCCTTGGCCTTGGCTTCGGCCATCTTGGACATCCACACGGTGCCCATCGCCTCGACGACGGCGTCGGCTCCCTTGTCGATGTTCGGGCCCCAGGCCTTGACGATGCGGGCCTTGAGCGCGTCCACATGGACCTGCTTCAGCGCGACGGCGAACGAAGAGCACCAGAGCGCCTTGGCGCAGGCCATCGGGTCGCCGCCGCAGTCGCCGCCGCACGGGCATTTGCCGGCGTCGCAGGAAGAAGAAGCGGAGGACGAGCCGGTGCCGCAGGATTCCTTGGAGCAGCTGTCGTTGGACATTAGTCGATCTCCTGTTTGGTTTTGTGAAGCGGGTTGAAGGTCAGCCGTCGTTTCCTGCCGTGTCGTTTGCGCCGGGACACCCCCTTTCGTGATAGATATACCAACTGGTCGGTATCTTTATTTCCGAAAAATAATCAGGCCCTCGCCAGCCCCTGCAGGTACGCCCTGAAATGCCGCACGTTCCGCGCCAGGATCCCCGCATCCTTTTTCGCCTTCGCCATCAGGAGCGACCCCTCGATCACCGCGATGAAATGCTCCGCCACCTCGCGCGGCTTCCAAGCCGCCCGCGGCGAGGTCGCCTTCTTCGCTGCCGCCAGCTCTCCCGCGAATTTCGCGGTCCAGTGCTCGAACGCCCCGCAGCACATCGCCTGGATCCCCGAACTGCAGTCGCACATCTCGTTTGAAAACTCGCCGAGAAGGCAGCCCCGCGTCGCGGCGGGACTCTTTGCCATCCCCTCGACCGCGTCCAGGTACCTGAGCACCCGCTTCCACGGGTCCTTCTCCGTGCCGATCGCCAGCTCGAACTGCCGCCCCATCGTCTCGCAGAACCCCTGAAGCGCCGCGCGGCCGAGCTCTTCCTTCGACTCGAAGTAGTGGAAGAACGAGCCCTTGGTGACTTTTGCGGCCGCGCAGATGTCCTCGACGGAAGTGCCGTTGTAGCCCTTCGCCATCATGAGACCGGTGGCGGCCTCGAGGAGGGCGGTGCGGGCTTTGGGGTTGAGGGTGGCGGTTCTCGGCATAAGCGTACCGAACGGTATGGGAATGGCGGCATCGTGTCAAGCCGAATTCCACGCGCGCCCTTACTTCACCTCGACCGTCGCCTTCGCGTCCTTCCCCCACGCCACGAGCGTCAGCTTTTCCTCGTGCTTCCCGACTTTCAGCGTTGCCTTCACGATCGTGACCGGATTCTTCGGCCTCTTCGCCCAGTCGCGAAATCCAAGGCACCACGAGCCCAGTTCCAGCCGGTCGGGAAACGTCTTGAACGGCAGCGCCTCGGTGACCCAGAGGCTGACCGCGAATTCGTCGGGCACGGTCATGGCTTTCAGTTTTCCCGCGAGCTCGATCCGGTCGCAACTCAGCGCCTGCCCGCCGATCTCAAGCGTTTCCAGTGCGCTCTCGCTCTTCGTGCAATCCCCGAACTGGATCGCCGCGCGATCGTCCTTCGGCGGGGGCGTCAGTTTCACCTCGGTCGTCTCCGCGCCCTTCCGCACTGCCCACGCTTTCTGGATCTGCCGCGTCTCCCGGTCGACGGACAGGACGAGGACGCGATCGGGCTTAGCCTCGCGCGTCGCCATCTCCGCCTTTTCGATGCGCACGGTCGTGCCGTCGGCGACGCAGCTGAGTTTCTCGAAGCGGACCACCTCTCCGTCTTTGCCGGGTTTGCGGGTTTCGTAGAGGACCCATTCGCCCGCTTTCAGGGAAGCGACGTCCCACCCGTCCACGGCGTTGACGGCGATGGAATCCTCAGCGCGGAGGGAGGCGGCGAGGAAAAGCGACAGGACGATCGCGAAGCGCATGGGATGTTCCTCTTTGGGGGAGCGCGTTGGACGCTACTTCTCGACGAGCACTTCCGCCCCGCCGTCCGTGACGAGGATGTCGTTTTCGTGGCGGACGCCGAAGCGGCCGGGGAGGTAGATGCCGGGTTCGACGGTGACGACGTTGCCGGCGCTGAGGCGGCGCTTGTTGCCCTTCACCAGATACGGCGGTTCGTGGACGTCCATGCCGAGGCCGTGGCCGGTGCGATGGGTGAAGAACTCGCCGTAGCCGTTTTTCTCGATGACCTTGCGGGCGGCGGCGTCCACGTCCTCGCACTGGACGCCGGGGGCGGCGGCCTCGACGGCGGCGTCGTGGGCGCGGCGGACGACCTGCATGACCTTTTTGACCTCGCCCTGCGGCTCGCCGTCGAACACGAACGTCCGCGTGATGTCGCCCTGGTAACCGCCGAAGGATGTCCCGCAGTCGAGCAGCACGACGTCGCCTTTCGACAGCCGGCGCGCGCCGGGTTCGCCGTGCGGGATGGCCGACGACGGCCCGAATTGCGCCAGCGCCCACGCGGACTCCCCGCTTCGCTTCGCCAGCGCCGCCGTCAGCGCGGCGCCGACCTCCGCCTCCGTGATCCCCGGTTCGAGCCCCTTCGCAATCTCGTCCCGCGAATCGTGCGTGAGGCGGATGGCGTGTTTCAGAAGCGCGAGTTCGGCGGACGACTTGCGCGAGCGGAGCGAGTCCATGACTTCCTCGTCGGGGACGAGATCGAGTTTGTCGTCGGCGCGCCCGAGGCGTTCGGAGGTCACGATGTCGGTCGAGGCCTCCATCACGACGACCCGCGCCCGGGTCCGCGGCTTCGAGAGGCGCTGCGCCACGAGCCGGAACGGGTTCTCGTGCTCTTCCCACGTCCGGATTTCCGCGAACACCCGGTTCTGGGCGAGGCGTTCGCGCTCGAAGGCCGGCGCGACGATCTCAGGCTGGCCCTCGGCGGGGACGAGCAGCGCGATAAGCCGCTCTGACCGGTGCGGATTCAGCCCCGTGAGATAGAGAAAATTCGTCCCCGGCAGGCAGAGAAACGCTTCGGCTTCGGCAGCAATGACGAGCTCCTGGAGGCGCTGAAGGCGGTCTCCGTAGATCGTCCCGGGGAGTCGTCGATCGGGCATCGCCACCTCACGGAGGGTTTCGATCAGTATAATCGGGCCTCACAGGGGGGAAAGCGAATGGCGCTCGGCGGCGTGGACACGGTGTTGTTCGACATGGACGGGACGATCTCGTCCTCGGAAGCGCTGGCGCTGGACGCCGCGGAGCGCGGGCTGGCCCGTTTCTATGCGGAGCTGGGGGAGCCGGCGGAGGTGCCGAAACGCGCGGAGATCCGGGCGATGATCGGGCTGCCGTCGTCGGCGTATTTCGCGAAGCTGCTGCCCGACCGGCTCTCAGGGCGATGGGCCGACGTTCGGCGGCACGTTCTAGCGCTTGAGATTGAAGCGCTTGAGGAAGGCCGCGGCGGAATGTTCGCGGGGACGGCGGATTCCCTGATGGCGCTGAAGCACGCCGGGCTGAAGCTCGGGCTCGTCACGAACGGCGGCCGCGGGTATTTCGACGCGACCTGGAAGGCGCTGGGTCTCGAGTCTTTTTTTTCGGTCGGCCTCTGCATTGACGACGCGCCCGGCGGGACGAAATCCGATCTCGTGAAGCGCGCCGCCGCGTCGCTCGGCACGCTTCGCGGCGCCATGGTCGGCGACAAGGTCTACGACATCGACGCCGGCCGCGCGAACGGCTTCTCCACCATCGGCTGCACCTGGGGCTACGGCAGCCCGGGCGAACTCGCGGGCGCCGACCACCTGATCGACGACATCCGCCGCCTGCCGCCGCTTCTGGGAATCGGCGCATGAGCCGCGAAACCGAAATCCGGCGGGGACGTGAAGCGCTCGCGCAGGGCGACCCTGCGGCCGCCGAGAAGGCGCTGTCCGCCGCGATCGACGGCGGTTCGGCCACGGGCGAGGCGCTCAAGGCCCGCGCTTCCGCCCGCGCCCAGCTCGGCAACTGGGGCGGCGCGGCCGAGGACCTCGAGGCCTTTCTCAAGGCCGACGCCGACGAGGCCTCTCCGCTCGAACTCGAGTACATCCGCGTCCTCCGCCTGGCGCAGTCGCTTCCAGACGACCGCGCCCGCCGCGCCGTGCAGGAATTCGGCTACGAGAAACTCACGGTCGCCGTCGTGCTCAGCTGCCGCGGCAAGTCGTATTCGCTCGACGATTTCGCGACGCGGGCGGCGCAGATCGGCGAAGAGAAGTACGCAGCGGCGCCGCCGGAGAACCTGAAGCACTACCTCGCGGCGAAGATCCCCGGGCGGCTTTATCGCGCCCCCGCTCTCCAGGCGCTTCCCGCCATGGACGCCTGGGCCCGGTGCGAATGGTGGGTGCACCACGGGCTCGGGGCGGCGGATGCGGCGCACGAGGTCGCGACGGGAAACGACGTGCTCGCCGATGCCCCCGCGCTTCCCGACCCGCCGTTCCGGCACGGATCGGATCCGTCGGAGCTCGCTTCGCGCAGCCCGATCGACTGGGCGTTCGTGCACCACGCGCTGATCGTGATGGCGTATGAGCTTGCGAACGAGCTGGCGGACGAGCAGGTGCAGTTGAGGCCGGAGTTGCCGGGGATCCGGGATGCGGCTGTCAAACCGCTCATTTATCTCGGGTTCGGGATCGGGCTGGAGTCGCAGGGGATATAGCCCCCATTTCCTCCTTCGCTTCCGCACGGGAATCGCTACGCTTTGCTCTTCGCGCCCCCGAAACTCACCGAGGATCCCTGCATGCGCCCGCTTCTCGCCGCCCTCGCCCTTCTCGCCCTCACCCTCCCCGCCCGCGCCGACGAAAAGGTCAAAGCGCTCTTCCGCAAGTGCCCGCGCCGACGAAAAGGTCAAAGCGCTCTTCCGCAAGTGCGCGCCGGCGACCGTTTACATCGAGTGCAAGCCGGACGCGGAAGGGCAGGTGGTGCTGGGAAGCGGCTCGATCATCGACGCGGACGGGGTGATCCTCACGAACCGGCATGTGATTGTTTCGTGTCTCGCGGGGGACCACGAGGTCAACGTCTACCTGTTTGACGGGCGGCGTTTTGTGGCGGAGGTTTTCGCGGAGAGTGAAGAGCTCGATCTGTCGGTGCTTCGCCTCAAGGACTCGCCGGGCGAGCTGCCGGTGCTCGAATGGGGCGACTCGGACGCGCTGGACGTCGGCGAGGACGTGATCGCGATCGGGAACCCGGACGGGCTCAAGTGGACGCTTTCGACGGGGATCGTGTCGGGGAAGCGCGACAACCTGATCCAGACGACGGCGCCGCTCAACCCGGGGAACTCGGGCGGGCCGCTGATTTCTCCGGAGGGCAAGCTGGTCGGGGTGAACACGCTGTCGGCGTACAAGGACCGGAACAACATCGCGTTCGCGCGGACCTCAAACGTCACCAGGGCGTGGGTGGAGAAACAGCTCGAAGCGCACACGGGCGACGTCGTGACTCCCCGCTACGAGGACGCTGAAAACGGTTTTTCGTTCACGCCGCCACAGGGATGGACCGCGCTCGGCGACAACAAGGACAACCCTTCGCAGACCGTCTCCTACAACCGCGGCGACGCCGTCCTCCGCGTCTACATGATCCCGGGCAAACCGCTCGCCATCCGCGACCACGCCGATGAGCAGGAAAAGGTGCTGAAGAAGCAGTTCAAGACTTACGAGCGCCGCGCCCTGAACTTCCTCCAGTTCCGCGGCAAGGAAGACGCCTACTCGATGACCTACGCCTTCGCCTGGGACGGCAAGGACTACGTCTCCTACCAGGTCACCGTCAACGACACCGCCGCCACCTGGACCCTCCGCTTCACCTGCGATTCTTCCCAGCTCGCCACGCTTCAGCCCGACTTCGATGCCGTCATCCAGGGCGCGCGGTGGTCCGCCGGCACGACGGGGCGCGAGACGCCGGAGCGGACGATCGAGACGTGGGTGCAGGCGCTGAAGACGAGCGATCTCGACGCGTTCCTCACCTGCCTCGACCTGCCGCGGTGGCTGGACGAC
>JAIOPR010000213.1 GCA_021413805.1 Planctomycetota bacterium
GCGCGGCCCGCGCCGCACGCGAAGTCGTCGGCTCGCTCCTGGACTCCACCCACGAACTCGCCGGCGTCCGGCAGCGGACGGACCTCAATGCCTCGGTGCGCGAAGCGCTGCTCCAGCTTGAATCGGCGCGCGCCGCAGCAGGCGTGGAAGTCGTCTGGGACCTGGCCATCGACCTGCCGCAAGTCATGGCCAACCCCTCCCTCATGCAGCGCGCCTTCTTCAATGTCGCCAACAATGCCATCCAGGCTATGGCCGGAACACCCGGCGGCAGGTGCCTCTTCATCCGGTCGCGCGTCGCTTCCGCCGAGACGGCCGTCGTGCGGGCGGGAAGCGATCCACCGCGGCTGCGCGGCAAGCCGGGCCCGCGGATCGAGTTCGAGTTCGAGGACGAAGGGCCGGGGATTCCGCCGGGAAATCTGCACCGCATTTTCGACCCGTTCTTCACCACGAAGCCCCCGGGCTCCGGGACGGGGCTGGGCCTGTCCGTGGCGACGTCGTGCGTCCGCGCCCACGGCGGGCAGATCGTGGCCATGAACCGGCCCGAGGCGGGCGCCCGCCTCGTCATCTCGCTTCCCCTCGCCTCCGGCGTTTCTTCCGCCCCGGCGAAGGCGAGCGCGCCCGTGGTGCCCGACGCCCTGCCCTCCATCGCCCGTCCGCGCATCCTGGTGGTGGACGACGAGGACTCGATCCGCATCCTGGTCAACCTGGCTCTCCAGGATGAAAACGAGGTCGTGACCTGCGACTGCGGACGCCGGGCCCTCGACCTGCTCGCTTCGCAGGAATTCGACGCGGTCCTCTGCGATCTTCGCCTGAGGGACGTCGCTGGCCGCGAGATCTACCGGTGGATTCGCGCCAACCGCCCCGCGCTGGCCAGCCATTTCCTCGTGATCACTGGCGATACGCACGGCGACGAGGGAAGAGGATTCCTGGAAGAATTTCGCACGCCGTGTGTGACAAAGCCGTTCGACCTCGACGAACTGAAGACGCGCGTCCGGGAACTCCTGGGGAAACGCTCAGCCGCTTCCGCGGGTTGAGAATCTCACTGGGCCGCTACCAGTTCCCCGCCGCGTCCCGGATTTCGTCCCGGCTCGTCAGTTTCGTTCCCGTGCGGCCTTCCGCGTCCCACTCGTAGGCGCTCGGCGCTTCGTCCCCGGACCCCTGCCAGACCGTCAGGAAGCCCTTGCCTTCCCGGAGCCATGATGGATTCGAGCCGCGCGCATTCCCCATCGGGACAATTTCGCCCGAGTCCACCAGGCACGCCCGGATCGCGCCGTCGGGCGCGTCGAGCAGGATCCGCTTGCCGTCGGGAGACCAGTCCGGGTGCCTCGCGCCGTTGAGCGGGATCCGCTTCTCGTTCGTGCCGTCCGTGATGACCAGGTCGCCTTTCGAATCCGTCACCGCCAGCCGCTGTCCGTCCGGCGACCAGGTCGGGTGCTCGCACGCCACGTCCGCCACCGTCCACACCCGCGCGTCGCTCCCGTCCACGCCGCGCGACTGGATGCTGTTCAACGTCCCGAACGCGATCGATTTCCCGTCCGGCGACCAGGCCGGCGCCCATCCCGCTCCCCCCGCCAGCGTCGAAATCGGCGTCCCCTCCGCCGTCACCACCTGCACCTTCGTCCCGTCCGAATACACCAGCTTTTCCCCGTCCGGCGACCAGTCCGGCCCCGCATCCGTCGCCGTCGAAACCCGCTTCTGCGTCCCGTCGTCCAGGTAGATCACCCAGAATCCCCACTCCCCCTGCACCTTCATGTTGCAGGCCAGCACGCGCAGGATCTTCCGGTCCTGCACCTTATTGGAAGAGCTCTGGCACGAGGAAACGGCGACGACGAGCAGGGCGAGGACGAAAAAGCGGCGCATGGCGACTCCGGTTGTGAGTAGGGGCTGTGAATTCCTTCCGTCGTCTAGACACCCTTCTTCGGGCGGATCTTCTTCTGGAGCTCTTCCGCCAGCGCGACGAATTCCATGTGCAGTTCGCCGAGCGCGGAAGAAAGGAAGCGGTCCTCGTCGGGCGTGAGGTTGCCCTTGGTTTTCATCTTCAGCATCGTCAGCATGTCGATGATCATCTTCGCCTGCTGGATGTCCTGGTAGCGCTCGCCCGTCATCGGGTCCGCGACCAGCCCGAGCATCATCGTCGCCTGCTGCACGAGCATCGTCACCAGCATCTCGAACGGCCCGCCACGCCGGCGCCCGCCCGGCGGAACCTGCTCTTCGGCCGGTGGTTCAGGCGCGCCCACCGCCGGCTCGGCGCCTTTCGCGGCCCCGGCCTCCGGCGCCGCACCCTTCGCGGCTGCCGGCCCGCCCTTCGCCGCGGGCTGGAACTTGGACTTCTCGTCTGAAGCGCGCTTCTTCCAGTCCTCGTCCACCTTCTTGTCCGGTCTCACGATTTCGTCGGTCATGGCTATTTCTCCGCGTGGTCCAGGGCCGCTTTGACGAACGCCTTGAAGAGCGGGTGAGCGGCCGTGGGTTTCGACTGGTATTCGGGGTGGAACTGGGTGGCGAGGAACCAGGGATGGTCTTCGAGTTCGATGATCTCGACGAGTTTCCCGTCGGGGGAAGTGCCGCTGATGCAGAAGCCGGCTTTTTCGAGGGCCTCGCGGTAGGAGTTGTTGAACTCAAAACGATGGCGGTGGCGTTCGTTGACGATCTCGGCGCCGTAAGCCTGCCAGGCGCGGGAGCCCTTGGTGACCTGGCACGGGTAAGAGCCGAGGCGCATGGTGCCGCCCTTGTCCACGACGTGCTTCTGGGAATCCATGAGGCAGATGACGGAGTCGGGGCCGGCGGGGGCGAACTCCATGGAGTTGGCCGACTTGATGCCGCAGACGGTGCGGGCGTACTCGATGGTGGCGCACTGCATGCCGAGGCAGAGGCCGAAGAACGGGACCTTGTGTTCGCGGGCCCAGCGGACCGCGGTGATCTTGCCCTCGACGCCGCGCTCGCCGAAACCGCCGGGGACGAGGACGCCGTGCGCACCGGCGAGCAATTTGTCCGCGCCCTGCTTCTCCACGTCCTGCGCGTTGACCTTTCGGATCTTCACCTTCGCTTTGTTCGCGATCCCGCCGTGCGTCAGGCTTTCCCACATCGACTTGTACGAGTCGTTCACCTCGAGGTACTTGCCGACGACCGCAATCTCGACCGTCTGCTCCGGGTTCTTCAGGACCTCCACGATCTTTTCCCACGCGCTGATGTCCCGCTTCCCCGTCTGCAGCCGCAGGTGCTGCACCACCAGCTCATCCAGCCCCTGCGCCGCGAGGATCAGTGGAAGCTCGTAAATCGAGGTATCGACGTCCTTCTCCTCGATCACGTGCGACGGCGGCACATTGCAGAACAGCCCGATCTTCGAACGCTCTTCCTCGCCGATGTGCTGCTCCGTCCTGCAGAGCAGGAAATCCGGCTGGATGCCGATCTCGCGCAGCTTCCCGACCGAATGCTGCGTGGGCTTCGTTTTCATTTCGCCGGAAGCGCGCAGGTACGGGATCAGCGTGAGGTGGAGGTAGCAGATGTTGTCGCGCCCGAGTTCCCAACCCATCTGGCGGATCGCTTCGAGGAACGGAAGCGACTCGATGTCGCCGACGGTGCCGCCTATCTCCGTAATCGCGACATCGATGTCCGTGGCCGCCGCGCGGCGGATCGCGTCCTTGATCTCGTTCGTGATGTGCGGCACGACCTGCACCGTCTTCCCCAGGTACTCCCCGCGCCGCTCTTTCTGGATCACGTTCAGGTAGATGCGCCCCGTCGTGTAGTTCGATTCGCGCGAGATCCGGGCGTTGGTGAAGCGCTCGTAGTGCCCGAGGTCGAGGTCGGTCTCGGCGCCGTCGGGCGTCACGTAGACCTCGCCGTGCTGGAACGGCGACATCGTCCCGGGATCGACGTTGATGTAGGGATCCATCTTCTGGATGGAGATCCGGAGTCCACGTGACTCGAGGAGGGTTCCGACAGCGCCAGAAGTGAGCCCCTTGCCAAGCGAGCTGACGACGCCACCGGTGACGAAGATGTGTTTAGGCACGAGGCGATCCAGAATGGGATTTGACCAGCGGAGTCATTCTGGGGGAGTGATTCTCTGCCGATTGGGGGAAAGCGCCAGAGATTCCACTTCGTCCCCTTCCCTTTCCCTTTCCCATTCCCTTTCCCACAACAGTATTCGTGTCCGATCTACACGCTCGCGCACGACCCGCCATAGTGCGAATCCGCATATCTCTTCACGAACGCCCTGTAGTCCTCCGGCGTATCGATCCCCCCGGCGCCGGGCGCGGTCAGCCCGACCGCGATCCTGAACCCGTGCTCGAGGACGCGCAGCTGTTCGAGCTTTTCCGCTTTTTCAAGCCGTGTCGGTTCCAGCGACGGGAACCGGAGCAGGAATTCCCGTTTGTAGGCGTACATGCCGACATGGAGAAGCGGCTTCGCGCCTTCGCCCCGCGGGAACGGGATGAGCGAACGCGAGAAATAGAGCGCGTATCCCGCAAGGTCGCGGACGACTTTGACCTTCGCAGGGTCCGCCGGATCGGCGTGGGAGAAATCGCACGCGAGGGTGGAGACCGGGGCATCGGTCGTCTGCGCGAGTTCCACGAGCTGGTCGATCGACTCCGGCGCTACCTCGGGCTCGTCTCCCTGCACGTTGACGATGATCGGCTCGTCCAGTTTCGCGGCGACCTCCGCGATCCGGTCCGTCCCGCTCGGGTGGTCCGCCCGCGTCATCACGACTTCCCCGCGAAATGCTTTCACCGCTTCGAAAATCCGCTCGTCGTCCGTCGCGATGATGATCCGCGAAATGTTCTTCGCCTTCTTCACTTGTTCCCAGACGTGCTGGATCAGGACCTTGCCGGTTTCGGCGAGGAGGGGTTTCCCCGGGAGCCGTTGCGCGGCGAAGCGGGCGGGAAGGACGGCGGCGGCGCGAAGATGTGGCACGCGGTCAGCCTATGGGGGAAGGGGTGAGCCTGACAGGGGGACACGAGGGCCACGGTCAAACGGCGCTTGCCACAGAGGGCGCAGAGAACGGACGACTGAGAAAAAACGAAGGAGTTGAATGAGACTCTCCGGCGCATAACGCCGTTCTAACTTTGCCCGGACCTTCTCTCTTTTTTTCTCCTGTTT
>JAIOPR010000243.1 GCA_021413805.1 Planctomycetota bacterium
TCGAGGCGCGTATGGAAGAACTCATGGAAGCGGCGCATGGCCTCGAAGTCGTGCTTCGGGGCGATGAGCAAGCCGTGGCGGGAGAGGGCGGAGAGGCGGACCTCGGTGAATTCCGCGCCGAACTGGACCAGCGCGGGGACGTCGATGTTGTGGCGGTTCCAGGCGGCGGGCGACCGGCCAAGCGCCTGGCGAAGTGCGTCCGACATCGACGCGACGCGGACGGGCTTCTTCAGCGCCACGAACGGTCCCGAACGGAGCTCTTCGCGGAAGAGCGCCACGACCGGGAACCCGGGGAGGAGCTGGTGGACCTCGTCGATCAGCGGCATCTCGAGGTGCGGCTCGCCGACGTCGATCACGATCGCGTCGAACAGCCCCGTGTGGATCTTCGACCGCGCGTCCTTCAGGGTCGGGCTGAGCGAGACGTTGCAACCCCGGCCGAGGAGGATGGACTTGATGAGGAAGCCGGAAGTGCGTTCGCGGTCGAGGATGAGGATGTTGTCCACGTGAGGCTCCTTGTGAGCTGGGATCGGGGCCCGCCTGCGCGGGACATCGAGCCGCTTTGTGACGAAACTCCGTCTCACCTATCGGCTTCCGCCCGACGCGAGCTTGACCGGGTGCCGCCGAAATTCCGGGGGGGCACCCTCGGGCCACTCGAAATGACCCGAGGGCGAGCGAAAATTCCGCGGGTCGGGCGGAGTCGGCCAGCCAATGAGAAGCTGCTCCAACAATCATCACTGGGCCGACGCAGCCTGAGCCCGCGGGATTTTCGATCGCGCTCGGCGGATTTTCTACCGCTTACCGAACATTCACCTATGCTAAAGTTCCACGAGCATCTTCCCTATGAGAGGGGCCCCGGTGCGCACCATCGCCCTGACGAACCAGAAGGGCGGCGTCGGCAAGACGACGACCGCCGTCAACCTCGCTGCTTCCCTCGCCTATTTCGGCCGGCGCGTCCTCCTCGTCGATTGCGACGCCCAGTCGAACGCCACGCTTTCGTTCGGGATCAACTCCGCGAAACTCGACGGCACCGTCTATGACCTCTTCACGGGCGAAGCCCGCGCCGAGGAAGTCATCGTCCGCTACTCCGAGCGCATCCACGTCATCCCGTCCACGCCCGACCTCGCCGGCGGCGAAGCCGAGAAGTCCCCCGCCGCTTCCCGCGGCCAGGCCCTCAAGCAGGCCCTCTCCGGGCTCACCGGCTACGACTTCGTCCTCGTCGATTGCCCGCCCACGCTCGGCCTCATCAACGTGAACGTCCTGGTGTTCGTGGAAGAAATCATCATCCCCATGCAGTGCCAGTTCTTCGCACTCCAGGGAATCTCTCTCCTCCTCAAGACCATCGACCTCGTGCAGAAGCGCGTGAACCCGCGCCTCAAGATCACCGGCGTGCTTCCCTGCATGTTCGACGGCCGTACGACGCTTTCGAAGGAAGTCCTGGAGGAGATCAAGCGCCACTTTGGCGGCAAGGTCTACCGCACCCGCGTCCGTTCCAACGTCCGCCTCGCGGAGGCCCCCTCGTTCGGGAAGCCCGCGATCGAATACGCCCCCGACTGCAACGGCGCGCAGGATTACCTGTCTCTCGCCCGGGAAGTCCTCGGGTTGCCCGAAGACGCCAAGGAACCCGCTTCCGCGATGCCGAAGCAGGAGACGGCCTGACGCCGCGCTCGTCAGCAGGCTTGCCGGCGCCTTAGAATCGCCTCCCGATGACGACCCCGCCGCGCCACCGCAAGTCCGACCTTCTCTGCGCGCTCCTCGCCCAGCAGATGTCGCTCATCACGCGCGACCAGCTTCTCGAGGCCGCCAATCTCTGGCTCGAGGACCCCGCGCGGCCGATGAGCGCGCTTCTCCAGGAACTCGGCCACCTCGGGCCTGATGAAGTCTCGATGCTGCTCGAGGCGGTGGAGATGCACAAGTCGCCAACGGGAAGCGGGACCGCGATGGAGCGGGCGACGACGGTGGACCCGGACGTCCGCGAGGCGCTGCTCGCGCTTCGGCCCCCCGTCGAGATCCGCCAGTGGCTGGTGAGGCTTCACGACCGCCGGCGGGCGGTGCCGGTGCCTCCGCCGGTCCCGCCGGCATCGCGGGCCGCTCGGTACGATCTCGGCGAAGAGATTGCGCGGGGCGGGCTGGGCCGCGTGGTCGAGGCGCATGACCGCGACCTGGACCGCGACGTGGCTGTGAAACTGGTCCTGGACGACCTGGCCCCGGAGGCGGCGGCGCGGTTTGCGCGGGAAGCGAAGCTGACGGCGCGGCTGGATCACCCGAGCATCGTGCCGATCCACGATTTCGGCACGCTTCCCGGCCCCGACGGCAGGGCGCGGCTGTTCCTGTGCATGAAACGGATCCGCGGGCGTGACCTTGGCGCGACTCTCCAGGGACTGGCCAGTGGCAACGTCGAGTTGAAAGCAAAATGGACCCGCGCCCGGATGCTGGGCGTCTTCCAGGACATCTGCCTCGGC
>JAIOPR010000037.1 GCA_021413805.1 Planctomycetota bacterium
CGGCGTCGAGGCCGGCGGCGAGAAGAGCATCGATGACTTCCGGCGTGGAGGTTGCCGGACCGAGCGTGGCGAGGATTTTTGTGCGTCGCATGAGGAAGGTTGTATCGCTTCGAATCGGCGAGTGGAAGCGAAGGTCACTTCATTTCCGTTTCCTCGAACCCGGTGATCAGCCACTTGTCGTTCACGAGGTGCATCGTGACGGCGTGGCGGCGCGAGACGAGCGGGATCTTTCGCTGGTCGATCACCATCCCGGACGTTGCGGGCTTGGTGTACTGGATCCCGACGAGCTCGGCGGTGTCGCCGGAGATCGTGAGGCCGCCGCGTTCGTATGTGATCATGACGTCGAGCGGCCGGACTTCATTCAGGATGCCGCCCTTGACGAGCGCGATGTAGTCCTGTTCCCGCGCGTCGAGCACCGACGACATCTTCGCGCCCTCGGAATTGGAGCGCAGGTCGGCGAGGCGGGATTTGTACCAGGAGTCGGCGAAGTGCGTGTACGCGGCGAAGGCGGCGTTTTCGCGGGCGGATTTGGCGCGCTGGACCTTGAAGAGGATGCCACCGGGGATGAGGACGACGGCGGCGACGATGAGGATGGCTTTCATGGCGGTGTCTCCAGAGGAAGAAGGTGATGGGTGACGAACTAATTGTATTACCGTAATACGCTAAGTCAAGGGCCGCTTCGATTTATTTGTAATCCATAAACAGTTCCACAAAGCATTACGTAGCATCGCCTTACAAGATCAAGCGATTGACACGAGCTGAGCCCCCGCCGGGAGTCGAATACAATATCCAGAGAACCATTCTGCTTCGGCCCCCGTAGTTCCGCTAATTCGTCGCCTCCTCCCCGATTGCAGGGCAGAATCCCCCACCCATGTCCTCCGCCACTGCCGCTCCCGTTCTGCGCGCCGAGTTTTCCGCCGGAACCCTGACGCTCGTCGTCGAGGGCCGCCTCGATGCCGAGACGACCGGTCCCGCCTGGCGCGCGGCCGACAGCGCCCTTCGCGCCCATCAACCCGGCACCGTCGTGTTCGACGCCTCGCGCATGACCTACTGCGACGGCGCCGGCGTCGCGCTCTTCGTCCGCCTCCGCGACCGATTCCTCGCCGAAAACGTCACCTTCGGGTCGCGCGGGCTTTCGGAATCGCTCAAGCCGCTCTTCGATGAATTCCCCCCGGGCTCGCTCGACACGCCGTCGCGCCCGGTTGCACACCCCTCGTTCGTGGAAGGCGTCGGGCGCACCACGGATTCGCTTCTGAAGGACGTCGTCGCCCAAATCACATTTACCGGCGAGCTCGTCGTGAACCTCGGCCGCGCCGCCATGAACCCGCGGTCGGTCCGATGGAAGGACACCTGGCTCGTCATGGAGCGCGCCGGCGTCAACGCGTTCCCGATCATCGCGCTCATCGGGTTCCTGATCGGCCTCATCCTCGCGTTCCAGGCCGCCATCCCCATGAAACAGTTCGGCGCGGAGATTTTCGTCGCCGACCTCGTCGCCCTCTCCGTCATCCGCGAACTCGGGCCGCTCATGACCGCAATCGTCCTGGCCGGGCGATCGGGAAGCGCCTTCGCCGCGGAAATCGGCACGATGCGCGTGAACGAGGAAATCAACGCGCTTACCACGATGGGCCTCCCCCCGGCGCGGTTCCTGGTCATTCCCAAGGTCATCGCCACGGTCTTCGTGACGCCGCTCCTCGCCGTCTTCACGAACCTGTTCGCGCTCCTCGGCGGCCTCGTCGTCATGTGGTCGCTCGGGTTCCCGACCATCACGTACATCAACGAGGTCAAGGGCGCCCTCAAGGTCGGCGACCTCCCCTCCGGGCTCTTCAAGGCCGCCGTCTTCGGCCTCCTCGTCTCGGGTATCGGCTGCCTCCGCGGCCTGCAGACCGGCACCGGGGCCTCCGCCGTCGGCGAATCCACCACGCGCGCCGTCGTCACCGGCATCGTCCTCATCATCCTCAGCGACGGGCTCTTCTCCGTCGTCTTTTACTACCTCGGTATCTGATGACCGAGCCCCTCATCCGCGTCGAGAATTTCACGGCCGCCTACGATGGCGAAGTGGTCATCAACGACATTTCGTTCGAGGTATTTCCCGGCGAAGTCTTCGTCATCCTCGGCGGCTCGGGGTGCGGGAAGTCGACGATGCTGAAACACATGATCGGCCTGTACAAGCCCGCGACGGGTCGCATCCTCATTGAGGGCGACGACCTGGCGAGCGCGGAAGGCGACCTGCGGCTGAAAGTTCTCCGCAAGATCGGCGTCATGTACCAGAGCGGCGCGCTCTTCGGCTCCATGACCCTCATGCAGAACGTCCGCCTCGCGATGGAAGAATTCACGACGCTTCCCGACGAAGCGATGACGCTGCTCGCGCGGATGAAACTGAAGCTCGTCGGGCTCGCGGGGTTCGAGAATCACTTCCCTGCGGAGATTTCCGGCGGCATGCAGAAGCGTGCGGCGATCGCGAGGGCGATGGCGCTGGACCCGCGGATCCTGTTCCTGGACGAGCCGTCGGCGGGGCTGGACCCGGTGACGAGCGCGGACCTGGACCAGATGATCAAGCGGCTGGCGAAGACGCTGGGCGTGACGTTCGTGGTGGTGACGCACGAGTTGCCGAGCATCTACGCGATCGCCGACCGGGTGATCATGCTCGACAAGCGCGTGAAGAAGATCGTGGCGACGGGCAAGCCGGCGGAGTTGCGGGACCACAGCGACAATCCATGGGTGCGGCAGTTCTTCAATCGGGAGGCCAGCGCATGAGCAAGACCGCGTATTTCCGCATCGGCGTTTTCGTCATTACCGCCGTCCTCCTCGGCGCCGGGGGAGTCATTGTCCTGGGGGCGGGGAGCTTCAAGGAGAAGGGGATCATCATCGAGACGTACCTGGACGAATCGGTCCAGGGGCTCGCCGTCGGTTCCCCCGTTAAATATCGCGGCGTGCAGGTCGGCCGCGTCGAGGACATCGACTTCGTTTACCTCAACTACGCCGAGGGAAGCGGGAACGACGTTTACGACAAGTTCGGGAAATGGGTGATCGTGAAGATGTCGGTGAATCCCAAGGCGTTCAGCGACAAGAACGGAGCCTCGCACGACCCGAAGGAAGTCATCGCCAAGCAGGTGGAGATGGGGATGAGGGCGAGGATTGCCTCGCAGGGCATCACGGGCGTTTCGTACGTCGAGGTGGACTATCTCGACCCGAAGAACAACCCGGTCTTCAAGCCCGAATGGACCCCGGCAAACCTGTACATTCCTTCCGCGCCGAGCACGGCGGCCCGGCTCACGAACTCGGCCGAGACCGTTGTGAATTCGTTTGCTGACGCGAGGGTCGATGTGCTGGCGAAGGACGTGGACGTGCTGGCGAACGAGCTGACGCGCACGATCAAGGAGGATGTGACTCCCGCACTGACCCGCATCAACCGGGCCATCGACGACCTCAACCCGACGTTCAAGAACGTCTCGGACGCCAGCGGCGACCTCGCCCCGCTCGTGAAGAACGCGCGGCAGATCACGGACGACCTGCTGCCCGCAGTGAAGGACATCAAGGCCGCGACCGTAAAACTCCCCGACACGGTGGACAAGGTCAACGACATCGCGATCCGCGCGGATGAAACCATGGTCAAAGTCGCTGCGAAGGTGGACGAGCTCTCCGAGAAACTCTCGAAGCTCATCGACGCCCTCCAGCTTTCCGTCGATCACGACCTCAGCCCCGCCCTGGCCGATATCGACCTCCCCGAAGCGCTCGCCTCGCTCCAGGCCACCCTCAAACGCGTCGATCACCTCGTCTCCGGGGAACAGGACGACGTCCAGGAGGTCCTCAGCGACCTGAAAAACGTCTCCCGCGACGTCGGCGAACTCACCGGCTACGCCAAGAAATACCCCGCGCACATTCTCTTCGGCAACCCTCCCCCGCCCCGTGAAAGGAAGTAATCCATGCGAAAACTCCTCACGGCCCTCCTCTTCCCCGCGCTGGCCGGCTGCATCAACCTCGCCAAGGATTACCCCGAGCGGCACCTGCACGTCGTCAGCGCCGAGCGCCCCGGCGATGCCGCACCCGGCGCCAAAGGCCTCGTCCTCGCCGTGAAACCGTTCGGCGTCGCTTCCCGATACGAAGGATCCGAGTTCGTCTACCGCAAAACCGAAACCGAGTGGGAGACGGACTACTACAATGGTTTTTTCGTCCCGCCGAAAAGCATCCTGACCGACGCAACCCGCAACTGGCTCGGCCGCTCCGGGATCTTCCAGCACGTCACCAGCCTCTCCAGCGCCGTCCCCCCCACCCACATCCTCGAGGGCCACGTCGCCCAGCTCTGGATCGACGCCCGCACCAGCCCCCCGAAAGCCGTCCTCGAAATCCAGTTCCTCCTGGCCGACGACCGCGAATCCCCGGCCCGCATTCTCTTCAGCAAGTCCTACGCGGAGACGACCCCGATGAAATCCGA
>JAIOPR010000194.1 GCA_021413805.1 Planctomycetota bacterium
CAGACCGCGCTTGCCTTTCGCGATAAACTTGATTATCATTAAACGCAGCAAACCCATTAAACCGCCGTACACCTTCGCCCCGACCCCGGAGACCCTGCCATGAGCATCGAAATCGGCGGCGTCGAAGTCTTCTCACTCGAAGAGGTCTCCCAGCGCCTCGGCGTCGCGCCCGACGCCCTCAAACGCTGCATGCGCCGCGGCGAACTCGCCGCCCGCAAAATCGGCGACCAGTGGTTCATCACCACCGCCAACCTCCTCGCCTTCCTCGCCACCCCGAGCGCACCGTCCAAGCGCACTGCGAAACACCCCAAGGTCGAGGAACCGCCGGCCGCCCTTCACGCCGATCCCCCCGCCGCCCCGCCGCCGGCCGCTCCTCCCGCTCCGCCTGCCCCGGTCGCCGATTTGCCCGCCCCGCCGGCGGACCCGCGCCCGGCCACGGTCATCGCCAAGCCCGAGACCGTCCTTCCCCACGAGCTTCCGCCCGCGGCCGTCGTACCGCCTCCCGCCCCGCCCGCGCCGCCCGGCACTCTTCCTTCCGAAATCAAGACGGAGCTCACTCTCCCCGTCGCACCTCTTCCTTCCCACCTCATGCCTCCGCCGGAAGCGAAGAAGGACGGCGAGGCCGTGCAGGCGCTCTTCGCGCTTCCGCTCCTCCCGCCGGACGAGCCGGTGTTGCAGGCGATTGAAGCGCCGCCGGCGCCGGTGAAGGAGGACCTGCACGCGATCGCGGTGGAGGCGACGCGCCGGAGGTCGATGGCGAATGCGGCGGTCATGGAAGCGCCGGGAGCGACGCCGGGGCAGTCGCCGACGCGGCGGACGCTGCTTGACTCCGAGGAACTCCCCGTGCCGCAGGTGGACGCCCCGGGCGCTTCGCAGGCCCCCGATACGCGCCATGTGATCCGAGCGATCGAAGCGCCGCCTCCCGCGCCGCCCGTTTCACGCCTCTCCGAAATCCCGGACATGTTCGGGCCGGATTCCCCGACGCTTCTCCTCACCCCCGAGCAGGTGAAAGCCGACGCGGAGCGCACGAAGACGGCGCTTCTGCAGGCGATCGAGCACGGCCGGGTGGCGCAGCGGGCGCGGGACGAGATTGTGGGAACGGTGCGGCGGCTGCCGATGGAAGAGCAGTCGTTTGCGCTGGCGGGGCCGATTGGGGAGCAGCTGGTGAAGCTGGACCGGCTGATCGAGGAAGGCGTAAAGGCGCAGCGGGAACTCGGGGTGGCCGCGACGCCGGTGGTGAAGAACGTGATCACGGCGGTGCACAAGGCGCCGCCGGCCGCGCCCGGCGTGGCGCCGCTGGATCCGCCGTCCAGCACGCCGGTCGAGGTGAAGCGGCCGGACGAGTCGAACTGGCTTCCGATCGAGGAAAAGCGTGCGGTGGCGGACCCGGTGCCGCTGATCGAGAACCCGCCGACCGCGATTGAGGCGAAACCGGCGGCTACCCGGCCGCCGTCGCGGGTGGCGCCGCCTGCGGGCATCGGCGGGGAAACCTGGCACGAGGTGGGGCTGCCGTCGCCCCCGCCGGGTGCGGGCACCGGCAAGGAAGTTCCCGCCGGGATCGTGCGGCTGACGCTCGCGCTGACCGAGGACGAAAAGCGCGTCCTCTCGGATCACCGCATCGCGGAGGAGACCGCGGTGCAGGAGATCATGCGCCGCTATCAGCCGACGGACGAGAAAGGCTGGGCGGATGCGAAGGGGCGGTTTTTCAATCCGTTGAAGGGCAAAGGCGGGGTGAGGGCGAGGTAGAAGGGGAAAATCCAAGGAGCAAATTCAAAACGGCAAGGAAACGCCAAACGCCAAACGCAAAAAAACGACTCTTGCGAGCGAGAGGTTTCAGGACCCGTCCCGACCGCGTCACGCCTGGAACTTTGCCGTTTGGATTTTGTAGTTTCCTTGGCGTTTGAAAGTTGCTCCTTGGCGTTTCCCCCTACTTCCCCTCCTCGACCACGACTCCGCCGTTCAGCGCCACGCCTTCCATTCTCTGTTCCTTCCCTCCCGGCCACTTCACCACGACGTTCGCCGCCCCGGCGCGCTTGCCGAAGCCGAAATGGGAGCGCATCGAATCCTGGCTGGTGGTGCCGCGCCCGGCGGCGACTTCGCGCGTCTGGCGGGAATCGCCGAGGAAGGCGGTGATGCGCGCGCCGACGGCGGTGCGGCCGGGGGCGGGCTTGAGCGTGACGTCGAGCCAGGTTGAGCCGTCCTCGAGGCCGTTCACGAACAACCGCGGCTTGCCGCCCGCGCAGACGACGAGGTCGAGGTCGCCGTCGTTGTCCACGTCGAGCCAGGCGTGCCCCCAGCCGTTGAACGCCACCGTGCCGCTTCGCCACGTCACCGGCTCGAAATGCCCCGCGCCGTCGTTGCGCAGGAGCCAGCTCGGCCGCTCGCGGTAGACGCCCGTCACATACAGGTCCACGTCCCCGTCGTTGTCGAAGTCCGCCGCCGACACATCGCTCATCGTTTCCTCGTACGGCAGCCCGCACCACGGCGCGACGTCGCTGAATTTCCAGCCCACCTTCGCGCCCTGGTTCATCAGCACCTGCGTGCGGTTCGAGAAGGCGATGAAGCGCGGGTGCGCCAGGTTTGCGCTGACGAGGTCGAGGTCCATGTCGTTGTCGAGATCCGCCCAGCACGACCCGATCGTGTGCCCGTACCACATCGCGTCGTCCGCCTTCGTCCCCACGCCCTCCACTCCCAGTTCCGCGCCGGCGTTGGCGAAGTGCCCCTTGCCGTCGTTCCGCCACAGGTAGTTCCGCTGCAGCCGGTAGTTCGACACGAAGCAGTCCATGTCGCCGTCGTTGTCGAAATCGCCCCAGTTCACGCCGCGCCCGCAGAGCGGCTCTTTCTTCTCTTCGCCCATCCCCGCCGCTTCGAGCTGGTCCGCCCACTTTCCTTTTCCCTGCGACGCGAAGAAGCGGTCCGCGCGCCCGCCGCCGAGGTCGCCGCTCTCGTACACGGCGAGGTAGACGTCCAGGATCCCGTCGCCATTCGCGTCCGCCAGCCCCGCGCCCTCCGGCCCCGCCTCGAGCGCGCCGTCCATCCCCGTTCCTTCCGCTTCCTTGAACTTCCCGCCGTCGTTCAGGAACAGGCGCACCGCCTTTTCGTTGCTGAACACCCACAGGTCGAGGTCGCCGTCGCCATCCGCGTCTCCCCAGAGCGAACCTGCCCCCTGCACCGCGGGCATCACGTCCGCCCCCACCGCTTCGAACACCCCGTGCCCGTTCCGCCAGACCGCACCGGCGAATGAAAGGTCGTCCCACCCGTCCCCGTCGAAGTCCCCGACCGCCACCCGCTGCCCCCGCGCTTCCCCCAGCCCGCTCGCATCCGTCCGGTCCTCGAACCCCGGCACGTCCGCGGGCTCGGCTTCCCAGAAGCGGTTCCCCGCGCCGCGTTTCCCCATCGAGTCGTACGCGAACGCCAGGTAGGACCGCCACACTCCCATCTCCGTCTGCGCGGTTTCCCGGCCGAGGGCGTCCTCGGGAAGCGCCTGGGCCTCGCGGGCGGCCAGCGCGCCCTCGATCAGCTCCGCGGCCTTCTCGAACTTGATCGAAGCCTCGACGTAGGCGCGGCCGACGCGGAACTGCTGAAGCGCGTCGAGGGGCTTCGCGAAGATCTCCTTTTCGACGGCGGCGAGGTCGTCGTCGTGCTTGAGGCGCGAGTGCGCCGAGAGGCAGACGGAAAGCCAGCCGATGCGCGCCGGCGACTCCGGGAATTCCTTCGCCAGCCGCGCGAAGACCGCGATCCGCTGCTCGTCGTTCGCGTACCAGTTGCAGAGGCCGAGCGTTTCGTTGATCGAGCGGTAGGCGTCGTCCTTCGGCCCCCAGGCGAGCCCGGCGGCCCCAGCCCGGACCAGCGCTTCACACATCGCATCCCACTGCTTCAAGTCCGCCCGCGCCTGGAACAGCAGCGTCAGCGCCTCGACGTCCTTCGGGTTCCAGCACCTCCGCGCCCTCGGCGCTCTTGCCATCCTTGAGCAGCGCCTTCGCGTCGTCCAGGGGGCCTGCGAACGAAGGCCCGAAGAGCAGGGCCACCACGAGCGCGACCGCCACGCCGGGGAACTTCTTCATGCGCGGCACCCCTTCACCGGAACGCCTTACTTCCCGTTGCCGTAATCCGGCGCCTTCGGGCGCTCCGTGTTGTCTTCCTTGTCCAGACGGTCGTACGTCTTCTGGAAGATGTCGCCGTGCTCCAGCCCCGCGATCTTCTTGCGCACGCGGTAGACGATCTCGTTCTGCATGTCCTCGTCCGCGCCCTCACCGGCCCAGTCGGCTTCGGAGGGACGGATCGGGTCGGTTCCCGTGTTGGCCTCGTGCTCGACCAGCAGGTTCATCAGCGTCCCGTTTCCGGCTTCCTCGAGCTCCACCGTCACCCGGTACCGGTGATTCTCGTGGGAGAAATCGCTTCCGTAGGAATTCCAGCGCGACTCCATCTTCCATTCGCTGCGCTCGGACTTCGCAAACGTGTAGTCCATGTCCGCCAGCACGTCGCGCGTCGCTTCCCAGACGTCCTTGGGCGAAGCGCTGAAAGGTCCGTATTCGGTGCTGGCCGGCTTGATGCCGAGCCAGCTTTTGACTTCACCGAGGGACGAACAGCCGGAGAAGAAGGGCGCGGCGGCGAGCAGGGCGAGCGGGAGGAGGCGTTTCATGGGGAGGAGTTTAGCAGTGGAGGGGGGAGGGAACAATGGGGAAAGAAAAGGGAAAAACAACGGACGAATTTTCGATTTTGAATTTTCAATTTCCAATTTTCAATGGCAGCTCCTGCCAGGCCATCGGGCGGAAGGCGAGGCGGACGCCGTAGCGCTGGCTGATGTGCATCGGGCGGGTGAAAAGCCGGGAGGTGGAGCGGCAGAAATCCACGGAGAACTCCCAGGCGCCGCCGCGGAGGGCGCGCAGGACCCGGTGCGGGGCTTCCGGCGCGTTCCAGCACCAGCTGCAGATCGACCCGGCCAGGTCGCGGATGCCGTAGGGCGACTCGTCGCCCGCGAAGGTCCCGACGGGAGCCATCCGCGAGCCCCCTTCGTAACTGTCGTCCGCGTGGTGAAACGACAGGTCCTCGTGGTCGCCCCACGGGAAAATCCGGCCGTCCGTCCCTCGCGCCGCCTTCTCGAACTCTTCCTCATGGAGAAGCGTGTACAGCCGTCCTTCCTTCGCGGACCGCCACGCGGCGTATTCCGCGGCCCCGAACCACGACAGCGAGAACACGGGGTCGCGCGGGTCGAGCCCGCGAATCCCGCGGTGCTCGGGGCCGGGAAGCGGCCAGCGGAGCCGCGGCGGGTTCCCGGGTTCGCGCGGAAAGTAGCCTCCGTCCGCGGCGTGCGGTTCGACCTTGTGCACCATGTCCTCGCGCCCCGCCGCCAGCAGTTCGTTGAGAAACGCGAGGTAGTCCTCGCAGGTCGTCGCGAAGCGCGAAACAAAGAGGTCGCGGGTCCGGGCGACCCGGGCGTCCGCTCCGCCTGCCCACTTCCCCGCGAACGTGAACGGCCCGCCGGGGACCTGGATGAATCCGTCCGGGACCTGCGCCGCCGGGTAGAGGTTTACTTCCTGGACCCATTCGGAAGAGCGGTCGATCTTCACCGGCGCCACGACCGGCCCGTGAAAGCCTTCGGGCGGTTCGATTTCGACCCGCCAGCTTCCCTGCGGCAACTCGACGCGCACCGGGGTGACCCCGAGCGACCGGGATTCGGTGGCGACGAGCCTACGGTCGCGCTCGACGTAGCGGGCCGCGCGCACCGCCAGCCCCGTGAGTTCCCGCCGGCGGCAGGACGCCCGGTGCCCGAACGTCCCCTGGGTCCGAAGCGCCGCCACGGGGAACTCGTGCTTCGAGATCTCGCCGACCGGCACCGCGGCGCCGTCGCGCCATGAGACGAGCCGCTCCGGGTCGAAATCCGCCCGGAATCCCGGCGATGGCTTCAGGCAGTCGCACTCCCACGCGAACGTCCGCAGATCCAGCCGCCCGGGAGCGTCCAACTTCGCCCGCCAGGTCCCCGAGAGATCGATCGCCTGGAGGCGGTGGGCATGAAGCGACAGCGCGGCGGCGTCGCGAGCGGACTCGGCCTCGAGGAACGCGTCCGTCTCCATCTCGCAGCGCCCGTCCACAGCCTCGCGGCACTCGGCATCGGCCATCAGCGCCTGCTCGAACAGCGCGGTCGCCCTCGTGTGCGCCGTGATCCGTTCCTCTTCGAGGCCTTTCAGTTTCTCCTCCGCCTCCCAGAGAGGCCGCTTGCGCTCGGCCGGCAGGTAGCCGGGAATCGTGTCTTCCAGTTCCTTCACGGCCGCCGTCTGGGCCTCGATCGCGCCCTTGAGCTCGCGAATCCGGGCGAGTTCCCGGTTCCCCGCCGCCGCCCGATCCGCCGCTTCCCGCTGCGCCCTCTCCCGCTCTTTCACGCCCTCGATGTAGAGCTGGACGTCGCGGTGGAGATCGATCGCCGACGCATAGCGGTTGTTCCGGTCGAACGCCATCGCCTTGAGCACGATCGCCTCCAGTTCCGCGGGGACGCCGCCGGCGGCGGGAAGCGCGGTGGCGGACGGCGCGCGGAACGAGCCGCTCTTGACCGAGGTGATGAGGTCGTCGAACGACTGGCCGGTGTACGGGGGGCGGAGCGCGAGCATTTCGTAGAGGATCGCGCCGAGCGCGAAGATGTCGCTGCGGGCGTCGAGGTCCGAAGCGCGGCCGCCGGCCTGTTCGGGGGACATGTACGCGGGGGTGCCGAGGATGTCGCCGTCCATCGTCAGCTCCGGTGCGACTTCCGCGGCCGGCCGCTTTCCGCCCGCCTCCGCGTCCGCCGTCCCCATTTCCTTCGCCAGTCCCCAGTCCACGATCAGCACTTCGCCGAAATCCCCGATCATCACGTTCGAGGGTTTGAGGTCGCGGTGGATCACGCCTTTCGAGTGCGCATAAGCCACGCCGAGGCAGATTCCCTGGAACGCGCCGAGGAGCCGCACCCGCGACCACTCCGCCCGCGCCGCTGCGTTTCCTTTCGCCAGCGCCGACAGGACGTGCGCCAGGTCGCGACCCCGGATCCGTTTCATGCAGAGAAACAGCTCCCCCGTTTCCGCCGCCATCGAGCCGAAATCGTGCACGGGGACGATATTGGGATGTTCGAGAATCGCGGTGAGACGAGCTTCGCGAGTGAAGCGCGTGGAAAGTTCGAGCGGGAGTTCCGAGAGGACGAGTTTGACGGCGACTTCGCGGCCGAAGCGGGTATCGATGGCCTCGACGACGCGGCCGAGTCCGCCGCGACCGATTTCGCGACCGAGCTGGTAGCGGTTTTCGGCCGACGGCGCGGGTGGGACCGGCGCCATGTCGGTCTCGCGATTCACCTGCCGGAGTTCGGTCGCTCCCGCGGTGACGCGGCCCACCAGCCGCTTGCGCAGGTCGGAATCCACGGGCGCCGCGGCGAGGGCTCTTCCCGCATCGCCCCCGTGCACCGCGATCAGCGTCGTGGCCAGCTGGCGAAGCGCCGCAGATTCCGCGGGGAGGAGCAACCCGGCGCGCTCGAGGTTTTCGCCGACAGGCGCCCCCGCCTTCGCCGCGACGACCAGGTTCTCCGCCGTCACGAATCCCAGGTGATGGGCGAGCAGCCCCACGAGCAGTTCGGCGTCGCGATCCATGGGGAGGATCGTACCGTGGGAAACGAGAGGGGGCCACTGGGCGGGGAAACCGCAAACGACAAGTCAGGCATCTCGTCGAATGGCCTGCCGTGTTGCGTCCCGTGACTTTTTTTCTCCGTTTTGCTTTTGGCGTTTCGCTTTGCGTTTCGCGGTTTTGAGTTTGCCCTTTCGAGGCCCTGGATTGCCTTGACCCGCTCCTCGCTGCGGCATAGGTTCGGCTCATGATCGCTGTCCTCGCCCCCCGTCACCTCGAGATGCTTCTCGGCGAATTCGCCGCGATCCGCAAACAGGCCGCCGCCGCGATCAGGCTCTTCGATGAGGGCGCGACTCTGCCGTTCATCGCGCGCTACCGCAAAGAAGTCACGGGCGGGCTGACGGAAACGCAGCTCAAGGAAATCCAGGACCGGCGCGCGTTCTACGAAGCGCTGCTGGCGCGGAAGACGACGATCCTGGAGTCGATCCGCGAGCAGGGAGTGCTGACGGCGGAGCTGGAAGAGCGGATCGCGGGGTGCCGCGACCGGGCGCAGCTGGAAGACCTGTATCTGCCGTTCAAGCCGAAGCGCCGGACGCGGGCCCAGGTCGCTCGCGAAAAAGGGTACGGGCCGCTCGCCGACCTGATCTGGGCTCACCGCGCAGCGTCGGGGGACGCGGAGGCCATCGCGGGGGCGAGCGACATCCTCGCGGAGCGGATCGCCGAGCACGCCCCGACCCGCGAATGGGTCCGCCAGGAAACGCTGCGCCGCGGCCGGCTCTGCTCGCGCAAGAAACGCGGCGTCGAGGTCGAGCGCTCGAAGTTCGAGGCATACTTCGATTTCGGCCAGAACGTCTCGAGGGTCGCTTCCCACCAGGAACTCGCGACAGCGCGCGGCGAGAGCGAGGGCGTGCTTTCCGTCTCGGTCGAAGTGGACGCGGCGCCGATCGTCGCGCACCTCGACCGCACGTTCAACCGGCCGCAGTCGCCGCACCGCGCGCTTTTCGAAAAGGTCGAGGCCGACGCCTACGAGCGGCTCCTCGCGCCGTCGATCGAGAATGAGGTCCGGGGACTGGCGCACGAGAAGGCCGAGGAGGAAGCGATCCGGGTCTTCGCGGAGAACTTGCGGAACCTGCTCCTCGCGCCGCCAGTGCGCGGCGAAGCCATCCTCGGGATCGACCCGGGCCTGCGCACGGGATGCAAGGTCGCGGCGATCGACCGGACGGGAAAATTTCTCGAGAACACCGTGATCTACCCCGAGCGGCCGGACGCCGCCCCGGCGCTCGCAAGGCTGATCAAAGCGCACGGCGTCGGCCGGATCGCGTACGGCAACGGGACCGGCTCGCGCGAACTCGAGGAATTCCTGCGGAAGGCCGCGCTCGGCGTCCCGTTTTCCGCGGTCAGCGAGGCCGGCGCCTCGGTCTATTCCGCTTCCGAGGTCGCCGTCCGCGAATTCGCCCACCTCGACGTCACCGTGCGCGGCGCGATCTCGATCGCACGTCGCCTGCAGGACCCGCTCGCAGAGCTGGTGAAGATCGACCCGAAAGCGATCGGCGTCGGGCAATACCAGCACGACGTGAACGAGGAAAAGTTGAAGCGCGAGTTGGACCACGTCGTGGAGTCGTGCGTCAACCAGGTCGGCGTGGACGTGAACACCGCGTCCGCGGAACTGCTCTCCTACGTCGCAGGCCTGACCCGCGCCGTCGCCGAGAAAATCGTCGCCGCAAGGCCGTTCCGGTCGCGCGAAGACCTGAAACGCGTCCCCCGCCTCGGCCCCAAAGCCTGGGAACAGGCCGCCGGATTCCTCCGCATCCCCGGCGCCCCCAACCCCCTCGACGCTTCGGCCGTCCACCCCGAGAGCTACTACGTCGTCGAGAAAATCGCCCGCAAGCTCGGCAAGCCCGTGACGGAAATCGTCGCGAAGGAACTCGCCGTCCGCCCCGAGGACTTCGTCGATGACCGCGCCGGCCTCCCTACAGTCCGCGACATCCTCGAAGAACTGAGAAAGCCCGGCCGCGACCCCCGGAAAGAATTCGTCGCCGCCACCTTCGACCCGGACGTCACCTCCCTCGACCACGTCAAACCCGGCATGCTCCTCGAAGGCGTCGTCACCAACGTCGCCGGCTTCGGCGCCTTCGTGGACATCGGCGTCCACCAGGACGGGCTGGTCCACGTTTCCGAGCTCGCGACGCGGTTCGTCGCCGACCCGCGGGAGGTTGTGCGCGTCGGGCAGGTAGTCACCGTCAAGGTACTTACGGTGGATCCGGCGCTGAGGAGGATCGGGCTATCTGTTAAGCAGGTGGTGGCGAAGGGGTGACAGTCGCTCGCCGATGGTGCGTAGCCGAATTCCGGGTCGCCAACGACAGGGCGAGCTCGAACTCTCCCCCTGGATCTACTGAATAGGGATTGCAGCCGCGAAAAGAATGACATGAACTTAGATGAGTCTGATTGAACGAGATCATTCACTTCGTGAGATTCTGGACCTGCCCGCCGACTGGGAAGCGGAGCGAAGTGCGATTGGAGAACCTTGGATGAGGCGCCCAATCACGAAAATCGATTAGCACGACCGTCCGTAGCGGCTCAGGAAAGCGAAATGCCTGAAGTGCGGTTGTTCAACCACGAAGCCGGACGAAACAATACGGATGTCCTAGACCGGAAAGTCGTAAAGGCGCCGGGTTCCGGCTTTTCGGGCTGGGCGCTCAAATTCGCGTCAGCCCCCCTCACCTCCCCGCCGCCTCCTCCTTCAACCTCCCCTCCAGGCACGTCCCCTCGTACTTCTTCTTCAGCGCCAGCCACGCCAGCGCCGCTTCCTCGGCCGTCGCTTTCTTGGCCGTCAGTTGCCCCTCGAGGGCGGCGATGTCCTTCTCTCCCGCGACCGCCTTCTTGAACGCCGCGTCCTTTTCCCAGTCCTTCGCCGCCGCGTCGAGCGTGTCCTGGCCGGGGACGTTCTTAAACACGCCGACCCACTTCTTCAATTTCGCCAGCGCGTCCGTCGGGAATCCCGCGTCGCGCCGCGCCTCGCACTTCTTCAGCGCCACCGGCACCGCGTCCTTGATGTCCGCCCCGACGCGCATGTTCACCGGGTCAACTCCCTTGCATGTCTCGGCGTAGGCCTTGCCGTACTCCTCCTTTGAGAGCAGGTCGCCGAGCGCGCCCGGCGCCTTGATCCGCACCAGCGGCGACGTCCGGTCGATCGCGTCGGCCAGCCATTTCGACGGATCGTGCCAGTCGGCCAGCCCTTTGCTCACCGCGCTGTAGCCGTAGTTGTGCGTCGCCACGAACGCGCCGGGGTACATGCCGAAATGGAGATGCGCGAAGTGTCCCCCGTTCTCGATCGAGTAGGAGAGGCCCATCGTCCCGAGGAGCTGGCCGCACGCGACCTTGTCGCCCGTCTTCACGAACACCGTGTCGCCGCCGTGCATGGTGAGCGCGCACTCCAGCCCCGAGTCGGCCGCGTTGTGCTCGACGACGATGAGCGTGCCCATGTCGCTTCCCGTGTGCACCATCTTGAAGATCCCTTCCGCGACCGCGTAGTACCCCGCGCCGTCGAAGCAGCACCCGACGTCCTGGCCGGTGTGGTAGATGGTGTTGTTCTGGCGGAGGTTCGCGAACGGCTGGAGCGAGCCGTTGACTTCTTCCTTGCCCCACGTGAGAAGCGGCCATGCCCACCGCGTCGCCGGCGGGAGGGTCGAAGCGCTCGCGCCGCCCGTCCGCATGTTCGGCTTCGCGACGTAATCCGGCGCGGCGGCCTTCACCTTGTCCATCCCGTCGAGGAACGGCGTGAGCAGCAGCCCGTCGTCGAGCTTCACCACCACTTCCGTCGAAACCTTATCCGGCACCAGCTTCCCCGCCACCCGCTTGATCAGCGCGTCCAGCGCCCCCCGCACCTGCGTGTCCTCCTGCTTCGACCAGATCACCCCCAGCGCTTCCCCCGCCTTCCCCCCCGCCACGTCCTTCGCCGCCCCCGCGTCCCACACCTTCAGCAGGAAAATCGCCGCCTTCTCCACCAGCCGCGGCTCCTTGTCCTCGAGAAGCGCCCACGCCGCGGGGATCGACGCCGTGTCGTTGTAGTACTCCAGCGCGTGCAGCGCCCGGTGCTTGATCTTCCAGTCCGGGTTCTTGAGGAGTTCGCGGAAGAGCGCCTTGAGCTCGGGGTTGCGGAAACGTTTCACCGCCTCGATCGCCGCGGGCGCTTTCTTCTCGGCGAAATCCCTGATCAGCGCCGGCCGGTCCGCTTCCGACGCATGGACGATCGCCACGAGGTCGGCCCGCACGCTCTCCATCAGCGGGGCGCCGTCGCCGGTGTTCACGTCGGCGCCCCAGCCTGTGAGGGCGTGGGCGGGAAGGGCGGCCGCAAGCAGGAGCAAGACGAGCAGTCCGATCCGCACGATCATCCCCCGTTTAGATTGCCTGGCTTGCCGGCTCATCATCTTTGGTGACCAGACGTCGCGACGGGCAGGCAGGTTCAAGTCCCCGCGCGGATAGTTTACTTCTCCACCCCGACGCTCGACGACGAACCCTGCTGCGAAACCTCGTTCCCGCCGAGATCCTCGGGGCGCGACGCTCCCTCGTTCGAACCGGCCGGGGAGCCCCAGTCCTTCCACGTGAGAAAGCGATTGCCTCCGTAACCCAGGTGCGCGTCGGCGCCGGTCGTCACGAAGCCGTACACGTAGCGCTTCTTGAGCCCGTCCTCGTAACCCTGGGCGTAGATGAGGGTGGTACCTCGGAAGAGGACCGCGTTTCCCTGGATGCGCGCGGAGCCGGCCACTTCGATCGCCGCGTTGGCACTGGACTCGAACCGGTTTCCTTCGAAGACGGCTTCGCCGGTCACCTGGAGTCCGGTCGAGGAGAATGAAAATGCGATGTCGTTTCCGTCCCACCGCGTGACGGAGCCCTTCCCCGCGACGGCGATCGGGAACGAGCCGGTACGGCTGCGAAGACGGTTGTTGGAAAAGGTCCCGCGGGCCTGCTCCACGTTGATGACGCCGTTGCTGAAGGACTCCCCGGCGAAGGCGCAACCCCTGACGAGCGGATCCGCCCCCCCGGAAATGGTCAGCGTTCCCCGGATCACGCAGCCGTCGAGTCGAGGGGTGGCCGCATTGCGGACCAGCACCTGCCCGGCCGCGCAGCGCTCGACGCGGGGACGTACGCCTTCCCCGTCGAAGACGATGCTTGCAGCGCCGGACTCCTTCGGGTCCAGAACTTCCGCGCAGATGACGGAAGCGGCCGAAGTTCCCTCGATCCAGATCTGCGGATTGCCTTCCAGGCGCACGTTGTGGACGAACGTTTCGGCCGAAGCGTACGAGACGACCAGGAATCCCTGCGGGCCGGAGAATTCGACAGCCAGGTCGGAAATCTCCGAGTACCCGTGCTCCCCCACGTCCAGTCGCGCTTTTGCCGCGGGCATCCGGAGCCGCGTCCGGTCCACGCCGACGCCGCGAAGCCGGACCCCGTCCCGCACCCTCAACGCGACTTCGCACGTCAGCTCCCCTTCCGGCAGCACCACATCGTCGCCGGGCCGCGCGGCGGCGAGCGCTTCCTCGACTTTCTGGAACGTGAGTTCGCCGCGCTTCCCCGCCGGCTCGACGACCAGCGTGCGGCCCGCGGGCGCTTTGCCCGCCACGGTGGTCGCGCCGCGAAGCCGAAGCGTCTCGCGGAATTCCTCCAGCACGGCGGCGATCGGGATCGCGTAGGCCACCTTTCCCTGCCCCCACGTGTTCACGCCAACCACGCGGCCCTGCCCGTCTACCAGCGGCCCGCCGCTGTTCCCGTGGTCGATCAGCGCCGTGTGCTCGACGACCTGGACGCGCCCGTCCGCGTCCTTCCGGAGCGACGAAACCGTCCCGTCCCGGACGCTCAGGTCCAGCCCGCGCGGGTTCCGCTTCATTTTCAGCGCTTCCAGCGCGTCCTCGACCTGGTGCCCGAGCGGAAAGCCGATCGCCCAGACCCGCTGCGTCAGTTTCACTTCGGGCGCGAACGCCGAATCGTGGATCGCGTCCGCGACAGGGAACGCGGCCAGCGGCGCCGACGGCCGGGTGCGGAGAAGCGCCAGGTCGTGCGGGTCGTCGCGCGTCGCGAGGACCTGGGCGTCGAGCTGCCTCGACCGGTCGGTCCCGCTGTTCAGGCGGACCTTGATCGTCGAGACCACGAAGATCCGCCGGTCCGCGGCGCGCGTCGCCGCGTCGGCCTCTTTCCCTTCGTGCGGATCGTAAACGAGCACCGAATCGACGACGTGGTGGTTCGTGACGACCAGCCCGTCCTCGCTCACGACAAACCCGCTCCCGACCGCCGGGCCGACTTCGTTGCCCTCGCCCCCCAATTCGCGGTACCAGACCTCGACCAGGACCGTCGCTTCCTCGACCCGCCTGAGCGTTTCAGGGGAAAGGCCTTCCTCGGCGCGGGCTGGAAGCGCGAGAGCCGCGACAATCGCGAGAGAGCAGAGTCGGATTCGCATGGAACACCTCGGGATTTGCGGGCCGCCGTGGCGCCTGCCCGCATCTCTAGGCTAGCAGGGCGCCCGTCGCGGTTGAAGAAGGTTTCCTCACCCGGAAGTGCAGGAAATACGCCACGACCTGTGCGTCCTGCACCGACGGCCACTTCTTCACCGCCTCGTCATCCGGCTGAGGCTCGCCAGCGCGCTCGATCGCGAACCCGGCGTCCACGAGGAGGTTGAGCCAGTCGCTGAGGGTGCGATTGAAGCGTGGGACCTTGAAGGGGCGAAGGCCGGCGCGGGCTTCGGCGGGTGCGGCGGAGAAGCTCCATACCGCGAGCGCGCCGTTCTGCGGCTTGAAGTAGTCGCCGATTTCGACCGCGTACGTCCGCCCGTCAGTGCCGCGGACGTTGCGGCGGTAGGGGGTGTCGAAGCAGGGGTGGGTGATCGAGAACTGGAGGAATCCGCCGGGGCGGAGGACGCGGAAGGCCTCGGCGAGCGCGAGGTCGGTTTCGGGGAGGTCCATGAGGCACATGAACGAGGTCGCGAAGTCGAACGCCGCGTCGGCGAAGGGCAGTTTCACGGCGCTCGCCACGCCGAACGTGATCCCCAGCGGCGCCCGAGCTTCCTCTTCCCGCGCCGCCCGTACAAACGTCGGCGAAATGTCCACCGCCGCCATCCGCGCCCCGCGCCGCGCCACTTCCCGCGTGTTCCCGCCCTCGCCGCACCCGATGTCCAGCCCCGCGAGCCCCTTCACCTCCGGCAGCATCGCCAGGAACCCCGGCGTGTTGAACGCGTCGCGATAGATGTCGTATCCCGCCCGCGCCAGCGTCGTCCATGCCTCGGCGTTCCCGTCCCAGTAACGACCGGCTTCGATGTGGTCCATGGGTCCTCCAGGGAGTTGGGACTCTTATCGCATGAAGCGCAGCCGGGTTCGAGCAGGTAGACTGTTTTTCATCATGCCTGTTTTCCCGATCCGCCCAACCAGACTGGGCCCAGTTCTGCTTCTCCTGCTCCCGCTTGCCGCGTTGGCCGCGCCCGAAAAGCCGCGCAGAAGGGTCCCTCAGCCCCCTGCAACGCCGCCAGGACCCGCGGTGCCCGGCCCGATGCCGGGGTTCGGGAAGTGGAGATTCTCGGGAGTCGCCGAACCGGGTCGCTTGATGGCATCTGCCGGCGGTGTCGGGCACCGTGTGCTGGGCGCCCCCGAATTGGCGCAACTCCTCGACGGAAGCCCCTTCGACG
Organism: Planctomycetota bacterium; assembly: GCA_021413805.1. GTDB lineage: Bacteria > Planctomycetota > MHYJ01 > WSZJ01 > WSZJ01 > WSZJ01. The sequence continues at coordinate 15,251 of JAIOPR010000194.1, forward strand.
CGCGCGCCTTCTTCAAGACCGTCGACTACTCAGCGCTGCAGGACGGCTGTGGCCCACGGCTCAGGATCGATCCGCGGGACGTCGACCCGGCGATGGCGCCGGGAGAGCAGGCGGTCAAGGAGCCGACACGCATGATCGGCGGCATCGCCCCGTTGTTCGGCGGTTACGTCGTCGAACGCTACGGGCGCGAACTGAACGGGAGCTGGCGACACTACCGGGTCTTCGTTGCGCCAAGGATCTACCTGGTGGAGAAGTGGGACTAGGCGCCGTGCCGAACGTCCGTTGGATGCCCACGCTTCGTGGCCGTCCGGGGAGTACGTCCTGCCTTTGTCCCGCAGTCGTCCTCCGCGCGTCGTTGTATCCCGATCCATCCTCCGCGCGGGTCCAAAAAAACGGAAACAACGGCTGGCGGAGGACAACGGCAGGACAAAGGCAGGACAAAGGCAGGATTTAACGGCGGGATTGAACGCGGCGGCCCAAAGTTCGACCCACTTCCGAGGAAGCAGTCCACAAAAGAATCGGCCGCCCGAAGGCGGCCGCAGTTTTTCACTCGCCACTGGCCGCTCGCCGCTCGCCGCTCACACTAAGCACTCTCCTTCTTCTTCTCTTTCTCAGGCTTCTCGGCCTTAGCATCGTGTTTCTTTTTCGGAACGATCGGCTCTTTCCCCTTCGCCATCGCTTCCGTGATGTGGAACTCGGTGGCTTCCTTCATCGCGGGCAGGTCGAAGAGCACGTCGAGCATCATCTGCTCGATGGCGGCACGGAGGGCGCGGGCGCCGGTCTGCTTCTCGAGACCGCGGCGGGCGATTTCACGAAGCGCTTCGTCGGAGAAAACAAGCGTGGAATGCTCCATCCTGAAGAACTCCTGGTACTGCCGGACGATCGCGTTCTTGGGCTCGGTGAGGACTTTGATGAGCTGCTCGAGGTTCAGCGGGCGGCAGACGCAGATGACCGGGAAGCGCCCGACGAACTCCGGGATCATCCCGAACTCAATCAGGTCCTCGGGCTCGACCTTCTCGAGCAGGTCGCCGATGTTCTTCTCGTCGATCTCGTCCGCGTCCGTCTTGAACCCGATCTGCTTCTTGCCGATGCGCCGCGCGATGATGCCGGGAAGGGCTTCGAACGAACCGCCGCCGATGAAAAGAATATGGCGGGTGTTGATCTGGATGTATTCCTGCTCGGGGTGCTTGCGGCCGCCCTGGGGCGGGACGTTGCTGACGGTGCCTTCGAGCATCTTGAGCAGGCCCTGCTGGACGCCTTCGCCGCTGACGTCGCGGGTGATCGACGGGTTGTTCTGCGTGCGGCCGATCTTGTCGATTTCGTCGATGAAAACGATCCCGCGCTCGGCGCGGTCGAGGTTGTAGTTCGCGTTGTGGATGAGCTTGAGGAGCAGGTTCTCGACATCCTCGCCGACGTAACCCGCTTCCGTCAGCGTCGTCGCATCCCCGATCGCGAACGGCACGTTCAGGATCTTCGCCAGCGTCCGCGCGAGAAGCGTCTTGCCGCTTCCCGTCGGCCCGATCAGCAGGATGTTCGACTTCTCGAGCTCGACCTCGTTCGCCGGGATCGGGTTCAGGATGCGCTTGTAGTGGAGGTTCACGGCCACCGCGAGCGACTTCTTGGTCTTGTCCTGCCCGACGACGTACTCGTCGAGCTTGAGCTTGACTTCGGCGGGGGTGGGAAGTGTCTTCATCGACGCGGCCAGCGAGGCCGCGGTCGGCGGCTTTGCCGTGGCCGCCGCTGCTGCCGCCGCCGACGCCGGGATCGCGCTTTCCCCGGCAGGACCGCCCGCGCCCTTGTTCTTGTCGAGCCGGATGATCTGGTTGCACAACTCGACGCAGGCGTCGCAGATGTACACCCCCGGCGGGCCGGAAATCAGGTGCTTGACCACCCGCTCGGGCTTGTCGCAGAACGTGCAGACCCTGCCTTCACCCCTCCTGCTGGTGCTACCGTAGCGCGCCATCCGTCCTCCTGTTGTCGGCCTCAGCGATCTAACCCAAGGGCATTTGGCCACTTGCCCCACCCGCCTTCGCTCCGGCGCCCCGTCCGCCGAAGCCCGAAGGGCGAAGGCGGATCGCGTCCGGAGCTTCGGCGGGTAAGCCGGGCCGCCTTTCAATCACGGTCCGGGAATCGTTTTTCTGGCCCGGCTTACTTCTTCTCCGGCTGCCTCTCCGGGGTCTTCATCGTCTCCACAACCTCGTCCACGAGCCCGTAGGCCTTCGCTTCCTGGGCGCTCATGAAGAAATCGCGGTCCCCGTCCTTCTCCACCTTCTCCAGCGGCTGGCCCGTGTGCTTGGCCAGGATCTGGTTCAGCGTCTTCTTCAGCCGGATGATCTCCTCGGCCTGGATCATGATGTCCGTCGCCTGTCCCTGCGCTCCACCCCACGGCTGGTGGATCATGATGCGGCTGTTGGGAAGCGCATGCCGCTTCCCTTTCGTCCCTGCGGCCAGCAGCACCGAGCCCATCGACGCCGCCTGCCCGATGCAGTAGGTCGCCACGTCGCACTGCATGAACTGCATCGTGTCGTAGATCGCCAGCCCCGCCGTCACGCTTCCGCCCGGCGAGTTGATGTACATGTGCACGTCCTGGTTCTTGTTCTCCATCTGCAGGAACAGCAACTGCGCGATGATGGAGCTCGAGACGTAATCGTCGATCGCGATCCCGATGAAGATGATCCGGTCCTTGAGGAGGCGGCTCCAGATGTCGTACGACCGCTCCCCGCGTCCCGTCTTCTCAATCACGATCGGCGTCAGCATATTCATCGGCCCGTTCATCAGTTGGCCTCCGTAATTTTTGCCTTCTCCCTCAGGAAACGGCGGATTTTTTCGTCACGAAGCGTGCTCCGGAGCTCGCTCATCTGGCCGCGCTCCTCCATCTCCCCGCGCACCTCGCCCGGGTTCCGGCGGTACGCCGACGCCATGGCCTCAATGCGGGTATCGACCTCGTCCTCGGTCACGAAAATGCGCTCCTTCTGCCCGATCGCCTCGAGCAGGAAATGCTCGCGCAGCGACTTCTCCAGCTCCCCGCGCGAGCCGTCGCGCTCCTTCTCGACCATCTTCACCGCTTCTTCGGCAGAAACGCCCTTCATCTGGAGTTCCAGCTTCGCCCGTTCCTCGGCGCGTTCGGCGAACTTGCGGAGAAGCGCCTCGGGAAGGGGGATTTCGTGGGACTTGAGGAGCGCTTCCATGATCTGGTCCTCGACGGCGCGGGAAGAAGCGGCGTCTTTTTCGACCTGGAGGCGGCGCTTGAGGTCGGCCTTGATCTGGTCGAGGTTTTCGTAATCCATCGCCTTGGCCCAGGCTTCGTCGATGGCGGGCTTGTCGAGGTGCTTGACCTCCTTGACGACGGCGTGGAAGGCGACCGTCTTGCCGCGGAGGGATTCGTCCTTGTGGTCGGCGGGGATAGCGATCTCGGCGGTGCGGGTGTCGCCGGAAGCGGCGCCCAGGAGCGCCTTGAAGACCTGCGGCGCGGGCTGGTGGAGCACCTCGAGGTCTTCCGAGACGACGACGCGCATATTCGACTCGGTCATCAGGTCCTTGTCGCCCTCCTTGAGCGAAAGGTCCGCGATGACCATGTCGTCCTTCGCGCAGGTCGTGGCCGGCACCCATTCGGCGCGCGAGGCGGCGAGCCGGTCGAGCGCCTTGACGATTTCGTCGTCCGTCACGACGCCGGCCTTCCTCGTCGCGGAAAGCCCGAGGTAATCCTTCGGCTTGATCTCCGGCTTCGTCTCGACGGTCAGCTCGAAATTGAGCGGCTTGTCGAGCGCGAACTCGATCTTCTCCGGGTCGATGTCGGGGTCGCCGACCGCCTGGATTTTCTTCTCCTCCAGCGTCCTGGCGATCGACTTCTCGATCAGGTCAACCTTCGCGTCCTGCTCGACGGTTTTCTTGTAGCGCTTCTCGAGGATCGGCCGGGGAACGTGCCCCTTGCGGAACCCCGGGAGGACGACGGACTGGCGGACTTCGTTGTATTTCTCCTCGACCTTGTCGCGGATTTCGTCGGTCGGGATTTCGACCTTGATTTTGATCTTGCAGGGGCCGAGTGTTTCGATTTCAGACTTCATGGGTCTCCTGGCGAAGTGTTGCGCGGCGCGGCCGCAGACCGGAACATCCTAAACCATTGCGCCATCGGGACTTGCGAAAGGCGACGGAACCTGTGGCGCGGAACGGAGTAGCGTAGGGGCGCTGACAGGGACTGTCAAGAGATCACGGGTCAAGACGCCTCGCCAGGCTCCCAATCAACGCTGAACCTGTCCCCAAAATTCTCGCCGCGTACAATGCGCCCATGCGACTCACCCGGGAATTCTCCTTCGAAGCCGCCCACCACCTCACCCGCCTCCCTTCCGGCCCCGAGCCCGTCCACGGCCACACCTGGCGCCTCCACGTCACCCTCGAAGGCCCGGTGCAGAAAGACGGGATGGTTTTCGATTTCGTGAAACTCGGCGAAGTGATTTCAAAGAAAGTGCTCAGGAAACTCGACCACGCCGACCTGAACCGCGTCGTGCCCAACCCGAGCGCCGAACGCGTCGCCCTCTGGGTCTGGAAACAGTTGAAGGCGCTTCCCGGACTGTGCGAAGTCCAGGTCTGGGAATGCCAGGGTTGCTCAGTCACCTACCGCGGCGAACCTGAAAGGGAAAAAGTATGAGCTGCCCTCCGCCCCGTCCTCCCAAGGTTTCCTTTCTTGTGACGCCGTCCGACACGTCCCCGGCCGCGGATGAAAAGAAGGAATGCGAACTCACCTACAGCATGTGCCTGCAGTGCGGGACGGAGATGCACCTTATTAAGACGAAGTGGGTGTGCCCGAAGTGCAAGTGGATCATCGGGTGTTGCGACTAGCCTTCTCACTGTGCGCGCCGCACGCTCTCTCTCGCCGGGTTCCTGCCAAACGGCGTCACACTGAAAGCACGGAGGCCACGGAAGAGGGCGACACGAAGCCTGAGCGTTAAAGAAACCCCAGCGACTGCCGTGACTCCTGGAGCGCTGGAAACGACCCACATCGTCTCGCCGTTCTCAGTGCCGATCCGTGCTTTCCATGAATGTATTTTTTGTTTGTTTGAAGTGCGCGACAGAGGTGGCGACACGTAAGAACTGGTTTCCTGGCCGTGGGAAGGTTCCCCTTACACCGCGTCCCCTTCCCCACCCCGGCGCAATTCTCCGCACCCCGCGGCGATCTTTCCCCCGCTCAGCGCCTTTCGCCGCACGGCACCCGCTTTGCGCTCGCGGAATCCTGCGCGACCGATGCGCGCTTCTCGGAGAAATGGGCGCATGGCGGAGAGATTCCTCGGGATCGACGTGGGCGCCGAAGCGCTGAAGGTCGTGGAACTCGTCCGTGACGGGGCGGAATGGTCGTGGACCCGCCGGCGGATCGAAGAGCACCACAAGGCGCCCGGGCCGCTTCTCGTCAGCATCCTCCGCGATTTCGACTGGGAGTCGGCCACCGGCGCGGCGGTGAGCGGCCGGTTCGGGCGGACGATCGGGCTGCCGCGGATCCCGGCAAAAGAGGCGCAGGCGGGGGGCGCGCGGTTCCTTTACGGGACGGAGCCCGCGACGGTCGTATCTATCGGCGGACACGGGTTCTCGGTCCTCGAACTGCGTGCGCCGGGCCTGGAGATCTTCCGCGAAAATTCGCGCTGCTCGCAGGGCACGGGGAATTTCCTGCGACAGCTCGTCGAACGCTTCGGCCTCACGATCGAACAGGCGAGCGAGATGTGCGATGGCGTCCCTGACCCCGCGCCGCTTTCCGGTCGGTGCCCCGTCATCCTCAAGACCGACATGACGCACCTCGCCAACAAGGGCGAATCGAAGGAACGCATCCTTGCGGGCCTCTACGACGCCGTCTGCGAAAACGTCCAGGTCCTCATCAAGCCCCGCGTCTCCCCGTCCCGCGTCATCCTCATCGGCGGCGTCACCCGCAGCCTCCGCATCCGCGAATCCTTCCGCCATTTCCTCGAACGCCACGAAATGCAGCTTGTCCCCGTGACCGAGGACGCGCTTTTCGTCGAAGCGCTCGGCACCGCGCTTGCCGCCGCCGACACGCGCGGGCCGCTTCCATCCCTCGAAGCACTCCTGGAAAAACCGGAGGCCGCGCACCTGGAGAGCATCCCGGCGCTGGGGACATACCTGGGGCAGGTGAAGCGGATGGACAAGCGGCCGCTGGCGCCGGTGACGGGGCCGGGAGTGGTGGTGGGGTACGACATCGGCTCGACGGGGTCGAAGGCGGTGGCGATCGA
>JAIOPR010000252.1 GCA_021413805.1 Planctomycetota bacterium
AGTTATGGCAATCGACCTGTAAGCCAGCCCGGCTCGTGGTTTGCACCCTCATCCTTCCTTCCTCACCTCGGAGCCCTTCATGCGCCGCACCGCCGCCGCCCTCGCCCTCCTCGTCACCCTGGTTTCGCGCTCTTCCGCCGAAGACGCGCCCATCGGCTGGAAACTCCAGCGCGGAGAGACGCTGACCTACCGCCTCGAGAACACCTACAAGCTCTGGCCGAATTCGCGCCCCGACGGGGTGGACTCGGGCGGGAACGACGTGGACCGCAACCGGACCGGGTCGGGAAAATTCGAAGAGAAGTTCACGCTGAAGCTCGAGGTGGACGACGTCTCGACGGAAGGCGACGCCACGGTGACCGTTTCCTTCCCCCGCGTTTCGGCTCACGTCCGGATGGACGACACCGGCGAAGAAGCCGAGTGGGATTCGCAGCCCGGCAAGCCGCCGGTGGAGTTCGGGTTCGGGCCGTACGAGTTCCTCGCGAAAAACACATGGAAGGCCACGATCAAGGTGAACGGCGAGCTGGCGGGGTTGCAGGGGAAGAACGACTACCTGCTCCCCGGGAAAACGAAAAAGCGCGTGGCCAAGGGCGACCTTTCGCGCGCCGAAAAAGCGAGCGAGCTCATGCCCATGCCGCTTCCCATCGAATTCTGGCTCCAGCAGATCTTCTCGACGATTCCCGCGGACGGGAAATCGAAGACGTTCAAGCGGCGGCTGACCGAACTGCAGGAGATCGGGAACGACTACGCTGCCGAGTTCGATTCGTGGGCCGAGCAGGACGGGCAGAACTGCGCGTACTACCGCTTCGAAAAGAAGGACCTTCGGATCGAGGAAAAGAAGGCCGGCCACGCTCCCGTGGACTTCTCCACCGGCGATTTCCGCGACGGCGACAACGTAAAGACCACGCTGGCCTCCGTCCGCCGCACGATCCGCGCGTACTTCTCCACGAAGGAAGGCGTGATGATGAAGGTCGAGGGCGAAGCGCGGGACGCGCGGATGCAGGTCGGGACGGTGGCGCGGTCGCAGGACTGGTCGTGCGTGCTGGAGAAGCGGAAGGCGGCGAAGTAGCGAATGGGTGATACAGTCCCCCGCATGACTCGTGGAACTGTTTCTGCCGGCAGGAATGCGACCGTCGTCTCTTCCACGCGACGGCTCCTTCTCGTTTCGCTCGTCTGTGCACTCGCGGGCTGCAAGACCGACTTTCACCTCACCGACGCTAGTGCTGGCGCATTCCTGGGTACGACGGTGTCGATCTTTGTGGAAACGGACATGGATTTGGAGTCGCCCAAATGGAAGGACCATATGCTCCAATTTCGATACGTGGTCGTGCAAGGTGGCGATTGCCTGACGGGGAGCGCGCTCGAACGGGCAAAGCAAGACATCGACGAAAGCTCGCGAATATTTGAGGTAAACGACTTCAGGGATGTTCCTGATGCCAAACGCAGGCAACTCATCGAAGAGAACGGAGCCGTGGAGTCTCTCGGGACAATCGCCCCCGGCAGATGGCGTTATCGGATCCGGATTCCTGTGTCGGAGGTGGAGGACGACTCCGGCGAGGACTACTCCTACACGCTGGAACCAGGATGCGTCTACTGGATCACTGGGCGGATCGTCGTCATCAAGTACATGCTTGAACCGTGGGCAGAATCAGACCTCTTGATCGCCCGGGTCTCCATACCGGCCAAGTAGAGATCCGAGCTACTTCCTGGCATTCCACCGGAGATAAGCCTCCACGAACTCTTCCAGCCTCCCGTCGAGCACGGCCTGGATGTTGCCGGACTCGAGGTCGGTGCGGGCGTCCTTGACGAGCTGGAAGGGGTTGAGGGTGTAGCTGCGGATCTGGCTGGAGCTGCCGAAGCCGATGCGGCCCTTGGCGCCGCGCGCGGCGTCCACTTTTTCGAGGCGCTCGGCTTCGCGGCTGGCGAGGAGCTTGGCGGCGAGGTATTTCAGGGCCATCTTCTTGTTGAGCGGCTGCGAGCGTTCGTTCTGGCAGGCGACGACGATGCCGGTCGGGAGGTGCGTCAGCCGCACCGCCGAATCCGTGACGTTGACGTGCTGGCCGCCCGCGCCGCCGGAACGGTACGTGTCGATCTTCAGGTCCGACTCGTTGATCGTGATGTCCACTTCGTCGAACTCCGGCGTGACATCGACGGAAGCAAACGCCGTCTGGCGGCGGTGGTTGGCGTCGAATGGGGAGACGCGGACGAGCCGGTGCACCCCGTGCTCGCCTTTCATGTACCCGTACGAATACGGCCCGCGGACCTCGAGCGTCGCCGAGCGGATGCCGGCCTCGTCCGCCTCCTGCACGTCGATCAGCTTCACCTCGAACCCCATCCGCTCGCAGTACGCCTGGTACATCCGCAGGATCATCCGGGCCCAGTCGCAGGCGTCCGTCCCGCCCGTCCCGGCCTGGATTGCGACGAAGCAATCGCGCGTGTCGTTTTCGTCGGCGAAGAGCGTGCGGAGCTCGAGCGCGCCGAGGCCGGACTCCGCCTTCGCGAGGTCGCCCGCGACCTGCTTGAGCGTCGCCGCGTCGCCCTCGCCCTCCGCGAGCTCGGCCAGCTCCGCGGCGTCCTCCGCCGCCTTCAGAAGCGAATCGCAGGGATCGATGATCCCTTTCAGCGCCTTGAGCTGAAGGACCTTCTTCTGCGCGCCTTCCTGGTTGTTCCAGAAATCGGGCGCGCCCATGTCCTTTTCGAGCTTGTCGAACTCAGACTTCTTCTTGGCGAGGTCAAAGAGAGTCCCGAAGGGTCATGAGGCGGGCCTTGAGGTCCTGCGCGCGTCGGAGAGTCTCGCCCATCGGGTGCTCCTTGAGTGGCCGGCCTTACTTCTTCAGGACGACTTTCTTCTTCATCACGCCGCTCTTCGGCTTCCGCGGCTTGTCGCCCGCGAGAAGACGCACTTCGGCGCAGACCATGTCGCCGATCTTGTCGCAGGCCATCGCGCCGGCCTGGAGCGATGGGATGCGCTTCGTCGCCAGGAGCCCGCTGACCGCCTTCTCGACGAGCGCCGCTTCTTCAGGACGCCCCACATGGTCGAGCATCATGCCCATCGCGTTGATCGCCGCGAGCGGGTTCGCCACGTTCTTGCCCTTGTACTTCGGGGCGCTTCCGTGGATCGGCTCGAACATCGAGACCTTGCCGGGGTTGATGTTGCCGCCGGCGGCGATTCCGAGGCCGCCCTGGAGCATGGCGCCGAGGTCGGTGATGATGTCGCCGAAGAGGTTGGTGGTGACGACGGTGTCGAAGGACTCGGGGTTCTTGACCATCCACATCGTGCAGGCATCGACGTACATCGCGTCCTGCTGCACTTTCGGGAATTCCTTGCCGACCTCCGCGAACGTCCGGCGCCAGATGTCGTGAGCGCGGATCGCGTTGGCCTTGTCCACGAGCGAGAGTTTGAACTTCTTGCCGCGGGCCATGCAGGCCTTGTAGGCGTACCGGATGACCCGTTCGACGCCTTTGCGCGTGTAGATCATTTCCTGGATCGCGACCTCGTCCGGCGTGTTCTTCTTCAGGAACCCCATGATCCCGGCGTACGCGTCTTCCGTGTTCTCGCGCACCACCAGCATGTCGAGGTCATCGACCGTCTTGCCCTTCAGCGGACACAGGTCCTCGCTGTAGAGCTTGATCGGGCGCAGGTTGACGTAGAGGTCGAGCTTGAACCGAAGCGCCCCCACGATCCCGAACTCGAGGAAGCCGACCTCGAAGCGCGGGTCGCCGATGGCGCCGAGGAAGACGGCGTCGAGTTCCTTGATTTCGCTCCAGATCGAGTCGGGGAGGACGACGCCCTTGCCCGGCCCGCCCGTCGCGATGCAGTGATCGGCGCCGTAAGGCCATTCGATGCGCTCAACGTCGAAGCTGCGCAGCTCGCACAGCGTATCCAGCACCTTGAGGCCTTCGCGGCAGACTTCCGGCCCGATGCCGTCGCCGCCGAGGACGCCGATCTTGATCGCCATGGGGTATGTCTCCGGGTGGGGAAATTTGAGGGGGGCATGATAACGGGGGAGGGCGGAGGGGCACGGAGAAAAGCGACACGAGCGTACTGCGCTTCAACGAAGAACCATCGCCGTCGCGAACCCAGAAAGGCAGGAAGCCATTCCCCCTCGTCTCGCCGTCTTCCGTGCCCTTCGTGCGTTCCGTGTCTGTCGTTCAGCAGTTTTTTGAACTCGGGCGATCGACCGTCCGTGATCAGCGCGCTCTACGGCTCGTCGTCGTACTCCACCCTGCACGCAGGCAATGCCTCGAGGAACTTCCGTCCGTAGCCTTTGGACACCACCCGCGAATCGAGCACCACCACAATCCCCCGGTCCGTCCGCGTCCGGATCAGCCGACCGAATCCCTGCCGGAACATCAGGATCGCCTCGGGCAGATCCAGCTCCATGAACGGCTTCCCGCCCCGCGCCTTGACCAGCTCGTGCCGCGCCTCGACCACGGGCTCGGAAGGATTCGGAAACGGCAGCTTCGTCACAATCACGTTCTCCAGCGCTTCGCCCGGCACATCCACGCCGTGCCAGAACGACTCCACGCCGAAGACGACCGTCCCCGGGTTCGCCTTCATCTCCGCGATCATCCGGTCGCGCGACATCCCGCCGCCCTGCATCAGGATCGGCCGCTCGAACTCCGCCGAAACCTTTTCGTGCGCGTGCCGCATCGTCGCGAAACTCGTGAACAGCACCAGCGCGCGGCCGTCGCTGCGGTGGAGATATTTCAGGATTTTGCGGGGAAGCGCCTCCGCGTACGCCGCGGCCGACTGCGGCGGCGGCATTTCGCGGGCGATGATCAGCGTGACCTGCTCTTCGAAATTGAACGGGCTTCCCACGGAAATTTCGTCGGCGTCTTTCGCGCCGAGCCGGTTGCGGAGGCCGCTGAAGTCGGAGCCGCCGGTGCTGAGCGTCGCGCTGGCCAGGGTGACGGTGCGGTCGGCGGTGAAGAGCGCCTTCTCGAGCATCGGGCCCGCCTCGATCGGCACGCGGCGCAGTTCCCACTCATTGCGGCTCCCGGCGCGTTCGAGCCAGGCGACGCTGGCCTCGGCGGGGGCGAGAAGGGCCCTGAGCGATTCGGCGCGGTCGTCGCAGCGCTTCGACAGGCGCGTCAGTTCTTCGGCGACCTCCGCCGTTTTCGCGGCGGGGATGAACTCGCGCAGTTCCTGCGCAAGGTTTTCGAGCGGCTTGGCGGCCGCGGCGTCCCACGGGCCGTCCTCCCGGACGCGGATATGGACGTCGAGCGGGCTCCCGTCGTCGCGCTTCCGCGTTTTACCGGACGCCCAGCGGTCGAGCTCGCGGAAGAACAGCCCTTCCTCCTCGCGCGCTTCCGCCACCAGCCGCGTCGCCGCCCTCGGGTCGGAGAACTGGAGCAGGATCCCGGACTTGCGGCGGTCGCTGAAGATTTCCGCGAGCAGGCGCGCGCCGGCCTTGCGGCGGAACTCCTGGCCCATCTGGGCGAGCGCGACCTCCTCGAAGGCGTGGGCTTCGTCGATGACGATCGCGGAAGCATCCGGCAGGACTTTCCCGCCGGTGGCGCGGGCCTTGAGGTCGATGGCGAGAAGCGCGTGGTTCGCGACGACGATCGTGGCCGTCCGCTGCCGCTGCCGCGCCAGGTGATAGTGGCACGGCCGCTCCTTGCGCGATTTCGGCGAGCACGAGTCGTCGCAACAGACCCGCGACCACACGTCCTCCGGGATCGGGAACGGCGCCGACGCCCGGTCGCAGATCTCCGCCTCGCGGTACCACTTCGCCATCCGCCCCAGGATTTCCCCCGGGTGGTCCTCGAACGCCAGTTCCGGCTGCTCGACCGCCAGCCGCAGCCGCGGGCCGCAGAGGTACTGCCCGCGCCCCTTCGCCAGCGCCGCCGTGAATTTCATGGGGAGGATGCGCTGAAGCGCCGGGATGTCCTTCCCGACGAGCTGTTCCTGGAGGACGATCGTGTTCGTGGCGACGACGACGGGCTTGTCGGCGCGGAGGGCGTGAAGGATCTGCGGCACGAGGTAGGCGAAACTTTTCCCGACGCCGGTCCCCGCTTCTGCAAAGAGATGTCTCTTTTCGCCGAGCGCGCGTTCGACGGCGCGGGCCATCTCGAGCTGCTGGGCGCGCCACTCGTGGCCGGGAAACGCCCTCGCGAGGAGCCCGTCGGGCGCGAAGACCTCGTCAACGCGGAGGTTGGGGATTGGCGGGGCGTTGGGGGGCGGTGAGCTCATGAGCGGCGCCGGAGGCTACTTCCGCCGGGATGGTGCCGCAAGCCGTCCGGGATCGTCGTACACTCGCGGGCTCATTCCGACATGGACATCCTCCACGAAACCGTCCGGTCCCGGACGATCGCCTTTCTCGACCGCGCCCGCCGTCTCGGGTGGGTGGACCTGCTTGTAGTCGTGGGGTTGGCGGGGGTGTTCTGGGGCGTGATCGGCGTGGCTCGGGAATGGCACGGCGTGCTGCGGCCGACGGCCGAGATCGACCTGTCGCCGTGGGCGCTTCCGAAGTACGCGTTGTTCTCGCTGTCGCGCGGGCTGCTGGCCTATCTGGCGTCGCTGGTGTTCGCGCTGGTTTACGGGTACTGGGCGGCGAAAGATCACGTCGCCGAACGCGTGCTCGTCCCGGCGCTCGACATCCTGCAGAGCGTTCCCGTGCTGGGGTTCATGCCGGGGCTTGTGCTGGCCCTCGTCGCGATCTTCCCGAAGAGCAACGTCGGCCTCGAGCTCGCGGCCGTGCTCATGATTTTTACCGGGCAGGCGTGGAACATGGCGTTCAGCTTCTACGAGTCGCTTCGTGCCGTTCCCCGCGAGATGAACGAGGCCGCGACGCTTTTCAGGTTTTCGTGGTACCAGCGCCTCGCGTGGGTCGAG
>JAIOPR010000253.1 GCA_021413805.1 Planctomycetota bacterium
AGCCCCGGCCGCGCCCGCCGCGCCGAAGCCTGCCGCCCCCGCGGCCCCCGCCGGCGCCGCCGCTGCGCCGAAACCCGCCGCCCCGGCCGCGGCGAAACCCGCCGGCGCGATGGTTTCCATCGGCGACCCCTTCATCAAGGTCTCGCCCCCCGAAAAACTTCCCGACGTCATGGCCTTTCTCCGCGATGACCCCCGCACGCAGTTCGATCTCCTCCACGATCTCTCCGGCCTCGACCAGAAAGACTGCACCGAGGTCGTCTATCACCTGAACTCGCTTCCGAAAAAACACTGGCTGGTCGTCAAGGTCTCTCTTCCGCGCATGACCGGCGTCGCGCCGACCGTGTCACACCTGTGGAAGACGGCGATCTGGCACGAGCGCGAGGCGTACGACCTGTTCGGGATGAAGTTCGCGGGGAACCCTGACCTCCGGCGGATCCTGCTGCCGGACGACTGGGAAGGACACCCGCTTCTCAAGGACTACAAGGTCCAGGAGTTCTACCGCGGGATGCCGGTGCCGTACCACGCGGAGCACTGGACGGGTGAGGGGACGCTGGTGACGAAGATGGAAGACGTCTCGGCGGACTCGCTGGAGCAGTGGTACGAGATGGGGCTGAAGCCGGTGGTGAAGGCTGCGGAAGCGCCGGCGGCCGCGCCGGTGGCGGCGGGAGCCGCGACCGCGACGGCGGCGCCCCCGAAGACCGAAAACAAAACCGAGTCCAAACCCGGCGAGGCTCCCAAACCTGCCGACCCGGGCAAGGACAACCCGCCGGCGAAACCGGCCTAGGAGGACCCATGGGAATCACCACTTACGTCAGCGACATCCTCGAGGGGCTCTCGAGCGTCTGGGACGCCATGGTCGTCGGCCTCCAGGGCTACACCGACAAGCCCTGCACGCTCGAGTATCCCGACGAAAAAGTCCGGCTCCCGGCACGGTCGCGCATGCAGCTCTTCAACCGTTTCGAGGACTGCATCGGCTGCAGCATGTGCGCGATGGCCTGCCCCGTGGACTGCATCTACATCGACACCGTGAAGGCGCCGAAGGCCGACGCGATGCCGGAAAAGTACCTGGGGAAGACGAAGGACGGGAAAGAGAAGAAGCTGTACGTCACGAAGTTCGACATCGACATGGCGAAGTGCTGCTACTGCAACCTGTGCACGTTCCCGTGCCCGACGGAGTGCCTGACGATGACGCCGCGTTTTGAGGCGTCGGTGATGAACCGGAACGACCTGGTCTACCACTTCTCGCCGATGACGAAGGACGAAGTCGAGCGCGTGAACAAGGCGGCGGAGATCGAGAAGCATGCGGCGGAAGCCGCGAAGGTGGCTGCGGCGGCCGCGAAAGCCGCGGCGCCGAAGCCCGCCGCCCCCGCACCAGCTGCCCCGGTCACGCCGGCAACCCCCGAACCGCCGAAATAAAAAACAGGACGACCCTTGTACATCGAGACGCGACGGCAGACGGAAGAGGGCGAAGAGATGGTCCTGAACATGGGACCGCAGCATCCCTCCACCCACGGGGTGCTCAGGCTCGAGCTCGTGACGGACGGCGAGCTCGTGACGAAGGTGACGCCCCACATCGGCTACCTGCACCGGTGCTTCGAGAAGCACTGCGAGAACCTCAAGTACCAGCAGATCATCCCGTACGTGGACCGCATGGACTACCTGGCGGCCATGAACAACGAGTGGGGATTCGCGCTGGCCGTCGAGAAACTGCTCCCTGAAGTCAAGATCACGCCGAAGCTCGAATACCTGCGCGTCCTGATCTGCGAGCTGAACCGCATCGCCAGCCACCTCGTCGCCGTCGGCACCTACGGCCTCGACGTCGGCACCTTCACCCCGTTCCTCTACTGCTTCCGCGACCGCGAACGCATCCTCGACCTCTTCGAGTGGACCAGCGGCGCGCGCCTCCTCTACAACTACCTCTGGATCGGCGGCGCCGCGTTCGACCTGCCCGAAGGGTTCATCGAGAAGACCGAGGAATTCTGCGACTCGTTCGAGAAGACCGTCGACGACGTCGACCGCATGATGTCCTACAACTCCATCTTCATCAAACGCACCTGCGACATCGGCGTCATCAGCCCCGAAACCGCCGTCCAGTACGGGCTCGGCGGGCCAAACCTGCGCGGAAGCGGCGTGAAATGGGACCTGCGGCGCGACGAGCCGTATTCCGTCTACCCCGAGCTCGAGTTCGACGTGATCGTCGGGACGGGGGAGAAGGGGCCGCTTGGCAGCTGCTGGGACCGGTACATGGTGCGCGTCCGCGAAATGCGCGAGTCGGTCAAGATCGTGCGCCAGGTCTGCGCGCGATGGAAAAAGAGCGACTGGCGGACGCAGGACGTGAACATCAATCTCCCGCGTCGCATCAAGCCGGCCGCGGGCGCCGAGGCGTACGGCCGAAGCGAGACGCCGCGCGGCGAGCTCGCCTACTACGTCGTGAGCGACGGCAACGAGAAACCGTACCGCGTCAAGGCGCGCAGTCCCGCCTTCACCGCGATCTCCTGCGTCGAGGAGTGCGGCCCCGGCGTCTTCATCGCCGATGCCGTCGCGTTCGTGGGGAGCCTCGACATCGTGCTCGGGGAAATCGACCGCTAACTTCGAACGGAGATCCCGCATGTTCTGCATGAGCTGTGGGAAGGCCCTCCCGGACGGAGCTTTGTCCTGCGCGTCGTGCGGCGCTCCCGTCACCCGCCAGGCCGCCCCGCCTGCCGGCAACGCCTACGCCCCCCCGAACATACCCGCCGGCAATTCGGCCTTCGCGCCCTCCTTCGCCTCCCGTGCCCCCGGCGCCCCCCCCAGCGGCAGCTCCTTCCCCTGGCTCATCATCGGCCTCGTCGGCTGCTTCGGCGTCGTCGTCGTCATCGGCATCATCTCCGCCATTACCCTCCCCGCCCTCTCCGCAGCCCGGAATTCTTCCCGCGCCACCGACTGCAAGAACCGCATGAAACAGCTCGGGGTCTATTTCTCCCTCTACGAATCGAAATTCAAGGCCTACCCGCCCGGGCTGAAGTCGATCTGGCGCCCCGACATGGCCACCGATCCCTCGATCTTCATGTGCCCCGTGAACGGTACGCACGAAAAGCGCGAGTTTTCATCCACGTCCGCCATGCGCTACGAAGACTTCGCTTCGCGCGTCACCGTGGAATACCGCTTTCCCCCCGACGGCGATGCGACCCGGCCGGACTTCCTGATGGCCTGGGACAAGTCCCCGCACCCCGACGGCCGTCGCACTGTCCTCTTCTTCCAGGGACGTGTCGATACCCTCGACCAGTCCGAGTTCGAGCGCGCCCAGAAAGTTCGATGACGACACCCCGCTCCCTCCTCATCCGCACCGCCGGCACGAACTGCGAAGCCGAGCTCGAGTACGCCTGGCAGCGCGCCGGCGCTTCCACGGAAATCCTGCACGTGAAGCGCCTGGTCGAGAAGCCCGCGGCGCTGCGCGAGTTCCAGGTCGTGTCGTTTCCCGGCGGGTTCAGCTACGGCGACGACCTCGGCGCGGGCCGGATCCACGCGATTGAAATCCGCGAGAAACTCATCGAGCCGCTTCGCGAATTCGTCGGGGCGGGGAAGCTGGTGTACGGGGTGTGCAACGGGTTCCAGGTGCTGGTGAAGACGGGATTGCTGCCGGGGTTCGATTTCCTGAAGTCGAAGGACGCGCCGCCGCTCGACGCGACGCTGACGGACAATGCGAACGGGCGTTTCCAGGACCGGTGGGTGACGCTGAAGGCGGTGTCGTCGCTGTCGCCGTTCCTGAAGGACGGCGACGTGTTCCGAGTGCCGATTGCGCACGGCGAAGGCCAGTTCCTTCCGAAGGACGACGCGACGCTCGCGAAGCTCCGCGCGAACCGGCAGGTCGTGCTCAAGTACGTCGCGCCGGACGGCTCGGCTGCGAAAGGCTGGCCCGAGAATCCCAATGGCTCCGTGGACGACATCGCCGGCATCTGCGATCCCACCGGGCGCATCTTCGGTCTCATGCCCCACCCCGAGCGCTTCGTGGATAAAGTCCAGGGCGCGACATGGACGCGGGAGGGAAACGGCGAGGGAGACGGGGAAGGGCTGGCGATCTTCAGGAACGCGGTGGAGTACCTGAAACGGCTCTGAGTTCGGAGTCGGGAGTTCGGAGAACGGCGCTTCGCTACAGTTCATCGCCCTCTGCGCCGATATATCCTCTGCCTCCGACGCGCAGCGCCCCCGGGTGGCGCCGGCAAGATACGGGATTCGCCTGACCGAACGCACGCGCTGGAAGTCCCCGAGTCGGTGCTCTCCGGGCCCGCATAGTGGTGGGAGAGCCGACTCGGGTATTTTTTAAACATGCCACCCAACCTCATCATCAACATCGACGGCGGCTCGCGCGGCAACCCAGGCCCCGCGGCGACCGGCCTCATCATCGCCACCCCCGATGGCGTCGAGATCCTGACCCGTGGGGAATTCATCGGCGAAGCGACGAACAACGTCGCGGAGTACAAGGCGCTTCTCAGCGCCCTCAAGCGCGCCCCCGATTACCTCAAGACCGTGGCGGCCCCCGAGCTTGAGGTGCGAAGCGACAGCGAGCTGCTGGTGAAGCAGATGAAAGGGGAGTACCGCATCAAGAACGCGGGGCTGGTCCCGCTCGCGATCGAGGCGAAGCGGCTGATCAAGGGGTTCCACAAAGTGAAATTCGTGCACGTCTACCGCGAGGCCAACGAGCGCGCGGACAAGGCCTGCAACCTCGCGATGAATGCGCGTGGCGTCGTCGAGGACATCGGCTGAAAAGGAGGGGGCCTCCCCCTTTCGAGAGAGGCCCCCTGTCGGACGGGTTATAAGCCGAGTTCTGTTCCGTCGCACCCAAAGAGGCGCAACGGCGACGGCCATTAATCTGGGACGACGGTTGCCCGCCGCCTCCAACGGCCTACCCGACGGCATCGACCGGGCCAATCTCAAGCGCCGTCCTATTTGGCCTTTCTCCGGGTGGGGTTTGCCATGCCCGGGATGTCTCCATCCCGGCGGTGGGCTCTTACCCCACCTTTTCACCCTTGCCACCCGGTTGCCCGGGTTCGGCGGTGTGTTTTCTGTGGCACTGTCCCTGAAGCGCCCCTCGCGGGAACGCCCCGGTCGCCGTTAGCGACCACCCTGCCCTGTGGAGCTCGGACTTTCCTCCCTCCGTTGCGCCGGTCCTTCGCGTGAGCGAGGGGAGTCGCATCGAAGAGCGGCCGTCCACCCGTCCTGACGGAAGGTTATCGCGCGGGGAGGGGTAAGCGTTCACGATTTCCGCCCGCAAATAGAACGGGCCGCGCATGAGAAGCGCGGCCCGTGGTTGAACGGATGCGGCAGTCTATTTTTTCGCTCTTCCCTCGAGCACGATTTCCAGGTCCAGGCTCGCATCCCCGCGCTTCACGACCAGCGCCACCGTCTTGCGCGGCCGCAGCTTCAGGATGGCCTTCGCGAGGCCCGGGGCGTCCTGAACTTCCTCACCGTTGAACTTGGTGATGATGTCGCCCGGCTTCAGCCCCTTCGCCGCCGCGTCCGTCTTCGAGCGGACCTTCAGGATGACGACGCCCGTGCCGTCCTCCGCGTCGTTGAACGTCGCCCCGAGATCGGGCTTCAGCGCGGCCTGAGGGGGAAGATCCATCTTGTCGAGCGCGACCTTGATCTCGACCGTTTCGCCCTCGCGCTTGACCTTCATCGAGATTTCCGAGCCGGGCGGGTAGGTGCCGAGGATGCCGAGGAAGCGCCAGTAGTTGTGAACGGCCTGGTCCTCGACGCTCACGATCCTGTCATCGACCTTGAAGCCGGCCTTTTCCGCGGTGGAGCCCTTCGTCACCTCGTGAATCACGGCGCCCTCGAACTCGTCGTGCGCGTCCTGCATCGTCTTCGCGCCGGTGAGCCCCTGGATCAGGGCGTGACGGACGTAGCCGCCCTTCTTCAGGTCGCGGATGTAGCGCTTGATCTGGTTGACCGGGATGGCGTACCCGATGCCGGTATTGACGCGGTTGGAGAAGCGGGTGCTGATGCGGCCGTTGATTCCGAGGAGCTTGCCGTCCACGGAGAACAGCGGGCCGCCGGAGTTGCCGGGGTTGACGGCGGCGTCGGTCTGGATGACGTCCGTGTAGCCGGCGTTGGCGTTGACGTGGTTGGCGGAGACAGTGCCGAACGTCACGGTGGGGTGGTAGTCCATCGACCCGAGCATGAACGGGTTGCCCACCGCGATGCACGCTTCGCCCGTGTGGACGTCGTCCGAATCGCCGAGTTCGACGAACGGCAGATCGTGGGCGTCCTTGATCTTGCAGAGGCAGATGTCGCCGAGCGGGTCGAGGCCGACGACTTCGCACTTATAGAAGTGGCCGCCGGCGAGGTTGCAGGTCTGGTCGAGCTGGTCGACGGTCATCGTCTGCGGGTTGGCGCAGACGTGGTGGTTCGTGAGGAACCAGCCGTCGCTGGAAATCAGGACGCCCGAGCCGCCGCCGATGAAGACGAACGCGGGGACGACCTTGTCGCAGGTTTCGCGGATCTGCTTCTCGATCTTGAGGGCCTCGGTGATCGCCTTGTCCTCGGCCAGGGCAGGGGCGGCGAAGGAGGCGGCGAAGAGGGCGGCCGTGACGATGCGGTTGAGTTTCATTTTGGTTTCCTAGTTGTTCGGGCGCTCGCCGAGGACGGCCTGGATGTCGAGGGTTTCCTCGCCGCGTGTGACCTTGACCGTGACGGTGTCGCCGGGTTTCTTCTTCTTGATGTAGTTCGTGAAGTCGGCCCAGTCCTTGACCTTGATCTCGTCGATCTGGAGGACGAGGTCGCCGGGCAGAAGCCCCGCCTTTTCGGCCGCGGTCCCCGGGGAAATGCTCCCGATGATGACCGTGCCCGCGCCTTCCTTCGGGCCGACGCCCAGGAACGGAAGCTTCGGTTTGCCGAGGCGCTTGCCGGCCTTCAGGTCCGCCAGCACTTCCTTGATCTTCCACCCCGGCGTGCAGAACGAGATGCCGGAATTCTGGCCCCACGGCGACTGCAGGCGGACGTGGGCCACGGTCCCGACGAGGCGCCCGTGGAGGTCAATGACCGGCCCGCCGCTGTTCCCGTAGTTGGTCTTCGCGTCGAACTGGATCGACTGCTCCCAGATCGAGTTGTACATCTGGTCCACCCGGTCCACCGCGCTCACAATCCCGCGCGTCGCCGTCCCGCTCGTCGGCTCCGGCGACCGCCCGAGCGCCATCACGAACGCCCCGACCGCCGGCTGCTCTTCAGCCCACTCGATCGGCGACAGGTCGTGCGCCTTCGGGTCCACCTTGATCAGCGCCAGGTCCTTCGACTCGTCCACGCCCAGCAGCTTTCCTTCCACCGATTTCCCGTCGGGAAAGATCACCGTGATCTTCTTCACCTTGCCGTCCACATTGAAGAACGACGTCAGGATGTCGCCCTCCTTGTCGATCACCACGCCTGACGTCGGCGTGGAAGGACGCTTGGTGTAGTTCGGATCTGAAGCGGCGCCCGGCTCCAGGTTCATCGGGGGCGGGGGAGTGCGGAAGTCGGCCTTCACTTCAAGCCCGACCGTGGACTTGTGGCCCGTCTCGATCGCCGAAGCGAACGCCTCCTGGACTTTCTGCCAGGAAGTATCGGGATCGTCGGCCCGCGCGACTGCCGGGAAGGCAAGGGCGCAGGCGGCAAGGAATGCATGGAAGCGATTCATGACGTCCCCTTACATGGGCTGGTAGCCGAGTTTGATCTTGAGGGTGGTGGTTTCTTTCTCGCCGTGCTGGACCGTCAGTTCGATGACATCGCCGGGCTTGTGCGACTTGATGGCCTTCGCCACGCCGGCCGGGCTCTTCATGTCCTTGCCGTCGATCTTCACGATGCGGTCGCCGGCTTCGAGCTTCGCCTTGGCAGCGGGGGAGCCTTTTGCGACCGAGGCGATCACGGGTTCGTCGGCTTCAAAGGAGACGCCGAGGTACGGGGCGTCTTCGTCTTCCTCGACGTCGGGATCCTTCGGAAGCGGATCGGGCTTCTTCGGGGTGACTTTCGGCGCGTCCTTCACCGCTTCGCCCTTGAGCCAGTGGCCGATGCGGTCGGCGAGGATGTGCTGGGGGACGGCGACGCCGAGCCAGCGTGTTTCGTTGTAGGAGAGGGACATGATGCCGACGAGGCGCCCGTGGCAATCGATGAGCGGGCCGCCGTCAACGCCGGGGTTCAGCGGGGCGGTGGTTTCGACGACGTCGCCCTTGTAGGTGCACCATTCGTACCAGGCTTTGTCTTCAAAGACGTCGGAGATCTTGTAGAAGCCGGAGACTTCGCCCTGGGCGAACGCGACCTGGTCGTCGTTCTCCATCACGTTCTGGCAGTTGCCGAACGTGTAGACGACATGGCCGAGCTTGAGGGTTTTCGAGTCGCCCATCGGCACCCACGGGTACTTGCCTTTGGGGAGCCGGAGCATGGCGATCTCGAGCTCGGCGCTGGCGCACACGAATTCCGCCTTGATCTTCTTGCCACGCGCGAAGCTGACCTCGATGGAATCGGGTTTCACGTCGGTCGGCACCACCGTCGTCGAGGTCAGGATCGCCCCGTCCTCGCTGATCACGGTCCCGGTCCCGAACCACCCCATCTCGCCCATGTTTTTCCGCGGGGGGGACTTGCAGGCAATTGAGACAATCGCCGGCGATACCTTGTCGACCACGGGCTCGTGGGTCGCCACGCCCGGGTCGGCCACCGCCGTCCCGACCGCTCCCGCCACGATGACGGCGGCGAGCACTGCTGAACTCAGGAATCTCATGGAGAAGCCTCGAATGGTGTTGCGGACCGAGATTTTACGAAGCGGCGGGGCGCCACGTTAGGAAAGTCCGCGATTCTTCCGGCGCATACTTCCGATAAATGAGAGCGTCATCCTGCCGCTTCTGGTAAAAACATCGCCTCCAATGACATCTCCCGACGACAAAGTAGAAGTGCGCTGCCCGAAGTGCGACCACCGCCTGCGGTTCGCGACGAAGTTCTTCGGGCGGAACGGGTTGTGCCCGCTTTGCGGCGCCAGTTTCAAGATCGGGCCGCCGGAGCAGAAGTCTCAGCCGCCCGCCGTGCTGGACGACAAGTCGGAAGCGTGGAAGATCTCCACGTACTTCCGCAACCCGCCGCCGCCGAAGAAGTAACCCATCCGGCGCGCTCAGTGCGTATGCGTCGCTTCTTCGTGCACGTGAGCCTCCGCCGCTTTCGGGGGCGGAGTCGCATCCTTCTGCGGCAAGTGATCCAGGTGCACGGCGCTTTCGCGAAGCAGCGACCCCTTGCGCCCCGTCAGGAGGCTCTTCAATTTCGCGCCGAAATAGCCGAAGACGAAGCGCATCGAGCGCAGGAAATGCCCGGGGTGGCGCAGGGTGAGCATCGTGTACTGGTGCATCACGCGGGGATGAAGGTAGAACGCCTTGAGGAGGCTCTGGAATTCGCGGTCCAGCTGCTCGACGGTCAGCCCCGGGGCGGCCCACACGAAATTCATCCCGTTCATCTTTTCCCAGTGGTCGTCGCGGATGTTCGTGCCGTAGATCTCGCGGTAAACGGGCGACCCCGGGTACGGCGTGAATTTCGAAAGGTTCATCATCGTCATCGGGATCCGCTTCACGAACGCCTTCGTGAGCTCGATCGTCTCCGCGGTCTCGCCGGGATACCCGAGCATGAACAGGCCCTTCGTCCGGATCCCCGCGGCGGCGGTCCAGCGCACGGCGTTCTCGGACTCGACGACGCTTGCCACCTTGTCCATCGCCTTGAGCAGCTCGTCCGATCCGGTCTCCAGGCCGAAGCTGATCTCCCAGCACCCGGCCCGTTTCATGAGATCCAGGATGTCCGGCTTCACCGTGTCCACCCTCGCGCAGCACGTCCACGTCATTTTCAGCTTGTTCGCGAGGATCATCTCGCACAGCGCCATCGTCCGCTGCCGGCTCGCCAGGAACAGGTCGTCCACGAACATGATGTGCTTCACCCCGTACGTGTCCTGCAGGTGCTTCATCATCTCGAACACCTTCGCCGGCGAATACGCCCGCACCGCCGCGCCGAACGTCGAAGTGTCGCAGAACTTGCAGTGGAACGGGCAGCCTCTCGAAGCGGCGATCGTGGCGACCGGGCCAGCGGGGTAGTCGTAGATCGCGGGGCGGTAGCGTCGCGGAAAATCGGGCAAGAGGTCCCACGCCGGGAACGGAAGCTCGTCCAGCGACTTGTTCACCGCGTTCCCCGGCGTGTTCCGGATCTCCCCGCCGTCGCGGAAAATCAGCCCCGGCACCTTGTAGAAATTCCGCTCCCCCTCGATCGCCGCGAGCAGGTCCATCAGGATCTTCTCGCCCTCGCCCACCATCGCGTAATCGAATTCAGGGAAGCGCTGGATCGTCTCGCGTCCCATGGACGAAATGTGCGGGCCGCCGACAATGATGATGGTCTCGGGAAGCGCCTTCTTGATCAGCCGCGCGATGCCCGCCGCGCCCCAGACGCCGACGGTGAACAGCGTGATGCCGACATATTTCGGCGCGGCCTTGATGACCAGCTCGGCGACTTTCGCTTCGTCGTACCCGAAATGGTCGCTCTCGATGATTGAGGGCTCGTAGCCGTGCAGCCGGACTTCCGCGGCGAGGTGAAGCAGCCCCAGCGAAGGCACGTTGTTCGTCACCGCCTTGACGAACTCGTAGCCCTTGGCGATGCGCTCATAAGGCGGGTTGATGAAAACGATCTTCGGCTTGGGCATCCGCTTCTCCCCGGGGGTTTCAGGGCTGTCAGGACGGAAGCACTATACAAAGAAAACGCTTTGTAAACCCGAAGAGCGGATTTCCCGGGATTACTGGCAGGCTGCTTTTTCGCCGGCCGCCACCGCTGTGCCGCACGCCTTGGTCGTCGAGCAACCCGAGCAGCCCTTCGGGGCGCTGCCGTCGACGAGGTACGCAGGCACTTTTTCGCCCGACAGTTCGCGGCCGTCGAGGAACGGGGAAGCCCCGCATCCCCGCGATTCCGTTACCGAGCCCGACGGGCTCGAAGATTTGGTGCCTCAGCCACCGCCGGAAGTCCCGCAGCCGCCGCTGGAGGTGCCGCAACTGCCGGCGACCGAGGACGACGACCCGCAACCGCCGCCGGAAGAACTGCAGCCGCCGCCGGAGCAGCCGCTCTCGATGACGACCTCTTCGAAAATCACGTCGATCTTCCGGTGCAGGATCGAGAGCACGCCGTTCAGCTGGCGGAGGGCGCGGCGATCGGATTCCTCGAGAAGTGCCGAGGCGGCGTGGTACGGAACCCATCGCGCGTCGTCGAGCGTGGACCAGTCGAGGTTGACCTCCGGCGCTTCGAGCCGCACGCCGAACGCGTGTTCCCACGCTCCCTGGCGGACGTCCATGACGCGCTCGATGCCGGCCAGGCCGGCGTTCTCCGCGAGATGGAGGGCGGAAGCGGCGGGAGAGTCGCTGGGCCAGCATTCGCCGCGGAGCGGTTCCCAGAGATCGGTCCAGACGGCGCGGGGCCGGAGGACGAGGAACCACGGCTCGTCGTCGATGAGGGCGAAGGGGAAGACGGTGAGGCGGATGGGAGCTGCGATCATTTCTTGTGGTGAGGATTGTACTCGTGAATTGGGTTGGAATCGGAAATAGCTTCTCGCGAGGTGAAGAGAGTGGATAGGGGATAGGAGATAGGGGATAGGGAAAACAAACGGAAAAGAGCCGGTTCTGGGGCTTGATTCTGGCAGTCAAAGAGGCGCTTCGCGAACGCGGAAACGCGCGGAAACATCTCGCGGAAAAGCGCTGTAAAACGGCGCTGTTTTACAGCGCTTTTCCGCGACGTTTCAGCGCGTTTCCGCGTCCCCCCTTTTTTGTTTCTTGGACCGACCGTTCTAGTTCAGATGGGCCACGGCCTCCGCCATAAACAAAAACGCCACGGTTTCCCGTGGCGCCTTGTGTGGTACGGCTCCTGGAGCGGCTTCGGTTACTTGAGCTTGAGGACGTCCCTTTCGTTCGCGTTCAGAAGTTCGAGTTCCTTGGCCGGGATGTTGCCGCTGCTGCCGGACTCGCGGTACCGGATACGGGCGTCGAACGCCTTGTTCACCAGTTCGTTGTGATGCCCGCCCAGTTCGTCCGTCCGGTCCCCCTTGTACTCGCCGATCATCCGCTTCGAGCGCTTCAGACCCTCGACGATCCACTTGCGCTTGCCGTCGGCGAGCATGAACGACTTGCCCTCGTAGTTCGTCAGCAGTTCGAGCGAGTCGTCGATTTCCTTATGGAGCTTGTCGATGTCCGCGCCGTTATCCGTCCCGGCCGTGGGTTCCACGGGCGGCGGTGTCGTCTCGGCGGCCTTCTTGACACAATGGAATTCCAGCGTCAGCGACGCCTTCTCGCCGTTCGGGAACGTCACGGTCACGTCCACCGGGCTCGTCGCCTCCTTGAGCCACTTCGCGTAGAACACGCCGTCCAGCCGCACGACTTCGAGGGATTCCTTGTCGCTGGAGGCGAAATTCTTTTTCGCGTCGAGCTGCGAAAGCGTCGAGGCATCGAAGGACTTCCACGTCGCGCCGTCCCACGAATAAAACAGGTTGAGCGGGACGAGGCAGAGACCGGTCTCGAGGCGGAAGCGCGACTTCGACTTGATCTTGCCCGAGCCCTCGCCCTTGATGGCGGCGCGGATCGTGTACTCGGTCTCGTCGAAGATCCCGCCGCCGGAGGTCAGCTTCTTGACCGTGATCACGCCCTCCGTCGGGTCCCCGCCGGTCGTGATGGAGGCCCATCCCTCCGGGGTCTGCGTGAACTCGAGCTGGTCGATGTTCATCTTGCTGCTCTTGCCTCCGCCGAGCGTGGCGATCACCTCGAACCGGATGTCCTTGCCGACGGCCAGCGGCTTGACTTCGTCGAGGAACTTGACCTCGAGCATGGTCTGGGCGGAAGCGGCGGCGGAGAGGACGAGGAAAAGAGAAAGGGCGACGACAGCGCGCATGCAAGGCTCCTTCCTGAAGAGTTAACCCCTGTGGAAGGGGGATTGTAGGGTTGGAACCGGAGATGTCAAAGAGGGACCGGCGAGAGTCGCAACCGGGGATGCGCGAATGCACCGGCCGGACTATGATCCGGAAATGAACCGGATCCTTTTCCTTTTAGGGGCATTCGACCTGATCCTCGCCGCGCTGGCCCCGGCGGCGGCCTGGTACGTGGAAAAACACATGACCCGGGAGGTCATCCTCATTTCCCCCGGTTCGCCCGAGACTGTCGAGCTTGAGAAAGCGATGTGGGAGAAGGGACAACCCGTCGCGGACATCTACGGCAAGCCGCTGGACAAGAAGATCCTCGTCGTCCGGCCGGACCCGCGGGACATCATCGTCCCCGAGGAAGATCCCTCCATGACCCTGATGCTCGCCAATTCGCCGCGTCACCCGCTTCAGATCCAGACCGTCTGGGTCGTGGTGAAATACGGCGCACCGGCGATTGGATTCGGGGGGATCCTGCTGATGGTGCTGGCGTGGTGGCGGGGGCGGAAGCGGCGAGATCCGGCCGCGGCTTGACGCGCGCCCGCTGATCGGCGATCATGCCTTCCCGGCGCTGTAACCTGTTGCCGCCACGAATCTTGCGAAGGTGACGAACGTGACCAAAGGCATCTTCATCGTCCTCGACGGCCCCGACGGCTGCGGCAAGACGACGCAGGCGACGCGGCTGGTCCGCAAGATCCAGGAACGCACCGGGCATCACCCGATGCATCTCCGGGACCCCGGGGGAACGCATGCCGGTGAGAAGATCCGCGCGATCCTGCTCGACCCGGAGTTGAACCTTTCCACGGGCATGGAGGTTTTTCTTTTCATGGCGTCTCGCGCGCAACTGGTCGAACAGATCCTCGCGCCGGCGCTTCTCGAAGGAAAAGTCGTCGTCTGCGAGCGCTGGATCTCCTCGACAATCGCCTACCAGGGCGTTGCGGGCGGGTTCGGCGCCGACAAGGTCGCCGAGATCGGCAAACACGCGACGGGCGGACTCGTCCCCGACCTGCTCCTCGTCCTCGACGTGCCGCAGGAAGTCGCCACCACCCGGATGCAGCGCAGCAAGGACCGCATCGAGCGGAAGGGCAAGGACTACCACGGCCTCGTGCGCGAAGGATTCAGCGCCACGCTCAAGCTCTTCCCGAAATCCGCGCTCATTGACGCAACGCGTCAAGAGGAAGCCGTCGGCGACGACATCTGGGCCCGCGTGGAGAAATTGCTTTGACCCTGAGCGAGCGCAGCGAGTCGAAGGGTTTGACCTTCCGCGAGATCGACGGCCAGGACGGCGCCACCGCATTTTTCCGCCACGCGCGGAAGACAGGGCGGCTGGCGCACGCGTACCTGTTCACGGGGCCCGAGGGGGTGGGCAAGGGGACATTCGCGCGGACGCTCGCGAAATCGCTGCTTTGCGCGAAGCCCGGCGACGAGCCGTGCGGCACCTGCGACTCCTGCCGCCAGTTCGACCACGGCAATAACCTCCGCTTCATCACCGTCACGCCGCCGACGGACAAGAAAGGCGTCCAGAAAACCATCATCGACGTCGAGAGCGTCCGCGACCTCGGCACCCGCCTTTCTTCCAAGCTCGGCGTTGGAAATACCCGCGTCGTCCTCTTCGACGACCCCATCGGCGACGACGCCGCCAACGCGCTTCTCAAGATGCTTGAGGAACCCCCCGCGGGAAACGTCTTCCTCATCGTGACCCAGTCGTCGGGGGCGCTTCCCCCCACAATCCACTCGCGCTGCCACAAAATTCGCTTCCGTCCGATTGCGGATGAGATGGTGGCGAAGCGCCTTGTGGAGCGGAGTTCGGTGGCGGCGGCGGATGCGCGGTTCCTGGCGCGGCTGGCGCAGGGGAGCATGGGGAAAGCGGTGGCGTACGCGGAAGAGGGCTGGAAGGAGATGAGGGACAAGCTGCGGGACATCGCGGCGGGCCGCGCGCGGGACCCGGAGAATTTCGACATGGGGGAAGCGCTGGACGTGCTGATCAAGGAGGGCGCGGAGGCGGACGAGCCGGAGGACGCGAAAGAGGGCGAACCGGACGCGGGAGTGGCCGATTACAGGAAGGGCCTGCGAAAATCGCGGGAGAGGGCGCGGACATGCATCGCGATCCTGGCGCTGTTTTACCGCGACCTGGTGATGGCGCGGGAGGGTGGCGCGGAAGCGGCGGACCCGGAGACGGCGGCGGCGCTGGGGAAGGTGCTGGAGAAGGTCTCGACGGAGCGGTTGCTGGAGCGGCTGGAGACGTTGCTGGCGGCGGACGGCTACCTGAAGCGAAATGCGAACGTCAGGCTCACGATCGAGTGGGCTCTGGTGGCATGACGCTTCGGGCCCAGGCAAAGGAAAAATAATGCTGATCACGGCAAGGTACGGGGAAATGCGGTTCGTCGCGGATTTCATCAGCGACGTGCCGAACATCAAGCGCGGGACGAAATGCGTGCTGGCGACGGATCGCGGCACGGAGCTGGGGGAAGTCCTGGTGCTGAACAAGGAGAAGCCGGCCGAGCATCGGCACCGTGGTGAAGGGGAGCGGCGCAGCGAGTACGACAAGCCCGGGATCACGGGCACGATGCTGCGGGTCGCGACGCCGGACGACATCTCGACCGCCCAGAAGCTTCACCTGAACGAGGAAGTCGCCGAGTACGATTTCTGCGCGGCGAAAATCAAGGAGATGAAACTCGACATGTCGCTCGTCTGTTCCGAGCACATCCTCGGCGGCGAGAAGGTCATCTTCTATTTTCTCTCGGAAGCCCGCATCGACTTCCGCGACCTCGTCAAGGATCTCTCCGCCCAGTTCAAGTCCCGAATCGAGCTCCGCCAGATCGGCGCGCGCGATTCGGCGCGGCTCGTCGGCGACTACAACTCCTGCGGCCGCCAGCTCTGCTGCCAGACCTTCATCAAGGACTTCGAGCCGATCACGATGAAGATGGCCAAGAACCAGCGCACGACGCTCGACCCCGAGAAAATTTCCGGGCGCTGCGGGAAGCTGAAGTGCTGCCTGAAGTTCGAGAACGACGTGTACATCGAGCTCAAGAAGCTTCTTCCGAACATCGGCGCCAAGGTGAAGACCAAGAAAGGCGAGGGCGAAGTCGCCGACCAGAACGTCATCGCGCAGGAATTCCAGCTTCAGCTCGCGACGGGCGAGTGGGTGAAGTGCTGGGGATCGGATGTGATCGAAATCGTTTCGCCGGGGACGGAAGATGCGCCGCCGCGCCGGAGGCCTCGTCTGCCTCCGCCGGGGATGATGGACGACAAGGGGAAGCCGCGCGCGCCGAGACCGGGTGGTCCGCCGATCGGGGCGCCCGCCGCAGGAGCTCCTGCCGCCGGTGCGCCGGTTGCGAGTGCGCCTCCTGCTGGAAGCGCGCCGGCCGCTCCGGCGCCGTTCGTGCGTCCTCCGCCGCGGACGTACTCCAACCCTCCGCCGGTGACGGCCACGACGGGCGCTGCGCCCGGGGTCCCCGCCGCGCCGCGTGCCGACCGCTGGCCGCGTAAGGACAAGCCGATCTCCCAGCCGCCGCGTCCCGCGCCGGTCGAGAGCGTCAACGTACCCTCCGTGCCTTCCGGTGAAGGCGCTCCCGCTGTCCCGGCGGACGCTTCGGCCCCCGGCGACATGTCCTCCGAACTCGAAAAGTCCCCGTCCACCCAGCGCCAGCGCGCCGGCTACTCGCCGTCCGTCATGGCCCTCGGTTCCGTGGACGTGGACGACATTGCCGCGCTTCTCGCGAAATCGCCGACCGCTCCGCCGCCGTCCAACGCGCCGCCCGTGCCGTTGATGAGCCGGTCGTCGCAGCCGCCGCCGTCGCAGCAACCGCCGGCACAGGGCGCCCCGGGCGGTCGCCAGGGTGGCCGTCCGCCAGACCGCCGCGACGGTCGAGACCGCGGAGGGCGCGGGCCCCGCGACCAGCAGGGCCGTCCGTCCGGAGGTCCGCAGCAGGGACGTCCCAATTCCGGCCCCCGCCAGGGTCCGCCGCCGTCCCAGGGCTCGCCCGCACCGGCCGGCGGCGCTCCCGCCGCTCCACAGGGCGGAAGACCCGAACGCGGCGACCGCCCCGGATGGCGCGAGCGCCGCGAACAGAAATTCCGCGACCGCGGTCCAGGCGGCGGACCTCCGCCCGCCGGTTCCCGTTCCCCCGCCGTCGCTCCTCCCGCTAACACCGGCGAACCCGCTTCTCCTGGATCCCCCGTCCCCCCGGCGGTCCCGGGAAGCGCCCCTCCGCAGGGCGGCGGACAGCCTCGCGGCGTCCGTGACCAGCGCCGTCGCCATCGCGGCGGCCGCGGGCGCGGCGGCGGCGGCCCCAGGCCCGGCGGACCTCCCCCCCAGGGCGGTTCCGCACCCCCGCCGCCTCCCGCACCTCCTTCACCCACCTAAGAGGACTGAATGGCCAAGTTCTACATCACCTGCGCGATTGACTACGCGAACTCCAGCCCCCACGCCGGCACCGCCTACGAGAAAATCGGCGCCGACGCGATCGCCCGCTGGAAACGCCTCCAGGGGCACGACGTTCATTTCCTGATCGGGATGGACGAACACTCGATCAATGTCGTGAAGAAGGCGGAAGCGCAGGGGATGGACCCTGAGAAGTACTGCGACGTGATGGAGCCGAAGTTCACGGACCTCTGGAAAGCGCTTCACATTTCCAACGACGATTTCATCCGCACCACGCAGAAGCGGCACATCGCCTCGGCGACGGAGTTTTTCAAGCGGGTGTTCGCGAAGGGCGACATCTACAAGGCGAAATACACGGGGTTGTACTGCATCGGGTGCGAGGCGTACCTGAAGCCGGGCGATCTCGTGGACGGGAAATGCAAAAACCACGGCACGGAGCCGCAGAAGCTGGAAGAGGAGAACTGGTTTTTCCGGCTGTCGAAATATTCGCAGGCGATGGTCGAGCACATCGAGAAGCACCCGGAGTTCGTGCAGCCGGACGTGCGGCGGAACGAAGTGCTGAACGTGGCGAAGGACGGGCTCGAGGACATCTCGATTTCGCGCTCGACGTTCAAGTTCGGCATCCCGCTGACCTGCGACCCGGCGCACGTCATGTACGTCTGGTTCGACGCGCTCGTGAATTACATCAGCGGCGTGGGTTTCGCGGCGGACGAGGCCATGTTCGCGAAGTGGTGGCCGGCGGACCTGCATGTCATCGGGAAAGACATCACGCGGTTCCACTGCCTGCTCTGGCCCGCGATGCTGATGAGCGCGGGCGTGGCGCTTCCGAAACAGATCTGGGGCCACGGATGGGTGCACTACAAGGGCCAGAAAATGTCCAAGTCCACGGGACACCTCCTCGACCCCTGGGACGTCATCACCCCGCACGGCGCCGACGCGCTCCGGTATTTCATGCTCCGCGAAGTCGCCTGGGACCGCGACGGGGACTTCACCTGGGAGGCGTTCACCGCGCGCTACAACGCGGACCTCGCGAACGGCCTCGGCAACCTGCTCAACCGCACCGTCAGCATGATTCACCGCTACTGCCAGGGAGTGCTTCCCGGAGTGGGTGAAGCGGGGACGGCCGACGACGAGCTGAAGGCGAACCTGGTCGCCGCCCCGCTCGACGTCGCGGCGCTGATGGAAAAGCAGGACCTCTCCGGCGCCCTCGAGCGCATCTGGGATTCCGTCCGCCGCGCCGACAAGTACGTCGAGGAGAACGCCCCCTGGTCGCTCAGCAAGCAGGGCAAGACCGCCCGCCTTGCGACCGTTCTCACCTTCCTCGCGACGTCGCTCGCCCGCCTCTCCGTCCTCCTCCACCCCTTCATCCCCGCCACCGCCGAGAAAATCCGCGCCCAGCTCGGCCTCTCCGGCCCGCTCGTCATCCCCGCCGCCTGGGAACCGCTTCCCCCCGGCCACAAAATCGGCGAACCCGCCGCGCTTTTCCCCCGGATCGAGGCGGAAAAGACGGACCCCGCCGCCGAGGGCCAGCCGGCAAAGGGCAAACCCAAGGGTGGCGGTCAAGCCAAGGGCCCCGAAAAGACGAAATAAGGTCATGGCCGAAGAGACCCCCAGCGCCGATTTCAGCGAAGTCCTCAAGCAGATCCGCGAAAAGGACCCGCGCTTCACCGCCGAGGCCTACGCCTTCACGTTCCAGGGCCTCGACTACACGATGACGGTGATGAAAGGGAAGCGGCAGCACGTGACGGGGCAGGAGCTGCTGGAGGGGATCCGGCGGTACGCGGCGAAGGAATTCGGGCGGCTGGCGCCGATGGTTTTCCGTGCGTGGGGCGTCACGCAGAGTTCGCACTTTGGCGACATCGTCTACAACATGATCGAGTCGGGTGTGATGGGGAAGCGCGACGAGGATCGGCGCGAGGATTTCGACGGCGGGTTCGACATGGCGACGGCGTTCGACAAAGAGGAAGAGCCGGACGCCGCAGGGGACGCCGCGAAAGAGTAGACGGGCGCTATTTCATTTCGCCCCGTCGGGCGCCGCGCGATAATGGCCGTTTCCGCCCCGCGCGCCTCAACCTCCTCAAGATCGGCACCCCGGACGCATGGAGAAAAACCAGGCTGTCATCCAGGAGCTGACGTCCATCCTCGAGCGCAAGGGGATCGCGCGCGAAGAGCTGGACGACATGCTCGCGATGGTCCACCCGGTGGACATCGCCTTTATCCTTGAGGACCTGACGGCGCAGGAAAAGTTCCAGGTCTTCCGGCTGCTGGACCTGGAGACGGCCGCCGCGGTGCTGGTCGAGCTGGACGACGACGCGACGCGCGAAGTCGTGAACCTCCTGCCGACCGACCACGTGCAGCGGGTGCTGGGCGCCATGACGCCGGACGACGCCGCTTCCACGGTGCGCCTGATCGCCGAGGAAAAGGGGCGCGACGCCGCGCTGGCGTTCCTCGCGAAAAATCAGCGCGGGATCGTCAAGCCGCTGCTGCATTACGGCGAAGACACGGCCGGCGCGCTCATGACGACGAATTTCATCGCCGTCCCCGTCACCGCGACCGCCGCCGAGGCCGTCAAGGCGCTCCAGGGCGCCGTCCAGTCCAACACCGTCATCTACATCTACGCCATCGACGGAAGCGCCGTCCTCAAGGGCGTGCTTTCCCTTCGTACCCTGCTGCGCGCCACGCCCGACACGAAGATCCTCGACATCATGACCACCGACCCGATCACGCTGCCGTCGGGGATGGACCAGGAGGAGGTCGTGCGCATCGTGAAGCGCTACTCGCTCCAGGCCGTCCCGGTCGTGGACCCGCAGGACCGGATCCTCGGCGTCGTCACGCTCGACAGCCTGATGGAAGTCATGCAGGAGGAAGCCGGCGAGGACATGCTGCGCATGGCAGGCGCCGACATCGTCGATTCACTCTCGACCGCCACCATGACGCGCTTCCGCATGCGCCTCCCCTGGCTCCTCCTGACGCTCGCCGGCGAGTTGTTCATTGCTCTCGTCCTGTCGCGCGTTTTCCGCTCGACCCTCGAGCGCGCCGCCATCCTCGGCGCCTACATCCCCGCCATCGCCGCGACCGGCGGCAACATCGGCCTCCAGAGCACCACCATCATCATCCGCATGCTCGGCATGGGCCGCTTCCATGCCGGCCAGGCCGGGAAAGTCCTGTTCTCGGAACTCCGCCTCGGCATCCTGCTGGGCATCGCGTGCGGCGCCCTCGCCGGGCTCGCCGCCGCAGGCCTCGAGCACTCCAGCCCCTCCGCCGTCAAGCTGGGCGTCGCCGTCTTCCTCGCCATGGTCTCCGCGACTTCAGCGACCTCCCTCGTCGGTGCGCTCGAGCCCCTCATCATGCACCGCCTCAAGTTCGACCCCGCCACCGCCTGCGGCCCGTTCGTCACGATGTTCAACGACCTCTTCGGCACCTTCGTGTTCTTCACCATCGCCCACGCCATGAGCTTCACGGTGCATTGACCCGTGCGCCTCGCCGCCATCGACATCGGCTCCAACACCGTCAAGCTGCTGATTGCGGACTCTGACGGGAAGCGGCTTGTGCCGGTGAAAGAGGAGATCGCGTACACGAGGCTGGGGCAGGGGATCGGGGAAGGGAAGCCGCTGGCCGAGGATGCGATCGTGCGAACGGTGGAAGCCGCGGTGAAATTCGCGGCGGCGGCGCGCGAGGCCGGTGCGACGCAGGTCGTCGTGGCCGCGACGGAAGCGGCGCGCAGCGCGACGAATTCGGCGGAGTTTCTCCAGGCCTGCAGGAGCCGCGGGGTGGACGTGAGGGTGATCAGCGGGGAAGAAGAAGCGCGGCTGTCGTGGATGGGCGGGACGATCAACCTGCCGCAGCAGCCGTCGATCGTGCTGGACGTCGGCGGCGGCTCGGCGGAAATCACCGCGGGCGACGGGGAACTCGTCACCTGGTCCACGCGCCTGCCGCTCGGCGCCGTCCGGCTCCGCGAGCGGTTCCTCGGCGACGCCGCCCCCGCGAGGGCCGGCGCCTGGACCCTCCTCGAGGACCACGTCCGCGCCGCGCTCGCCGCCGTCCCCCCGGATCTCCCCGGCGTCCTCGTGGGCGTCGGCGGCACCGTCGCCGCGCTGGCGAAACTCGCCCACCCCGCGGACCCGTTCCAGCCCCTCACCGCCGAGAAAATCTCTTCCGTCGGAACTTTCCTCCGAACCCTCGGCCGCCCCCAGATCCTCGCCCTCGGCGTCCCCTGGGGCCGCGAAGACATCCTCGCCCCCGGCGTCGCCGTCGTTCACCTCGCCGTCCAGCACCTCCGCCGCGACCGCCTCATCCCTTCCGCCACCGGCCTGCGCTTCGGCCTCCTCCGGCAGCTGCTCCAGTAATTTTCAGGCCGAAGCGGTTTTTCGCATTTTTGCACTTCAAATCCACAGCATAAAATTCGTAAACTGTGGCGATTAGCCTGCTCCCCCCGGGAGGGAATGGCAGTCGCGCCGGTGGCCGAACAGGGAGTGCGGCCCTCGAAGCGGAGATTTCGCTCCGCGCGGGATTGGTCCGGCGCAAGAGGATCAGGGGGGAATATGGCTGCGTATCAGGACAAGCACCTCACGTGCGGCGAGTGCGGTGTGGCCTTCGTATTTACCGCCGTGGAGCAGGAGTTCCACCAGCAGAAAGGGTTCGCCAACGAGCCCCGCCGCTGCGTGCCCTGCCGTGAAAAGCGCAAGCGCGAGGGCCGCGGGCTGCTTCCAGGGCAGCAGATGTACAAGACCCTCTGCGCCGGGTGCGGGGCGGAGGCGGAAGTTCCATTTGTACCCCGGCTCCAGAAACCTGTATATTGCCGCCCCTGCTTCGACAAGAACAAGGGCGGGGGACACCCCCGCCCGGGCCCCTGATCACCAGCAAGGAAAGGACCGCGACCGGCGAATGATCAAGATCAACATCGACAAGAAGGACCAGCTCGACCGTGCCCTCAAGCAGTTCAAGCGCATCTGTAACGACGCCGGGATCTTCAAGGAGATCAAGCGCTCGACCTACTTCGAGAAGCCGAGCGAGCAGCGCCGCCGCGAAGAGAAACAGCGCGAGAAGAACATCCGGAACATCGGGAAGAAGAAGAAGGTGAAGAAGGTGTACAGGTAGGGCCAGGGGATAGGGGATAGAATGGCATACAGACAACCTCGCGGCGACGCGGGGTTTTTTATTTAAGCGCCCGTTCACCCCGCCTTGCCGCTTCCGACCCGCGACCTTATGCTTTGCGCCGTGAAGATCCTGCTCAATGGCGAAACGCGCGAGGTCCGGCCGGGGATGACCCTGGAGGCGCTTCTCGGCGAACTCGGGTTGACGGAGCCGATGGTGGCGACCGAGGTCAACCTTGAGATCGTGGTGCGCGCCGAGCGGGGCGGGAAAGTGCTGGCGGAGGGGGACCGGGTCGAGGTCGTGAGCTTTGTCGGCGGGGGTTAAGGAAAAGGGAAAGGTTAAGGCTAAGGGAATGGCCAACGACGCGTTCATGGTCGGGAAGTACGAGTTCGCCTCGCGCCTCATCATCGGCACCGGCAAGTACGCCACGCTCGACCTCATGGCCGCCGCGCTCGACGCTTCCGGCGCCGACTGCGTCACCGTCGCCGTGCGCCGCGTCGATCTCAAGGCGAAGGAATCGATCCTCACGCGCATCGATCGGAAGCGCTTCAAGATCCTCCCGAACACCGCCGGTTGCTACAACGCCGAGGACGCGCTTCGGTATGCGCGGCTGGGGCGTGAAGCGGGGATTTCGGACCTGGTGAAGCTGGAAGTGCTGGCGGACGAGAAGACGCTTCTGCCGGACGTGGAGGAGACGCTGAAGGCGGCGCGGGTGCTGGTGAAGGAAGGGTTTGTGGTGATGGCGTACACGAGCGACGACCCGGTGACGGCGCTGAAGCTGGCGGACGCGGGGTGTGCGAGCGTGATGCCGCTGGGGAGCCTGATCGGGAGCGGGCTGGGGATCCTGAACCCGCACAACTTGCAGATCATCCTGCACCGGCTGCAGGTGCCGGTGATCGTGGACGCGGGGGTCGGGACGGCGAGCGACGTCGCGGTCGCGATGGAACTCGGCGCCGCGGGCGTCCTCTGCAACACGGGGATCGCCCACGCGAAGGACCCCGCGAAGATGGCCGCGGCGATGAAACACGGCGTCATCGGCGGGCGGCTCGCATTCCTCGCGGGGCGGATCCCGAAGCGGCCGTTCGAGGGGAATCCGTCGAGCCCGGCGTCGGGGATGCTCAAGTAGTGGTCGTTCTTGAATTGAGAATTGGAAATTGAAAATTCAAATTTGAAAATTCGTGCTTTCCCTTTGCCGTTACACTCCGCCCCTCTCATTTCCGTGGAGCCACTCGTGAAAGGAATCGTCCTCGCCGGCGGCCTCGGCACGCGCATGATGCCGCTGACCAAAATCACGAATAAGCACCTTCTCCCGATCTACAACAAGCCGATGGTCTACTACCCGATCCAGACCCTCGTGGACGCTGGCATCCGCGACATCATGATCGTCACCGGCGGCAACTCCGCGGGCGACTTCCTCCGCCTCCTCGGCAACGGCGAGGAATTCGGCCTCAAGCAGCTCAACTACGCCTACCAAAAGGGCGAAGGCGGCATCGCGGAAGCGCTCGGCATCTGCGAGCAGTTCGGCCGCGGCGAGCGCATCGCCGTCGTTCTCGGCGACAACATCATCGAGCGCAACATCATCGAGCCGGTGAAGAAGTTCGCGGCGCAGGCGAAGGGCGCGAAGATTCTGCTGAAGGAAGTCCACGACCCGGAGCGCTTCGGGGTCCCCGAGCTCAAGGGCGACAAGGTCGTGAAGATCGAAGAGAAGCCGAAGAACCCGAAGTCCAAGTTCGCCGTCATCGGCATCTACCTCTACGACGAGCAGGTCTGGGAATTCATCAAGCGCTGCAAACCTTCAGGCCGCGGCGAGCTCGAGATCACCGACGTGAACAACTTCTATGTCGAGCAGGGGACGATGACGCATGACGTGCTTGAGGGGTGGTGGAGCGATGCCGGGACATTTGATTCGCTGATGCGCGCTTCAAAGCTTGTCGCGGAAGGCGGGGCGAACAAGAAGTAACGGCTAGTGACTGTGGCGAGCGGCGAGCGGCCAGCGGAGAGTGAACGGCGAAAATAGCCACCAAGGAACTACCCCATGCCAGTACCAGGGCCGAAAGAGTGGGGAGTCCTGGCCAGGAGGATTCAACTCGCTCCGTGGAATCGGGGTGGAGAGGATGCGCTGATTGCGGACTTCCTCGGCCTGGTTCCGCATCCGACCCAGATTGACGCCTGGTATGAGCCGTCATGCGTATGGGTCGCCCTGGATCTCGGAAAAAAGCTCCGGGACGCATGGTTCCTTCTCGCTGAGGGTGATTGGGAGACGGAGATCGCGACCCTCGCTGGCGAGGAGGAATTCCGCAACTTCTTCGATGTCCTGAGGCGACGACTGATCGAAATTCCGGGTGCCCCGGTGGAGATGCGGCGCGCGACGAAAGCCTGGGATTACCATGTCTGGGCCTCCATCGAAGTCGGAGGCGCCATCTGGCAGTCGAA
The DNA here is from genome assembly GCA_021413805.1 of Planctomycetota bacterium. Lineage (GTDB taxonomy): Bacteria > Planctomycetota > MHYJ01 > WSZJ01 > WSZJ01 > WSZJ01. Next base: position 24,828 of record JAIOPR010000253.1, read on the forward strand.
TGACCTGTTGGATTCCTGCATCTGGCCACTTCAATAACGCGC
>JAIOPR010000334.1 GCA_021413805.1 Planctomycetota bacterium
TGTCGCTCACGCCCAGCACGACGCCGTCGATCTTCGGCTCGACCGTCAGGTCGCCGACCTGGGGGAAGCGCTCGCGGAGGTACGCCAGCTGCTGCTCGATGTCGTTCTTCGAGCGGCTGACGTCCACCAGCTGCTTCTCCATCTCAGCGATGTCCTTGTAGGCCTTCTCGAGGCGATCGCTCGCCGCGAGCAGTTCGGCCTGGACCGTGTCGCGAACCCGCTGCGCATCCTCGCGAAGCTTCTTCTCTTCGCCAAGCTGCTTGTTCAGGTTTTCGTTGCGAAGCGACAGGTCGTTGTTGTTCGACTGCAGCTTCTCCTGCTGTGCCACGAGCTGGTTGTAGTTCGTGTTCAGCGTGTTGAACTTGGTGTTGAGGTTCTCAAGCTCGCGCTTGGCGCTCTCGGCTTCACCCTTCGCCGTCAGCACCTGCTGGTCGCGGGCCTGGATTTCCTTCACCTTGGCGACGATGTCGGCCTCGAGAGTCGCCTTATCCTTGCTGACCGTCGTCTTGTACTCGTCGAACTCCCTGGTTTTCTCATTCAACTTCGCCTTGTAGTCGACGCGGTGCGCGAACAAGGTCGCGCTGACGCCGAGATACACGAGCGAAATAATGAGGACCAGAACGACAAACACCTTGGTCAACGTGCTCATCGAGGCTCCTCTCTGAAGTTACCCACGGCCCCCCGCCAAAAGGCGCCGGCTTTGGGTAGATCGAAGAATTGTAGGCGGGAAGAAACGCGAGTCAAGGAGAAAACGCCCTAATCCCTGGTCATTTTGGAATTTCGAGTTGGGCCCCCCCGCTTTCGACGGCCCCGGGCCCCCCCGTGGGGCGACGGCGCGGCCCCCACAGCCCCAGCAGCCCCGCGAGCAGCAGGCAACATTTCCCGACCCAGTCCCCGCACGAAGTGAAAATCGTGTGCGCGGCGCGGCCCTGCACCATTCCCACCGTCGCGCCCTTCACGCTCTTCACCTTCCCGTCAACTTCGAACTCCGTGATCCGCCCGTCCGCGCCGATGAACGCGGAAATTCCCGTGTTCGTGCACCGCGCCATCCCCATCCGGTTCTCCACGCATCGAAACGCGTTCACGCACAGGATCTGGTCGAGCTGCTCCGACTCCTTGAACCACCCGTCGTTCGAAATCGTCACGAGGAAATCGCCGCCCTGCTCCGCATACGACCTCGCCTCGTCGGGCCACATCGAGTCGAAGCAGATCAGCGCGCCGAATTTTTTCCCCTTCACCTCCATCAGGTCCAGCCGATCTCCCTGCTCCAGCGACCCGAAGCCCTTCAGCGTGACGATCTTCTCGATCAGCCTGATCAGCCACGGTGCGATGGTCTTGAAGGGCATGTACTCGGCGACGAGGACCAGGTGGCGCTTGTCGTAGCGGCCGGTCGTCTTCCCCTGCGGATCCACGAGCAGAGCCGAGTTGTACTCGCGCCCGTCCGCGTCCTGCACGATGGTCCCGATCAGCATCGCCCGGTCGAGATGGGCGGCGGTGCGGTGAAGCGCTTCTTCGTTTTCGGGATATTTCGGCGTGACGGCGTAAGGGAACATGGTCTCGGCCCAGACGATGAGGTCGCTCTGCGGGGCGACCTGTTCGGAGAGGACGCGGTGCAGCTTGAGGGTGATTCTGGGGTCGTACCCCTCGAAGCGGGTGAGGTCCTTGATGTCCTGGGGGACGTTTCCCTGCACGAGGCCGACGTGGAGCGCGGGGACATTCTGGATGGTTTTCAGGCGCCACATTCCGTAGGAGGTCATGGCGACGAGGAGCGCTGCGAGGCCGGCGAAGGCAACGGCCAGGTCGCGGCCGACGGGTTTGCCCGCGAAGCGGCGGGCAGCGAGGCCGGCGAGGAGCGCGCTGGAGAGGGCGGCGGGAAGGCCGACGAGCGGGACGCCGCCGATGTCAGCGCACTGGACGAGGGGAAGGTAGGCGTGCTGGCTGTGGCCGATCATGAACCACGGGAAACCGCCCATGAGGTAGATGCGCAGGTATTCCCACCCGATGAACATCGCGCCGAGCCCGACCCAGCCGACCGCGTCGTTCCGCCGCGAAAGCCAGCGCCGCGCAACCCAGGCGAACATGAACATCTCCAGCCCGAGAATCGCGGCGATCGCGAACAGCCCGAGCCCGGACGTGTACCGCAGCCAGTTCATCCCCAGCGAAAAGAACCCCCACCACATCCAGAACGTCATGCCGCAGGCCCGCCGGACGCGCGTTTCCACGATGAGGAAGAAGAACCACGGGGCCAAGGCGACGTAGGCGAGCCATCCCTGGTCCACCGGGTGAAACGAGAACCACAGCAGGAAGATGGAGGCGAGCGGAAGTGTCCACAGCCAGCGAGGGAGCGCGGCGGGAGCGGCAGAGTCGGGAGCCGGCGAACCGGATCCGGCGGTAGCGGGGCGTCTCAAGCTATTTTTCAGGTTTGGTCATCGAGTGTTGGAATCGGAACGGTTTCCGGGGCGAAATCCATCCCGGCGCACCCAGAAAAGTGGTCCTCACGTCGTCCTCCCATTGAAAATTGATCATTGAAAATTCAAATTGGAAAATTCGTCCGTTGTGTCTTTTTCTTCAAATCCGCCCCTGGTCCTCATCCAGCGCCAACACCTTCACCTTTTTCCCCGCGATAAAAGGCCCTTCTCCCGTCGGGATCACCAGGAACGAATTCGCCTTCGTGATCGCCCTCAGGTCCGCGCTTCCGTGCGACTCCACCGGCGCCACGACGTAGTGGTCGCGGACCCAGGTCAGTCGCGCCGGGCAATACTGGTCGCGCGGCTGGGGCTTCCCGAAGTTCATCGAGATCTCGGCCTCGACGACGGGGCGGTCGAGGAGCATGTTTCCCATCATCCGGCCGAGCGCGGGGCGCAGGAAGACCTCGAACGTCACGAAGGTGGAGACCGGGTTGCCCGGGAGGCCGAAGAAGAGCTTGTCCGGGGATTTCGCGAAGACCATCGGGCGGCCGGGCTTGATCGCGACCTTTTCGAAGATGATCTCGATGCCGATCGACTTCATGACCTCTTCGACCAGGTCGTACTCGCCGGCGCTGACGCCGCCCGTGAGGATGACGACGTCGGCGGCGGTCATCGCCTGCTTGAGTTTCGCGGCGAGCGCTTCACGGACATCCGGCACGATGCCGAGGTAGGCGTAGGGAACGCCGATCGCGGCGATCTGCGCGGCGAGGGAGTAGGCGTTGGAATTGCGGATCTGGCCCTCGGCGGGTTTCTTGTCGACCTCGACGAGTTCGTCGCCCGTGGTGAGGACGGCGACGGTGGGGCGACGGATGACCCTGGGGGCGTGGCAGCCGACGCTCGCCATGAGGCCGATTTCCTGCGAGCGGATCATGCTGCCCTTGGTCACGAGGACGTCGCCGACCTTGATATCCTCGGCGCGGCGGCTGATGTGGGCGCCGGCCGCAACGGCTTCGCGGATCATGACGATGAAACCGCTGGCGAGCGTCTTTTCAACGGGAACGACCGCGTCGGCTCCCTCGGGCACGGCCGCGCCGGTCATGATCTTGATCGCTTCCCCCGGCTGGACGGCGCGCTTGCTCATCTTTCCCGCGGGGACGACATCGACGACCTTGAGCTCGACGGGGCCTGTAACGTCGGAAGAGCGCACCGCATACCCGTCCATCTGCGAGCGGTCCCACGGCGGCATGTCCATGTCCGCGATGACGTCCTCGGCGAGAACGAGCCCCAGCGATCGCATCAGGGGCACCTTCTCGACCGCGGGGGCCGGGAGGTGGGACATGATCACGTCGTAGGCCTCGCGGACGGAAAGCGCCCGGTCGCCGGGGAAGAGCCCGACACCCTTGGTGAAGGAGCGTGTGTCGGTTTCGCGGTCTCGCATCATGGTGAGGATCTCGGTGAAGGGATTCGG
>JAIOPR010000054.1 GCA_021413805.1 Planctomycetota bacterium
CCTGCTTCCCGAAGCGCTTCGCAATCTCCGCGGCGCGCCGCTTGGCATCCGCCGCGGCGGCGTCCCAGGCCTTGGCGAGAGCGGCCTGCGGGTCGGACAGTCGAAACGTCACCGTGGCCGGGACCGGGCCGCGCCCGGACCAGTCGTACTGGAGGCCGCCGGAGTAGGTCGCGCCCGCGGCGATCGCCGCGTCCAGCACGGCCGCGACATGTTCCGCAATCTCGGTGTCCTTGAACTTGTCGATTCCGTCCACCGTCATCGTCAGCGTCGTCTCAACCATGACCTCCCCGCCCCCCTCCGCGCCACCCGGCGCCCCCACCACCATCATCCCGTCCTCGTTCCCCGGGGGGTTCCGGAACTCGAGGCCTTCGTCCGTCACCGGTGACGCCTGCAGCTTTCGCAGGCTCGCCGCCTTCGCCAGCTCGTCCTTCACCTTCGTCGCCTTCTCCCCGATCTTCGTCACCGCATCCCCCGCCTTCTCCGCGCGCACCGCCACCTCAAACCGGAACTCCAGCCGGTCCGGCCGGACCTTCGCCTCCCCGTGCCCCGTGACAAGGATCGTGTCGTCGGCGAGGACAGGAATCGAAAGGAGAAAGGCGAACAGGAGGGCGCGCATGTAAGGACTCCTTGGAAGCGTCGGGTTGCGGGTGCCGGGCGAGGGGTCAATGGTATCCGGTCAGCATGGCGAAACAGCGATTGATGAAGAGCGGGTCGGCTCAGGGGGCTTCCGGCTTCTTCTCTTCCCGCTTCTTCCACTCCGGCTCGACGCGCGGCGGGGCGACGGCCAGCGCTTCACGCGCGGCAACCGGAAGCACCGGGGACCGGGAAAGCGCTTCGCGCAGCAGTTCGGCGCCGCCCTCGCGGTGGGTGAGTTCCTGGAGAAGGGCGAAGGTGGCGGACTCGACGGGGACGAGCCGGCGGTCGCGCGTCAATTTTGAAACGGTCTGCGGCTTGGCGAAGACCTGGACGAGGCGTCGGTCGCCGATGTCGGCGAGCCAGGACCAGGCACCGTCGTAGAGATCGACGACGGGGCGGAAGTGGCCGTCCTGGAGGACGAGGGGAGAGACGAAAAAGAGCTGTCGGAGGCGCGACATGGGGAGTTAGCGAAGCACTTCCGCGAGCATCCTCGCATTTTCGCGCATGGCGCCGACCCAGGTGCCGGCGGGCTTGCCGGGGGCGTCGAGCGTATCGGTCCAGAGGGGACCCGCGACGCGACGGCCGTTCTTGAAGGAGAGGGCGCGGATGGCCTGCTCGTCGCGCCCGGCCTCCGCGAACATGACGGCAACACGCTCGGCGCCGAGCCAGTCGGAGGCTTCTCGTTCCATGTCGCCCGTGGGGGCGACCCCGGCGGGGGCGAGGGCCTTGGTTTTGAACCCGAACCGGGGCGCGAAATAGCGGCAGGAGTCGTGCACGGAGAGGATACGGCGGCGCGCGGGGGCGATCGACTCGACGACGCTGAGGACGTAGGCGTCGGTGCCCTTGATCGAATCGATCAGGGAGTCGGCGTTCAGGCGGAAGTCGTTCTCGTGATCGGGATCGATATTGATGAGCATGTCGCGGGCGTTTTCGACGTACGTGATCGCCCGCTGCGGGTCGAGCCAGGCGTGCGGGTCCGGCGTGCCGTCCTCCCGCAGAATCGGCGACACCCCTTTCGTCGCGACGTACCTCGGGTGCTCCCCCGGCGCGGCTTTCACGATGCCGTCCAGCCACGGCTCCAGGCCGAGGCCGTTCTCGAAAACGGCCCACGAGGCCCCGACGGCGCGGACGAGTTCCGGTGTGGAAGCCAGCTGGTGCGGGTCGTCCAGCGGCCCGGCGAGAACCGTGACGTCCACGTGTGCACCGGCGACGGTCCGGGTGAAATCCGCCAGGATCGCGTTGGAGCAGGCGACCGCGGGCTTCCCGGGCGGGTGGGCCGGCGAACAGGACGAAAGCCCGAAATGGAAGCAGACCGTGAGGACGAGCACGGCGGCGATCGACAGGGAGAGGCGCTTCACGGGAAAGATGATATGCCGGGAACGGGGAACCCGGGAGCGGATTCCATCTACTCTGTGCTCGGTACCGTGAGCATCGGGATGCTCACCATGTGGCGCAGACCCGAAGCGGTGGCGCCGAAGAGCAGGTCGCCGAGCAACCGGTGGCCGTGCGCACCGGTGACCAGCAAGTCCGCCCCGGATTCTTCCACGAGGCGGGCGAGTTCCTTCGCCGGGTCCCCGAACCCGAGAAGCGCTTCGGCCTTCAACCCGCGCTCGCGGCACTGCTCGGCGACGATGGCGAGCGCCGCCTGGTCGTCGCGGCTTTCCTGGTCGAGCGACTCGCCGCCGTGGTACCGGCTGCCGGCGCTCTCGGCGACGTGGAGGAGGATCAGGGTCGCGCCGGTGGCCGAGGCCATGCCCAGCACGTGGCGCAGCACCGCGGCGTCGGCGGGTCCGAGTTCGAGAGCCACCGCGATCCGCTTGTGGGCCGCGGCCGCTTCGACCGGCATCGGCGGAATCCCCGCCACCATCGGGATCGTCGGCGCCGTGCCCTCTTCTTCGTGGCGCATCATTCCGGGGAACCAGCGGCGGAGAAGAGGTGCGAGGGTGACGAAGGCGAGAAGGAGGACGAGCGCAAGGGCGGGCGGGACGATGAGGATGCGCAGCCACGGGGATTGCGATGCGGCGAGCCAGGCGCTGATGGCCTCGGTGGCGAGCTTGAGGTTGAGGCCGGCGATCGTCGCGGCGACGAGGACGGCGAGCGTCGTGACCCACCAGCGGTTCACAAACTCGCCCATGCGGCGCCGGTCGCTCGTGAAGGAGACGAGCGGAATGACCGCGAACGACAGCTGAAGCGACAGCACGACCTGCGACAGGACGAGCAGCCCGTCCACCGCGCTTTCGCCCCTCCAGAGAATCACGACCGCGGCGGGCACGATCGCCAGCGACCGGCTGATCAGGCGACGCAGCCACGGCCGGATGCGCCACTTCAGGAATCCTTCCATCACGATCTGCCCGGCCAGCGTGCCCGTGATGGTGCTGGATTGCCCGGCGCAGAGGAGGGCGAGGGCGAAGAGCACGGAGGCGAGGGAGGTGCCGAGGAGCGGGGCGAGGAGGGTGTGGGCCTCTTCGAGGGAGGCGACAGCCGAGTGGCCGCTCTTATGGAACGCGGCGGCGGCGAGGACAAGGATGGCCGCGTTGACGAAGAGGGCGGCGTTGAGGGCGACGACCGAGTCGATAAGGTTCATACGGCAGGCCTGGCGGCGGCCTTCGGTGGTGCGGCCGACGGTGCGGGTCTGGACGAGCGAGGAGTGGAGGTAGAGGTTGTGGGGCATGACGGTGGCGCCGAGGATGCCGACCGCGATGTAGAGCGAGGAGCCGTGCAGCCCGAGGACCGAGATGCCGCCGTCGGGCGTGCGGCCGAAGAGCGACGGCGAGCCGTTCCCGTCGCGGGGGATGACGCCCTTGAGGACGGCGAGGAGGTCGGGTTTCGAGAGGAGGATCTCGACGGCGAAGCAGGCGCCGATGGTGGCGACGAGGACAATGATGAAGGCCTCGAGGCGGCGCATCCCGAGACGCGAGAGGGCGAGAAGCAGGAGCACGTCGAGCGACGTCAGGAGGACGCCGCCCAGCACGGGGACGCCGAACAGCAGCTTCAGCCCGATGGCAGCCCCGAGGACTTCCGCCAGGTCGCACGCGACGATCGCGACTTCGCAGAGCAGCCAGAGCGGCCACACCACGATCGACGGGTAGTAGTCACGGCACGCCTGCGCCAGGTCCTTCCCCGTCACGACGCCGAGCCTCGCCGACAGCGTCTGAAGGAGCACCGCCATGAGGTTCGACATCACGAGGACCCAGACGAGCTGGTACCCGAAGCTCGCCCCTCCCGCCAGGTCCGTCGCCCAGTTCCCCGGGTCCATATACCCGACGCTCACGAGATACGCCGGCCCCGAAAACGCGAACAGCCGCCGCAGCCACGAGGCGCCTTTCGGCACCGGGACGGACCCGTGCATTTCGGGAAGCGACTTGTTCGCGTGGTCGTGATCGGGCAGTTGTGCGGTGGCCATGGTGTCTCTCAGCGTTTCCCTGCATGCACGTGCGGTTCGACAACCCCGACGCGGACGTCTTCGCGTTCGACGCGGGGGTCCGGAAGCGCGGCGAGCCGTTTGGCGAGGCCGCGTCGCCAGGTTGCGGAGGCGGGGGAAGCGGCGTGGACAACGAGGGCCTCGAGACGGGCGAGGACGTCCGAGTCGAGGGAATGTTCAAGGCGGCAGACCTCGGCGGCGGCGCGATCGGGGGCCATGCCGAGGACATCCACGAGGAGGCGGGTGAGGCATTCATCCCGCCGGGCGACGAGCCTGGCGGCGCGGAGGCCGCGCTGGGTGATCTCGACGCGTCCGTAGGCTTCGTGGCGGGCGAGCCCGGCATCGACCAGCCGGCCGATGGCCTTGGAGACGCTGGGCAGCCGGACGCCGGCGGCGCCGGCGATGTCGCGGACACGGACGGGGGCGCTTCGGCCGAGGCGGAGGATGTGCTCGAGGTAATTTTCCTGGCTCGCGGTAAGTCGTGTCGCCATGCACAAGTTTCCTTAGACTAACTTTCGGATCCGCCAAAAGGGCCGCTTGCGCGACCCTTTGTTTCCCTTGGCTAACAAAGACAGGCTACACTCACGCCCCACCACCGGTCAAGGCCAATCGACTCCCCCGCTCCCCGAACTCCTCCTTGCGCCCCTCCTTCCCCGCCCCTAGCATCCACACCCCATCAAAGGAGCCGCCACCTTCAGCCAGGTTTCCCCGTTTCCTTCCCTCCCCACGCCCCTCTCGCGCTACACCGGCGTCGGATCCGTCTTCCACACCGACCCCGCCGCGGCCGCGGCCTGGGTCCTCGAGCGCTTCGCCGACTTCCCCTTCTGGCCGCAGCTCAAGGGCGAATCGATGGTCGAGCAGGCTCTCACGCCCCCGTCCGAGAAGACGGTGCCCGCGTTTTACGAGGTCGAGAAGCGCCTGCAGGGAGTCGCGGCGAGTTCCCCGTGGCTTAAAGGCCAGGTCTGCGGTCCCGTCACGCTGGCCGCGGCCGGGAAGGGCGATGTCGCGGCGCTCGCGCCGAAAGTCGCGCTCCATGCCCGCTGGCAGGCCGCCCGCATCCGGGTCCTCGGGCGGCAGGCGGTGATCGCGCTCGACGAGCCGTCGTGGACCGCGCCGCTCGGAGCCGCGGAGCGTGAAGCGATGTCGAAACTGGTCGCCGAGATCCGCGCCGCAGGCGCCGTGGTCGGTTTCCACTGCTGCGGAAAAGGCGCCTGGCGCGACGTGCTCGCTCTTCGGCCCGACTTCATCAACCCCGATGTTTCGGGGGGCGTGAAGGCATTCGTGGCGGAGTGCGGCGAAGCGCTGGTGCAGCACGTGGCGGCGGGCGGCTGGGTCGGCTGGGGAATTGTGCCGACCGACCGCGCGGTGCCGCTCGGCCATTCGCGGGCGGTGCTGAAGGAGTTCCTGGCGGCGATCGGGCCGCTCGGCGAGAAAAAGAAGGTCCTCGAGCAGTCGTTCTTCACGCCGGCCTGCGGGATCGCAGGGTTGACGCCGCAGCAGGCGGAGGACGTGCTCCGGGCGCTCTTCGAGGTTTCGCGATTCTGCCGCTGCGACCACCTGGGATTGCCTTCGCACTAATGAAACACCTCACCCTCATCCTGCTTGCCCTCGCGACGGCCGCTTCGGCCCGCGCCGAAGACCCCGCGCCTCCGCCGAAGCCCTCGGAGGTCTGGACGGCGTTCCGGGCGGCGATCGACGCCGGGGAGCGCGAGAAGGCCTGGGCGTGCCTGACCCCGGAGACACGCACGGAGCTGACGACCGGGAAATGGGGCGAAGCGTTCCGGCTGGCCCAGAAGCAGGATGACGAAGACGCCGTCACGGTGGCGACGAACCTGGGGTACAAGGATGCGGCGGAATTCAAGAAGGCGGACGCCGGGGACCTCGCCTGGCACATCGTCCGGACGATCGCGCGGGACCTCGGGTGGCTGGCGCCGGAGATCCACCTCGTCGTCACGGCCGCGGGCGAGAAATCCGATGAGTGCCGCTTCGAACATGATGACAAGTTGAGCGGCTGGCTCGTGATGGCGAAGGTCAAGGACGTCTGGAAGATCGACCTGGCGGCTTCGCGCGAGCTGACGGTCAGGAAGGGCCTGGAAGAGGACGCCCGCGCCCACGAACACGACGGCAAGTAACGGGAGAATGACACCTTCAGCATCATGACGAACGAACGCCCCCTGCTTCTCGACGTCCTGCGTAGCCGCGTCCTCATCTGGGACGGCGCGATGGGGACGACGCTGCAGCGCTATAAATTCAAGGCGGCCGACTTCGGCGGGCAGGCAATGGAAGGGTGCAACGACTGGCTCTGCCAGACGAAGCCGGACGTGATCCAGGAGATCCACGAGAAATACCTGGAGGCGGGCGCCGACGGCGTCGAGACGAACACGTTCGGGTCGAACTGGTTCAAGATGGACGAGTACAAGCAGGGCGAGCGGACGTACGACCAGAACGTGACGGCGGCAAAGCTGGCGCGGGCCGCGTGCGCGAAATTCGAGAAGCCGGGGGCGCCGAAGTTTGTGGCGGGATCGATCGGGCCGACGGGGTACCTGCCGTCGTCGGAGGATCCTTCGCTCGGGAACATCGCGTTCGACAGGATCGTCGAGGCGTTCGTGCCGCAGGTGCGCGGGCTGGCCGACGGCGGCGTGGACGCATTCCTGATCGAGACGTCGCAGGACATCCTCGAGGTCAAGGCGCAGATTTTCGCGATCCGTCGCTGGGCGAAGGAAGCCGGGCGCCGCCTGCCGATCATCGCGCAGGTCACGCTCGACCGCACCGGCCGCATGCTCCTCGGCACCGACATCGGCGCTTCGCTCACCACCATCCAGTCGCTCGGCGCGGACATCGTCGGCCTCAACTGCTCGACCGGCCCCGAGGAGATGCGCGACTCGGTCGCGTACCTCTGCGAAAAATCCGGCCTCCCGATTTCCGTCATGCCCAACGCCGGCATCCCGCTCAACGAGGGCACCGGCGACGCGGTCTACCCGCTGGGGCCGGAAGCGTTCGCGGCGGCGATGGAGGAGTTCGTCAAGAGCCGCGGAATCTCGATCGCGGGCGGCTGCTGCGGGACGACGTACGAGCACATCAAACAGCTGGCACAGCGCGTGAAAGGCCTGAAGCCGCTCGCGCGCACCGTGCCGTATGAACCCGCCATCAGCTCCATGATGAAGTCCGTGCCGCTTCACCAGTACCCCAAGCCCATGCTCATCGGCGAGCGCGTCAACGCCCAGGGCTCCCGCAAGCTCAAAGAGCTCCTCATCAAGGACGACTGGGCTTCGATCATCCAGATCGCCCGCACCCAGGTCGAAGGCGGCTCCCACGCCCTCGACGTCTGC
>JAIOPR010000055.1 GCA_021413805.1 Planctomycetota bacterium
CTGCGTGCGGTAGGGCTGGTCGCTCATTTGAAGCGCGGCTCCTTCTTCGCTTTCACGGCCTCGTACGCGGCCTTGAAGTCCGGATGGAGCATGCAGAGCGCCTGCGCCTGGGCTTCGGCTTCGAGGGCCTGCGACAGGGAAGCGCCCATCTGCTTGTTGAGGAGCGTCTTCGTCATCGCGAGCCCGAATCCAGGCCCCGCGGCCAGCTTCGCCGCGACTTCCGATGTTTTCTTTTCGATCTCCGCGGCGGGCACGATTGCGTTCAGGAACCCGATGCGAAGCGCCTCTTCGGCGGGGAAGACGTCCCCCGTCATGAGCAGTTCCGTGGCCTTCGTCCAGCCCACGATCTGCGGCAGGAGAAACGTCGCCCCCATGTCCGCGCCGCTGATCCCCACCTTCGTGAACACGAACCCGAACTTCGCTTCCGGCACCGCGTACCGGAAATCGCTCGCCATCGCGACGATCGCGCCGGCGCCGACGCAGGCCCCGTTGATCGCGGCCACGATCGGCTTCGGGCAGCCGCGCATCGCTTCCACAAGGTCGCACGTCATCCGCGCGAACTTGTAGACGTCCTCGGCGTCGCGCCCGAACAGCTGCGCGATGATCTCCTCGCGGTCCCCGCCGCTGCAGAACCCCTTGCCCGTGCCGGTGATCGTCACGGCGCGCACTCCGCGCTCCGTCCCCAGGTACCGGAACAGGTCGCGCAGCTCCCCGTACACTTCGAACGTCAGCGAATTCAGCGTCGCGGGCCGGTCGAGCACGATCCGGCCCACCCCGTTCGCCACCGCGTACTTGAACGATTCCGGCGTCATCCGCGCCCCCCGATCGGCAGGTACGCCGTCCCTTTGATCTCCACCGTCGCCCCGTCCTCCACGAGCCCCGCCACCACCACGCACGCCATCGCCGGGAAATTCTTCCCCATCAGCGCGCGCCACACTTCGCCCAGCTTCTTCGTGCTGTCCAGGTACGCCTGTTTGTCCGTGATGAAGATCGTCATCTCCGCGACATTCTCCGGCCCGCCGCCCGCGTGCTTCACGACGTCCATGAAATTGCGAAGCGCCTGGTCGAACTGGCCGATGAAGTCTTTGGTAACGATCCGGTGGGCATGGTCCCAGGCGACCTGCCCCGCGATTTCGAGGGCTCGGGCGTTCGGCGGGGCGGACATCCCGTTGTTGTAGCCGGACGGTTTGCCGAGGGTCGCGGGATTGACGGCGGTGAGGAAGCTCATGGATTGGATTGTATGCGCTGAAGCGCGTTGAGCTAGCAAAGCGAGTGACTGTGGCGAGCGGCGAGCGGCCAGCGGCGAGGGACGGCGAAAAAGGCCGTGACGGGTCAGTCGGGAAGAACGACCTTCTTTTGACCGTTCTCCGTCACGATCACGGGTCGCGTTGTCGGGATTGTGGCGCCTTGCCGCGCCGCGAACAGGGCAGGGATCGAGGGCCAGGGGAGAAGCGACTCCAGCGTCTTGATCGTCGGGAAGACCATCGCTAGCTCGCCGCGGCGGTGGCCTTCGAGCGCGGCGACCGGCGTGAACCACCGGAGTTCCACTCCCTCGCGATCGTCCACCGCCGGCGTCTGCCCGGCCGGGAGCTCGGCGAGGAAAAACCAGGTGTCGAAACGCTTCGGCACTCCCACCGGGGTGATCCAGCGGGCGGTCCAGACTAGGCCGCTGATCCCCGGGAGCCGCACCCCCGCTTCCTCGGCGAGTTCGCGGACGGCGCACGCCCTGGCCGTCGCTTGCTCATCGGCGCCGCGGTCTTCCGCTTCGACGATGCCGCCGGGGAAAACCCACGCGCCCGGCACGAAAGAGCTCTTCTCCGCCCGCCGCATCAGCAGGACTTCGAAAGGCTGGCCGCGGAGGAGGATGACGCTAGCGGAGGGAGTGATGGCGGCGTCGGCGGGGCCGGTGCCGGCACCGCGGGGGAGCTGGTCGTCGCGGACGTTGTGGGTGGACATGGCGGGAGGTTAGCGCAGGGCGGGGAACGAGGCCATGGCCTAACAGGCGATTTCCCCGCCGCAGATCGAGATCGCCTGCCCGGTGATGCCGCGCGCGCCGGAGCTGCAGAGGTAGCCGATGGTTTCGGCGACTTCCTCGGGTGAGAAGAGGCGGTGCTGCGGGGACATGACCTCGATTTCGCGGCGGAGTTCCTCGACGCGGCGTTTCGTTTTTTCGGCCATGACCTGGAGGTTGCGTTCGGTCATCGCGCTGTCCACGTAGCCGGGGCAGACGGCATTGACGGTGATCTTCTTGCCCGCCAGCTCGACGGCCAGCGCCCGCGTCATGCCGACCAGGCCGTGCTTCGCCGCGCAGTACGCCACGATGTACGGGTACCCCTTGATCCCCGCGGTCGAGGCCACGTTGACGATCCGCCCGTGGCCGGCGAGCAGCATGTGGGGAAGCGCCGCCTGGGTGACGGTGAAGGCGCTCGTCAGGTCGAGCCCGATCATCTCGTCCCACAGCGCCCGCGACGTCTTCGCGAACGGGGCGCTTTTTCCCGTCCCGGCGTTGTTCACGAGCATCGTGAGCCCGCCCGCCGCCGAGGTCAGTTCGCCGACGACGCGCTCGACATCCTCCGCGAGCACCACGTCCCCCGGGAGTTCGAACGCCGTCCCGCCCGCCTTCCGGACCGCGGCCGCAACTTCAGCCAGCTCGGTTTCCGTGCGCGACATCAGCCCGACTTTCACGCCGTCCGCGGCCAGCCGAAGAGCCACGGCGCGACCAATGCCGCGGCCGGCTCCGGTGATGAGGGCGACTTCGCCCTGGGGTGCGCTGGGGGGCATGAGTGCGATCCGGTCCTTACGCCGTCTCGGACTTGATCGCTTCCAGCCAGATCTCAACCAGCGTCTGCCACAGGATCTCGCCGTGCTCCGGCGTCGAAACCGCGGGCTCGCCGAAGTACGCGTCGTTCGCGCCCATCGCGCCGAACGTCGTCACGCCCTGCTTCATCTGCTTCACCAGCCCGAGCTTGATGGGGGGAAGCGTCTTCATCTTGTCCTTCTTCACCAGGTCCTTCCACCTGCTCGCGAGCATCAGGCTGGTCTCGTAGCTTCCCGCGTGGCAGTCGCCGCTCTGGAATTCAGGGGAGAGGCGCTGGGCGAGGGGCTTGCGGCAGTGGTTGGTGAAGATGACATGGGGGCGTTCGAGGAAATCCTGGGCGACTTCCTCGAGGACGTTGATATGGGCGGGCTCGAGGTGGGAATTGATGAGGGCGACGAACTCGATGCCGTGGCGCCCGAGGGAGCGGAAAATGTCGCTCAGGAGCTCCTTGGCGGTGTGCGGGGAGAGCGAAATCGTCCCGGCAAATTCCGCGGCGTAGTTCGTCACGGCGTAGTTCACCGGCGGGAGGATGATGCAGGGCTTCGGGGCAACCGCTTTCGCAATCCGCTCGCACAGTTCCTGGGACAGGAACACGTCCGTGTAGAGCGGCAGGTGCGGACCGTGAGCCTCAACCGCCCCTATGGGGAGGAGGGCGAGAGGTTTCTTGTGAAACAACTCATCGGCTTCGCGCCACGTCAGGTCTGTCAGCGAAAGGGACATTGGGGGGGATAATACGGGAGACGTTGAGAAAGGAAAAGATTTGGTTTCGACCGGGATGCCGGGCGCCGATTTGAAGGGGGCACGGGGGGCTGGGGCGTGTAAGCGGCATGCCACCCCGCTGCCGCTTGCCGTCGCCTCCTTGATCACACCCCGAACCTTTCGAGGGGCAATGCGATAGCATGAAGCGATGCCAACCCTGATCCTCACCCCTCGATTCACCGACGACGCCCAGGCTCTTTGGGGCGCTGCGGGGCGCCTCGGGTGGGACGTCGAGCGGCTGGAGGCCTGGCGTGTCCCCGATCACCTTCTCGCTGTGAAGGATCCCGTGCTTTACCTCGAAGGACTCTTTGGCCCCACATTGGCCTCCTCGTTCGGGCTGAAACTCCACGAACCTCCAGAGAATTGGCTTCCGACGCTCCCCAAGGAGTATCGGAAACGTGATGTCCGGCTGACGACTCTGGGCGATGCCAGACGGTCCGCGCAGCTGGCGTTCGTGAAGCCTCCGAATGACAAGAGTTTCCCGGCTCGTGTCGCCCGGGGCGCCGAGCTGCCCACGGAATATTCAGCGGACATGCCGGTCCTGGTCGCGGAGGTCGTGAAGTGGGAAAAGGAGTTCCGGTGCTTCGTGCTCGACCGGACACTTCGTACGCTGTCGGTGTATCTGCGCGACGGGGAGCCGCAGCGTGAGTCCGAGTTCCGGCACACCCTGGAAGAAGAGGCAACCGTGCGCGCCTTCGTGGGCCAGGTCCTCGCCGATCCGCGTGTCATCCTCCCGCGGGCCGTCGTGATCGACGTCGGGGTTATCAGGGGACGAGGGTGGGCCGTCGTCGAGGTGAACTCAGCCTGGGGCTCCGGGATCTATGGATGTGACCCCGAGCAGGTCCTTCAAGTTCTCCGCTACTCGGCGGGTAAGACCTAACCCCCGGACAGCTTTTTCCGCTCGATCTTCCCCCGGTCGTTCCGCGGAAGCGCCTCCATCCACTCAACGAACCTCGGCGCCTTGTAACGCACGAGCTTTGACTTTACGTGCTCGATGAGCGCCGCTTTCTGGGCTTCGTCCTGCCGCGCCCCCGCGTTCGTCACCACGAATGCCTTCGGGAGGACCAGCCCGTTCTCGTCCTTCACGCCCACGACGCAGCATTCCTTCACCGAGGGATGCCCGAGCAGGCAGTTTTCGACCTCGAGCGGGCTGACCCAGATGCCGCCGATCTTCAACATGTCGTCGGCGCGCCCCTCGTACCAGAAGTACCCGTCCTTGTCGCGGCGCAGCTGGTCGCCCGTGCAGTACCAGTTCCCGTGAAGCAGCTTCCTCGAGCGCTCGTCGTCCTGCCAGAACCCCGTCATCGCGCTGTCGCCGCTGATCCAGAGCGTGCCGATTTCGCCGTCGGGAAGCGTGTCCCCGTCAGGGCCGCAGATCTTCGCTTCGTACCCGGGAACAATCGTCCCCAGGCTCCCGGGGCGGACTTCCCCGATCCGCCCCGAGATGTAGATGTGGAACATTTCTGCGCTGCCGATCCCGTCCAGGATGTCCACGCTGAACCGTTTCCGCCAGCGGTCGTAGAGCTCGCCGGGAAGCGCTTCGCCTGCCGAGACGGAGATCCGCAGGCACGAGAGGTCGGCATCTTTCCCGGCCGGGTCCTCGAGCATCTTGTTGATTGTCGTCGGGACGTTCGTGAGGACCGTCGGGCGGTGCTGCGCGATCAGCGAAAACAAAACTTCGGGCGAAGCGCGCTCTTCGAAGAGCACCGTCGATCCGCCGACCGAGAACGGGAACCAGAGGTTCGTCCCCGTCGCGTACCCGAAAAACAGTTTCGGCACCCCGATCGTCCGGTCGGTCTCCGTCATCCCCAGGACGCCCTTCGCGTACCGCTCCGTGTTCCACGCGAAGTCGTGCTGAAGGTGCATGCAGGCCTTGGGCTTGCCGGTGGAACCGCTGGTGAAGAGCCAGACGGCGGGGTCGTCCTTGTGGGTCGGCGCGTTTTCGCAGAACGCGGGTTGCTCGACGCATGTCTTCTCGTACGAGAGGAACGGCCCCGGGTCGCCGCCCGCGACGAGCAGATTCTTCAAATGCCGCATCTGCGGCCGCAGCTTCGCCAGCCCTTCCACGAGCGAGTGGTGCACGACGGCCGTGACGGCCCGCGTGTAGTTGAAGTAGTAGACGAAGTCCTCGACGGGGAGGAGCGGGTTCGCCATGCAGAGGACGGCGCCCGCTTTATGGATGCCGAAGAGCGCCGTCACGAACGAGGGGCAGTCCGGGAGAATGAGGAGGACGCGGTCTTCCTGCCGGACGCCGACGGATCGAAGCGCCCCCGCCGCGCGGCAGGCGCCCTCGTGGATCTGCCGGTAGGTCCATTTCTCGTCGCGGTAGACGACCGCGACCTTGTCCGCGCGGCCTTCGCGGAGGTTGTGGTCGAGGTAGTAGTCGGAGAGGTTGAACTGGTCCGGGATGGGGTCGAGCATGGGGAGCTGCCATTTCGCCGCGAGGGAAAAGGGCAAAGACAAGTCCCAAATCCCAACTCCAAATTCCAAATCCCAACCGGTGCCGCCGTTTGGGATTTGGGGATTGGAGTTGGGATTTGGGACTTGCCGTTCTGTCGTCTACTCCTCCACCTTCTGCACATCATGCCGGTCGAACCCGGCGTTCACCGGCACCGCGGGGCAGTTGATCCGCCACTTCCGCGGGTCGCGGAAATCGCCGAGTTCGCAGAAGCGGATGATGCGCGCGTCGGCGCCAAGGTGGGCCTTGACGAGCGCGAGCCCGGCGAATTCGTTCGGGGTGACGGTTTCGTTCTTCTGCTTGATCGAGAGGAAGATCACCTTGCGGGGCGATTCCTTCCAGATCACGAGGTCCGGCGCTTTCGCGAACTCCGTGACGTTCGGGCCCACCTTCTTGCGGAACGTGTCGATGGCCTCGCCGAAGAACGTCTCGACGGCGGTGGAGGCCTTCTCGACCCATGGCTTGCGGTTCGGCGACTTCGTCCACAGCTCGAACCAGAGCTGCGAGAACGACTGCCAGCCGCCGCACCGGTAGTGGTGCACCGCCAGCATCTCTAGGAAATAGGCGCGGGAGGATTTCGCGAAGCGCGTGTCGTCGCGGAATTCCTCCGGCACCAGCCACTTGTCCCCGGTGACCCACCGTTCCTGGTCGGCGGGATCGAAAGTCAGGACTTCCTCACGGACATCCACGATCGGTCGCGTCACTTTTTGCCTCCGCCCGCAAGGGCTCTCATTTTTTCCAGAGCTGTCCGGTACTTCCTCGGCAGCTCGATGCTCTTCCATGCTTCCGGATCCACGGCGACCGTCGTCTGGGTGCAGCGCGCGGCGACGCGTCCCTCCTTGAGGACCTCGTAGCCGAAAATGACTTTGCTCTTGCCGACCTCGACGACGCGCATCGCGATCTCGACCTCGTCGCCGAATTCCTGGGGGATGAGGAAATCAGCGTCGAGGTGGACGGTCGGGAAACCGATGCGATCTTCTTTCAGCATCACGGCGTACGGGATGTCGAGCACTTCGAGGAAGAAGTCCTCCATGACGATGTGGAGGAAGTGGAACTGGCGGGGGAAGTAAAGGACGCGGGCGAAGTCGACGTCGGCGAAGCGGATGGGAAGTTTCTTGGTGAAGACGCCTTTAGGGGCGCGGGAGGGAGGCATGGGGAGGGGTAGGATAGGGAGATCACTGAGGGCGGGCAATGAATTCCCCAGACTAAATATTCTTAATCTTTCGTTTGACGCGCCGATTGACCTGCTAGAATGCCCTCGGCTGTCGCAACAGGGGACCCAATTGGAGCAACTTCACGTGAAATATCTCGCATCCGTCATTCTCGCCGGACTCCTCACGAGCTCGGCGTTTGCCCAGACAACGGAGCCGCCGAAGGCCGGAGATCCGCCCAAGGCTGGCGATCCGAAGCCGGGTGATCCCAAGCCGGGCGATCCGAAAGATCCAAAGGAAGACCCGAACAACCCCAAAGAGCCCGACCCCGCTGAGCTCCGCACCACGAACTGGGCGCCCAGCTGGCAGGCGGCGCGCTCGTGGGCCGCGAAGCGCAGCAGCTACGCGATCATGTTCGTGACCCTCGACCCGGACAAGGACGGGGTCGCCGCGCCCCACACGGCGCGCCTGATCAATACGCTCTTCGGCAATCCCGACATCTACCGCAAACTGAACGACCAGTTCGGCTGCTGGAAAGGAACGATGGCGGAAGCGCAGAAACTGGGCGGCGGCAAGCAGCTGGGCGACGCGGGCATCAAGGAGGCGCCGGCCATCCTGTTCGTGGACCCCGACGACGGCTCGGTTGTCGAGCAGATCTCGGGACATTTCAACTGGATGGAAGTCAAAGAGGTGCTCGATCTCTTCGACGGCAGCCAGTACCGCAAGGCGATCGAGAAGAAGCTCGAGGCGGACAAGGCGAACCTGAACGACACGAGGCTTCAGCTCTATTACGGGAATGCTCTCGTCCGCGCCGGGGACATCAAGGAAGCCCGGAAGGCGTACGAAATCGCGGGGAAGACCTCCGACGCTCGCGACAAAATCATGACGGCGGTCGGGCTTGCCTGGTGCGACTTTCATGAGAAGAAATACAAGGAAGCGATCGAGAGCGCCCAGAAGGCGTTCGACGAGATGCCGCGCGAGGCGCCGCCGCGGGGGACGTGCCTGTACATCCAGACGATGTCGTACTACGCGCAGGGCGACCTGGCCGATTGCGCGAAGGTCGCGTCGATGCTGCGCCAGTACTACATCCGCACGACGTACGGGTGGAAGATGATGGACGACATGGTGGACATGGGATACGACTTCATCGAGCAGAAGAAGATTGAGCCGGCCAAGCCGACCGAGAAGGGCCCGAACGACGAGCCGAAGTAGTTGCCGCTGATTCTTCCGCGGGGCCGACCGGAAACGGTCGGCCCCGCTTTTATTTGCCTCGCCCGCTGGCCCGCTATTTCGACCGGTCCGGTGCGGGCGGCACCGAAGGCGGCGTGCGCGGATCTTTGGCGATCTCTTCCAGCGCTTCGGCAATCGCGCGGTCGAGTTGCGAATCGCGACCTTCGGCCAATGCCTTCGGGTCGTTCATGACCTCGATGTCAGGGATGGCGCCGTCGCCCTCGACGACCCATTTGCCGTCCCAGCCGAAATGGGCGTATTCGGGCTGGGAGTTGAAACCGCCGTCCACGAGGTCCTTGTCGCCGCGGTAGCCGACGAGGCCGCCCCATGAGCGCGAGCCGATGACGGGGCCGAGTTTTTCGTGCTGCCAGGCGTGGGTGAAATTCTCGCCGTCGCTCGCGGTGTCATGGTTGATGAGCGCGACGAGGTGGCCGCGCACCGAGCGCCAGTAGACGGGCTCGGCCCGGAAATGGCGGGGCTTGTCGAAGTGCGTCGTCTGGCGCCGGAGGCGCTCGAGGATCATGCCGTGGGTGTTGCCTCCGGTGTTCCAACGAGCATCGATGATGAGCCCGTCCTTCTGCGTCTGCCAGGGGAACTGGCGCCCGAACTCGACGAGGCCGTGCCCGCCCATGTCCGGGATGTGGACGTACCCGACCTTGCCGCCGGATTTTTCCGAGACGTACTGGCGCGTCCGCTCGACCCAGTCGGAGTAGACGAGCGCGCCGTCGGAAGCGAGCGGGACGACGTACGCGTCCCGGGCGTCGCTGCCGTCGGCCAGGGCCCCGACGCGGAGCAGCACGGGCATCCCGGCCTTCTCCACGAGCTGCCGCTGCCATCCCTCGCCCGCCTTCACGCCGACGCCGTCGATCGAAATCAGGTAGTCCCCCTCTTTCACCCCCGCCGCGACCAGCGGGGAGCACTTCTTCGAATCGAAGACGTCTCCGCGCAGAATCCGGGTGACCCGGTAGCGCCCCGCCGCGGCGTCCGGCTCGATCCGCGCCCCCAACGTCCCGATCTTCACCGACTTCGCGCCCCGGTCGTCGCCGCCCGAGATGTACGCGTGCGAATTCGACAGCTCCGAGATCATCTCCCCGATCAGGTCGTTCAGCTCGTCCCGGCTCGAGACCCGCGCCAGGAACGGCTCGTACTTCTTTTTCGCCGCTTCCCAGTCCACATGGTGAAGTTGCGGGTCATAGAAAAAATCGCGCTCCAGGCGCCACACCTCGTTGAAAATCTGCCGCCACTCCTGCGCGGGGTCCACCGGCACCGTCCAGCCTGCCGTGTGGTAGGTGGATTCGGGGTCGGTGGGAAGCGCGTCCGCGGTGACGTCGAACCGCGTGTAGACCCCTGCGACCCGGACGACAGCGCGCTCGCCGTTGCCTGATACCGCGAAGGCGTCCGCTGCCTTGGCGAAATGGAGGTGTTTCTTCGTCTCGAACACGAACTCCTCGAGCGACGTCGCCTCCTTCGGGTCCTCCGCGGACCAGCCGAGATTCTTCGAGGCGATCCACAGGAGGCGGCCCTTCACGAAGGCCAGGTCGCGGCAGTTCGCGGCGTGCACGGGGACGACGATGCAGCGCTCGAGGATCCCCGCCCACTCGATAACGACTTCCGGCGGCGCGGTCTTCTCCTCTTTCTCCGCGGGGTCGGCCGCGGGCTTCTTCCCGGGCTCGCCTTTCTTCGGCTTGGGCTGCTTCTTCCCGCCGTCGTCCGCAGGCGCCGGCTCGTTTTCCTCCGCCTCCTCCTTCTCCTCCGTCACCAGCCCCGCTTCGTGCGGCTCAAAAGAGGCCCGGCTGTCGGGGGAGAGGCGCAGGAGGTACGGCTTCACCGTGTCGTCGATGGAGAAATTGTATTCGAACTGGTAGTCGCCCGATTTCGGGTTCACCGTGCGCGCCGAGAGGAACGCGAGGAACTTTCCTTCCGGGTCCCAGGCGGGGCTGAAGGAGTTCCATCGCGGGTCCGTGACCGCCTCGGTGCGGCCGTCCTTCGTGTCGTGGATCTTGATCACGTTGTTCCAGGTTTCCGAGGCGAACTCGTACGCGAGGAAGCGCGAGTCGGGGGACCACGCGTACGTGGAAATCTCCCACGTCGGGCAGGCATCGACGCGTTTCAGGGCACCCGACGCGACCTCGACGATGAACAGCTCGCCGTTCATGTCGGAGTACGCGAGTTTCGCGGAGTCCGGTGACCAGACCGGGACGAGTTTCCAGGTCTTCGTGTCCCTTGTGAGCTGCCGCGCCGGGGCCTGCCCGGTCGGGTCGAGGATCCAGATTTCGTATTCGCCGGTGGCGTCGGAGAGGCACGCCACCGATTTCCCGTCGGGCGACCACGCCGCAGCCCGCTCGCGGGAGCCCGGGGAGTTCGTCAGGTTGACGAGCCGCCCCTCCTTGTACGGAATCGTGAAAATCTCGCCGCGCGCCCCGGCGACCAGCCGCGTCCCGTCCGGCGACAGCCCGAACCGCTCCACGTTCTTCGCCGGCTCCGAGAATTTCGCCCGGGCCTGCAGGCGGTCCGACGGCAGCCGCACGTCGATCACGCGGTCCTCGCAAGTAGCGCAGTCATACACGCGGATGTCGCCGCCCAGCTGGTAGGCGATTTTCCCGTCGCAGAGGGAAGGGAACCGCACGTCGTACGGCGCATGCTTCGTGTGCTGCTTGAGGTCGCTCCCGTCGGGCTTGCTCGACCAGATGTTCTGCACGCCGTCCCGGTCCGTCAGGTAGTAGACACGGTCGCCCTGCCACATCGGGTACGCATCGTTTCCCTTCCAGTCCGTCAGCTTCGTGTATGTTTTCTTTTCGATGTCCCCGACCCAGATGTCCGCCGCCAGCCCTCCCGAGTACCGCTTCCAGTGCTGGTTCTCCCACATCCACATCACGAACGCGCACCGGCCGTCCGCCCCGAACGACACCTGCATCGCTTCGCCCAGCGGGATCTTCACCGGGTCGCCGCCGGTCGGTGCGACGCGCCACGCGGTCCAGCTCCCGAACGGAAGCTCGCCGCGCGCCCGGAACAGGATGCGTCCCTCGGCGTCCCAGCCGATCACGCGGTCCGCGTCGGGGTTCCAGGTCAGGCGCCGGGGCTCCCCGCCGCCCGCAGGCATCACGTACACGTCCGGGTTCCCGTCGTAGTCCGCCGTGAACGCCAGCCATTTCCCGTCCGGTGAATAGCTCGGGTACGCCTCTTTTCCCGGCGCGCTCGTCAGCCGGCGCGCGACGCCCCCTGCCAGCGGCGCTTCCCACAGGTCTCCTTCGCACGTAAACGCAACCTTGTCGCCCTGGGCGCATGGGAAGCGGCAGAGGCCCGGCGCCTGGGCGAAGGAGGGAACTGTGAGCAGGGAGACGAGGACGACGGCCGGGAGGAGGCGCATGCGGTAGCCGGGAGCGAGGGAGGGGATAGGGGATAGTGGATAGTGGATAGTGGATAGGGGGCGGTGTCCTCCCTTGGAGACGCGGGGAAGTTCACGGTTTCCTGGCAGTCGGGGCCAAGATGCGTGGGACCCTGGAGTTGCGGCTCGTTAATACGGGGGGCACGCGCGTTGCTTTATACTGGCCACTCGAGCCGCACTGTCCTCTTTTCCGGAGCCGCGCCATGATCCGTTCCTTCGTGTTTGCCGCCGCACTCCTCTCTGCGGGCGCCGCTTTCGCCGACCTCATCACGATGAAGGACGGGCGGGTAATCGAAGGGGACGTGATCCTGGACGACGGGGTGCACGTGAAGGTCAAGATGAAGCACGGGGCGCTGACCCTGGATAAGGACAAGATCGCCTCGATCGAGGAAAAACTGACGCCGGAGCAGGAGTACGCGGAGCGGGTGGGCAAGCTCGACGCTTCCAGCTTCAAGGCCCAGCTGGACCTGGCGGAATGGGCGGAGTCGGTGAAGCTCGAGGCGGAGGCGATCGAGCACTTCATTGCAGCCTGGAAACTCGACCCCGAATCGGCGCGGGCGCGGCTTCCGCTGGAACGGCGCGACTGGCACGTGGTGGACGGGGAGTGGCAGGATCCGGACACGTACTACAAGGGGCGCGGATGGGTGCGTTTCGAGGGCCGGTGGGTCCACCCGCTCGAGTACGGCTGGCGGCTGTCGATCCAGATCCGGGAGAAGATGGAATCGCAGCTGGCGGACGCGAACGCCCGGGTGAGGCGCCACCGTGATGCCAAGGATCGCGCGGCGGCGGCGGCGCTCGGCGCCGAGCGGGCGATCGCGGAGCGGGAGCGCGCGCGAGGGGACGCGGAAGCGGCGGAGCCGCAGGCCAAGGCGGACGCGAAGGCCGCCGAACGGGTGCGCACCGATGCGAGCCGCGGGGTGGACCGGGCGCAGTTCCTCTACGACCAGGAGCGCCTTCGCCAGCAGCGCGGCGAGACCAATGCCCTCGGCGCCGCCGACGACGACCTGCGGCGTGCGAAGCGGGCGCTGGCGGCGGCGGAGTTCGACCTTGTCGAAGCGGATCGCCGCGTGACGGACCTCGAGAAAACGGTCGCGGCGCTGGGCGCTTCCATCGATGCGGCCGAGTCCGTGAAGGCGAAGGCGGAGGCCGAGGTCAAGACGGAGGCAGCGGCGGAATCAGAAGCCGCCGCGGGGATCCACGAGCTCGAGGAACAGGCGGCGGCGGCGCGCGGGGCGGAGGGGAAGGCGAAGGCGGAGTGGGAGAGGGCGAAGCCCGGAAAGTAGGAATGTCGGGGCCCGGCGCGCGGACCGTACAATGCCGCGGATGAGCCCTCGAATCGGGACGGTCCTGCTGGCCGCATCCGTGCTTTTCGGTTGCGAAAAGAAAACATCGGTTCCGGCGCCCTCGCCGCTTCCAGAGTCGCGCCCCGGCGCTTCCCAGATCCGCGGCCCCTCCCCGAACCCCGGCTCGGGGGCGCCCCCCGGGGATGCCCAGTACGGCGGGGTCAATTCCTACCAGGGACGGTCGCTCGAAGAGTGGCTCGTGCTTCTTGAGAGCACCAACGCTGCCGACCAGGGCTCCGCATCGGTCGCGCTCGGCCGGATCGGCGCCGGCGCAGTCCCGGCGCTCATCGAGCGGCTTCACCACAAGGAACTCGATGTCCGGACCGCGTCCGCCACGGCCCTCGCCGTGATGGGCCCCCCGGGGCACGACGCCGTCCCGGCGCTGTCCCTCGCGCTCGCCGACGAGGTCCCCGGCGTCCGCGTCGCCGTCGCCGATGCGCTTCGCTCCATCGGCCCCGGCGCCGTCGTGGCCGTGCCGTCGCTCATCCTGGCGCTGGCTGACGAGTCGCAGCGCGTCCGCGAGACCGCCATCCAGGCGCTCGCCGCCATCGGCGAGGGCGCCATCCCCGAGCTCGTCGCCGCCTGCCGCGACTCCGGGCGCCCCGTCCGCGAACGCGCCCTGAACGCCCTCGCCAACATGCTCCCCGGCGTCACCCCGCCCGCCGAGCCGTTCATCGACGCTCTTCGCGAGCCCTCCACCCCGCTCCGCATCGCCGCCGCCTCCGGGCTCGAACGCATGGGCGCCGCCGCGGCCCCTGCCGCCTCCGAACTGGCTTCTGTCCTCGGCGACGAGGACCAGGCTGTTGCCGAAGCGGCCGCCCGCGCGCTTCGGCAGATCGGTCCCTCCGCGCTCGACGCCGTCCGCGCGACGATGGCGGGAGCCAAGCCTCTCGCGCGCGCCCGGGCCTACAAGGCGATGGGCGGGTTCGGCGCCGCCGCGGTGCCGGCGCTTCGCGACGGTCTCAAGGACGAGGACGCGCGGGCCCGGTTGGCCGCCGCGGGGTCGCTCGGGACGATCGGCGCGGCGTCCGGTGACGCCGCCCGGGGCCTCGTGGATCTTCTCGCGGACCCCGACACGGAGGCCGCCGATCGCGCGGCCTGGGCCCTCGGCCGCATCGGCGCCCCCGCCGTGGAGGCGCTCGAGGGCGCCCTCACCCACCCCAACATCGAAGTCCGCCGCCGCGCCTGCATCGCCCTCATCGAGGCCGGCCCCGCCGGCGCCCCCGCCGCCCCCGCACTCGCCGGCGCCCTTCGCGACGACGACCCCAACGTCCGCGCCGCGGCGGGCGAAGCGCTTTCCGCGATGGGGCTGCCCGGGATCCCGATTCTCGTCGCGGCCCTCGAACTGCAGGATCCCGGTGTCCGCGCCGCCGCGGTCCGTGCGATCGGCGCGGCCGGCGAAAAAGCCGTCGAACCCGTGATCGTCTCCCTCAAGGCCGCGAAAAACGCACCCGCCCGCGCCGCTGGCGTCGCCGCACTCCGGGCCATCGGGGCGCCCGCCGCCCCCCGCGTCGGCGAACTTCTCAGGGACGCCGACGTCGAGGTCCGCAACGCCGCGGCCGAAGTCCTCTCCGGCCTCGGTGTCTCCGGCGTCCCCGCCCTGACCGCCCTCCTCAGCGAGCCGGACCCCGCCCTTCGCAAACTCGGCGCCGCCCGCCTCGCCGCCCTCGGCGCCCTCGCTTCCGGCGCCAGCAGCGCCCTCTGCGGACTCCTCAAGGACCCCGACGTGGAAATGCGCCGGCTCGCCGTCAACGCCCTCGGCGCAATCGGCGCGCAGGACGAAACGGTCGCGAAGGCATGCGAAGCGGCGCTGGGGGACGCCGACGAGGAAGTCCGCGCCGGCGCGGTGATGCCCTTCATGATCGGAACCTCGGGACTGAAGACGGTGCTGCCCAAAATGAAGGAGTTGCTGAAGGGGCCGGACATCCTGGTCAAGGCCGCGGTCCTGAAGGCGCTCACGCTGGATGTCCTGTCGGCGCTGGGTTCCAAGGAAGCCCAGCTCTACAAGGAAGAGGCGATCCCGGCCATGATGGAAGCGATGCACGACAAGGAGCCCGCCGTCCGCGTTGCGGCTTGCGGGGCGCTCGGCCTGATCGCGGCGCGCGATGCGACCCCCATCGACGAACTCCTGAAGGCGCTGGGCGACGAAGAGGCGAAGGTCCGCGCGGCCGCCGCGGCGGCTCTCGGCATGGCCAAGCGGGAATTCGGCGGGAAGATCATGTCGCCCCTTCGCGAAGCCGGCGGCGACCCCGACCCCGCGGTGCGCCAGGCCGTAGCCGAGGCGGTGAAGCGGCTCGGCGGGTAGTCCGCGAATCGCCGCGCGCACAAAAAAACCGGGCGGCTCAGCGCCGCCCGGCTTGTTTCACTCGCGTGAACTTTCCAGCCTAACCCAGCTCGCGCACGCACTCGATCAGCGCCGTCACCAGCTGCGCAGCCGCCCCGCGAATCGCCGGTACCGCTTCGTCCCGCAGCGCCCGCGGCAACTCGATCTGCACGCCCTTCTTCGGAACCCGGTTGATGATGTTGTCCTTGTGCACGCCGTGAAGATCCTCGGGGATCCGCGCCTGGTCGTCCACAACCTCGTACGCGCCTTTCAGCGCGTGCCGCATCGCCCCCGCGCACATCGTGACCGCCTCGACCGCGAGCCCGCTCACGTAAACCGGCCCGCCATCCTTCGTGCGGGCATGCCCGTGGATCGAGATCGCGACGCGCGTCGCCGCAATCGCCTGGTCCAGCTTCTGCGAAATCCCGGCCACCATCCGCGTCACCGTCACATGCAGCGCCGTGTTCCCGGTCGGCCGCTTCGCCGAAAGCACATACAGCGTCGCCCCGGTCGCCTGCGCCACGGCACGCGCAATCTCCTCGGTGCCAGGCTCAATTCCCCCGCCGTGCGGGGCAAAAATCCCGACGCCGTTGCCGGGAAGGAAGACCTCGCGAACCGCAGGATCCTTGAGGACCGCCTTGAACTCCGGCTCTTTCGAAGACTTGGAAGCGGACTTGGCAGCGGGCTTGGACGGCTTGCTCTTCAGTGCCTTCATTCATCCCTCCCTATGATACGGGGAGGCCCATTGTAGCCGAAAAGTTCCGCGGTGCCGAGGGGGAACTTGGGAATTGCCGCAGTGCGTCACAAAGTGGCCGCAAACTCATTGGATATCGAGAGATTTCACCGTTTTACGTTGTTTATGTTGGATTTTTCCGTCCTTCTGTTGAAACACCCCATGTCCACGCTATCCTGCTCGCGGACGTGTTCGGAAGCGGTCCGCAGTGGGCGCGCATGGTGCGCCCGCGAAGGGCCGCTTCCGAACATGTCCGCGAGGCGGAGTGGCGGAACCGGCAGACGCAACGGATTCAAAATCCGTCGAGCTCACACTCGTGAGGGTTCGACTCCCTCCTCCGCTATCGCCGCGTGAGCGGCGGCTTCGGAAGCGCGCGGCCGGCGCCGCCTGCTGGATCGGGAGGTCGGGAGGGATCCTCCCGTTCTCCACGGAAGCTCGCCTTGCGCGAGACTCGATCCTGGCGGCGCCGGCCGGCGCTTCCTCGCCGCCGCTCACGCGGCGACGTTTTAAAACGGCAACGGCGAAAACGGCTTTCTGAAAACGGCCTCGTGAAAACGACCTCCTGAATACAGCTCCTGAAAACGGCGACTTCTAGACCACCACAACATGAACTCGGGGACACGATGAAGAACCTGTTCCGGGCCGCGGGAGAGGGTTCGCCGCTGGTGCTTCTCCATGCGTTTCCGCTCTCGGCCACGATGTGGGATCCGAATTTTACGCGGCTGCGCGAAGGGAACATGCTGGTGGCGCCGCATCTGCGGGGGTTCGGCGGGTCGGCTGCGGGGACGACCGCTTCGATGGACGAGATGGCGGACGACGTGGCGGAGCTGCTCGACGCGCTTCATATTGAGCGGGCGGCGTTCGCCGGGCTTTCGATGGGGGGGTATGTGGCGCTGGCGATGTGGCGGCGGCACCGGGCGCGGGTTTCGGCGCTGGTGCTGGCGGACACGCGGGCGGCGGGGGACACGGCGGAGCAGAAGGCAGGGAGGGCGGTGATGGCGGCGGAAGTGATGAAAGGCGGGGCGGCGGTGGCGGTGGAGAAGTTGCTGCCGAAGCTGCTTTCGGCGGGGGCGAGCGCGGCGGCGAAGGGATTTGTGAGCGAGATGATCCTGGCGAACCGGCCGGAGGGGATTGCGGCGGCGCTGATGGGGATGGGCGCGCGTGCCGACTCGACGCCGCTTCTGGCGACGATCGACGTCCCGACGTTGCTGGTGTGCGGCGCGAATGACGTGATCACTCCGCCGGCGGAGATGCGCGAAGTGGCGGGGAAAATCCGCGGGGCGAAATACGTGGAGCTGGCGGGAATCGGGCACCTTTCGAATATCGAGGCGCCCCAGGTGTTTTCGGAAACGGTCTCGGGGTTCCTCGCGGAACGCGCTTGACGCCGTCCGGGGGACCCGATAGGTTTCGTTCGTGAACCGAGCGGCGGCCGGCGTCCTTGCTTTCTTCATGATGCTCTCGTTGGCATTCCAGGGAATTTTTATCCCTGAGTGCCGCGACTGCCATGTGGGAAAGCTGGCGCACGAAATTCCCGAAGACGATGACAGCGACTGCGACCACTGCGAGCACCTTCACGGGAGCCCGCTCGGGTGCGGCCATCGTCCTGTCGCCGATTCGCAGGTGCGGGCGGCGAGGGATCGCGCGCCGCAGGCTGTGCTCGCCCACATTTCAGTCCCGTCCGGCCTCCCCGGAAATCCTGAACGGCCGTCCCTGACGCCTGCTCGCGCCTTCTCCGGCGCGCCGGACACGCACGTTGTGTCCTGCGGCGTCCTCCGTATCTAGACGTTCCTCGCACGGGGCCTGATCCCGATTTGCGCCCGCACTCTGCCCGCATGGCCGGCAGAGGGCGCGGAGCGCAGGGTCTTCCCATTCGCGAGGACACGACATGCGATCCACACGGGGATTCTCCGTGGCCGTCCTGCTGGCCGCGTGGGGATGCACGACTTACGAGAAGAAGCCGCTTCGGCCCGACGACCTGCTCGAGCAGGTCCGGCGGACGCGTGCGCTGGCGGCGGAAGGGCCGGCTGCGGGGGAAGCGGCCCCGGCGACGTTCGGGAAGGCCGCCGAGCTCCTGCGCGAGCACAGCCCGGCGCTGGCGCGGGCGAGGGCCGCGTACCGGGTGGCTCTCGACCTGGCCGACGTCTCGACTCCGCTTCCCAACCCCGGGATCGAGGTCGGCCCGGAGTTCGGATTCGGGCCCGCGGTGGTCGCGCACCGCGTCGAGCCCGTCGGTTCGCTGTCGTTCGCGATCCCGCTCAGCGCGCGGCTGGCGCGGCAGGACGATCTCAACCGGCTTGAAGCGGCGGCGGCGCAGGTGGAGCTGCTGGTGCGGCACCGCGAAGAGTATCTCCGGCTCCGCCGTGCCTGGGCCGCGGCCGTGCTCGCACGCAGAGAACGCGCCGTGGCTGCGGAGCTCATCGCGCTTTCAAAACGGAGCGCAGAGTTCGGGCGGAAGCTTGTTGAAGTCGGGGAAGCGACGGCGCTGGACCTCGGGCTGCTGGAGCTGGACCTGGCGCGCGCCGAGACCGGCGAACTGGACGCGCGGATCGGCGACGTCGAGGCTTCGGCGGACCTGGCCTCGATCTCAGGGGTCGCGCCCGAAGCGTTTAGCGCGCTTCCCGCGGAATCGCTGCCGGCGCTCGACGTTCCCGTCCCGGCGATGGAGGAAGTGACGGGGCTCCTGGTCGCCAATCACCCGGAACTCGCCCGGCTTCGCGCGGCGTACGACGTCGCCGAGGGCGCGCTTCGGCTCGAAATCTCGAAACAGATTCCCGACTTCCGATTCGGCGTCACGGGCGGCGGCGAAACCGGGGACCTCAAATACGTGCTCGGCCTAACGCTCGGCATCGACATCCCGATTTTCGACCGCAACCAGCAGGAGGTCGCCCGGGCGCTGGCGCGGCGCGAAGAGGTCCGGACGCAGTACGAATCCGCGCTGGCCGACGCCCTGGCGGCGCTCGAGCGGGCGCGGGCGCGGCTCGTCCTCCTTCTCGAAAAAGCGTCCGCCGTGCGGAACCGGGTGCTCGGGCGCGCGAAATCGCAGCTCGACCTGGCGCTGAAAGGGCTGGAGGCCGGGGGCGTTGAAGCGCTCCAGGTGCTCGAGACCGAGCGGTCGTACCGGAACGCTTCGATCGAAGCGCTCGCGGTGGAGAAAGCGGCGCGGGCCGCGTGGATTGACCTGGAGGAAGCCGTGGGGCGGCCTCTGCTGTTTTTCCCGGACGAGATGCCGGAGCGGCGTCCGCCGGAACCGTACACGGAACCGAAGGAGTCGGGCCGGCTGGACGGCGGCGCGGACTCCGTCACGAGGGAGGCCTGAAATGCTGAAAAAAGCGATGTGGGTTGTGCTGAGCCTGGCGTTCACGGTGATCGGCCTGGCCGGAGGTTGGTACGCCGCGCGGCAGACCGCGACGGCGGCCGGGCCGGCGCACGGGCATGAGGGGCATGCGGAAGCAGGGGATCACGACCACGAGCACGGGGAAGACCACGCGGAGATTTCGTCGCAGGCGCTTCTCAATCTCGGCGTGACCTTCAAGGAAATCGAGGCCGGAGAGTTCTCGCGCACGGCGGGGATCCCGGCGGTGATCGAGTCTCCTGCCTCTTCCGAATTCCCGGTGACGTGTCCTGTTGCGGGGCGCGTGCTCGAGGTCCGCATGGTGCACGGCGGGATTGCCGTCGCAGGGGAAACGGTCGTCACCATCCTGCGGGACGCGCTGGCGTTCCCGGAGCTGGCGATCACCGCCGACATTGTCCAGCCCGCGAGCGAGCAATTCCACGAGGCAGTTACGGAACTGCGCAAGGTCCGGCGCAACCTGGATCTGCTGGGCACGGAACTGAAGCGGCTGGAGAAGTTCGCGGAGAGCGGAACGGAACAGGGTTACCCGATCGTTCCGCGGAAAAACCTGATTGACCTCCGCTACGAAATCGCGCGCGCCGAGAAGGACCTGCTGAATTCCCAGCTCGAGCTTCGCCGCCACGGGCTCTCGGATTTCCAGGTCGCGGCCGTCGAGGAAGGAAAGCCCGGGCCGCTTCTCAACGAACGCTTCTGGACCCAGGCGCTCGAACAGAACGGGCTCTGGACCACTCAGGCCCAGGCGCTTCATGACGTCCTTCCCGAGGGTGTCCATGACGTCCCTCGCGTCATCGCAACGATCGGCGAGCTTTCGGCCACGGGGCTCATCGCCCCTGCTTTCGTCGAGTGGCTCAAGGCCAATCCCGCGGCGGGGCACGACTTCCTGTTCATTGCGGCGCTTCTGCAGAAGGGCAGTTCGCTGCGCGAAGTGCAGTACCTGCACGACATCGGCGCGCTGGCGCCGGTCGTGGAAGTCCGGGTGCCGCGGAAGGTCGAGGACTACGACGTCGAGGAGATCCTGGTGAAGCCAGGGGAGCACGTCGTGGCAGGCGAGCGCCTTGCGGTCCTGCGCGACCCTCGCCCCGTCGTCCTGCGGGCGGAGGCAGCGGGCGGCGACGCGGCGCTTCTGCTGAAGTCGCTCTCGGCGGGGGACAGGCTCGATGCCATTCCGCTGGTGGCGGGGACAGGACCGGAGCTGAAGGGCCTGCAGATTCTTTACGGCCGCAACGACCCGGCGGATTCGGGGACGGTGGCGATCCTGCGCGCGGTGAACGAACCGCTCTTCACGCGCGACGAGGCGGAGAAGGGGAAGTTCCGCACGTGGAAACTCCGCCCGGGGCAGCGCTTTCTTCTGCGGGTGCCGATCCAGTCCTTCCAGGGGGTCTACGTGCTGCCGTCGGACGCCGTGGTCGAGGAGGGCGCCGACCGGATCGTGTTTGTGAAGGACGGGGACGGCGTGAAGCCCGCGAAGGTCGTGGTGCTCTGGCAGGACAGGGAAGTCGCGGTCCTGGACTCGAAGCACTCGGAGATTTTCCCGGGGGACGAGGTCGCGGAGCACAACGCTTTCCCGCTCAGGCTGGCGCTGAAGGCGGGGTCCGGGGAAGAAGCAGGCGCGCACGTCGGGCACAACCACTGAGCCGGGCCGGAACTGTGACGGACGCCGTTTGAAGTGCGCACCCTGAAATCACGAAGGACATCCATGCTCAACAAAATCATCGCCTTCAGCCTCAGGGCCCGGTTCCTCGTGGTCTTCGGGTCGCTGCTGGTCGCGTTCTACGGGTCGTGGGTCGCGCTGCGGATGCCGGTGGACGTGCTGCCGGACTTGAACAAGCCGACGGTCACCATCATGACAGAGGCCCATGGCATGGTGCCGGAAGACGTCGAGCGGCTCATCAACCGCCCGCTCGAGCAGCTCCTGAACGGCGCGACCGGCGTCACGCGCGTCCGGTCCTCCGCCGGCCGCGAACTCGGCATCGTCTTCGTCGAGTTCGGCTGGGGTACCGACATTTTCCGGAACCGCCAGATCGTGCAGGAGAAACTCCAGCTCGCTTCGGCGTCGCTCCCGCCCGGGCTCCAGCCGCAGATGGCCCCGATCAGCAGCGTCATGGGTCAGGTGCAGATCGTCGGCGTCCAGAGCCGCACCGGGAAAACCGACGCGACCGCGCTCCGGGCCATCGCGGACCTCCAGGTCAAGACGAAGCTCCGGGCTGTCAACGGCGTCGCCCAGATCGTCAGCAGCGGCGGCGCGCCGAAAGAACTGCAGGTCACCGTGGACGCCGACAAGCTGCGCGCGTTTGACGTCACCATCGAAGAGGTTTCCGAAGCGGTGCGCGCCGCCAATATCAACGCCACGGGCGGGATGCTGGAAGTCGGGTGGAAGGGCCCTCTCGTCGCCGTGACCGGGCAACTGCAGCGACCGGAGGACCTGGCGGACGCCGTGGTGCGCCCCGACCCGGTGCGCCCGGTCCGTCTCAAGGACGTCGCGCGCGTCGAGTTCGGCCCGACGGCCGTCCTGAGCGGCGCGGCCGGCATCAACGGCCAGCCGGGCGTCGTGCTCGTCGTCTTCAAACAGCCCCTGGTCGATACCGTCAAGCTCACCGACGACGTGGTCGCCGAACTCGCCGAACTCCAGAAGACCATGCCCGAAGATGTCGTGCTCGTCCCCGACCTCTTCCAGCAGGCCGGCTTCATTCACCGCGCCGTGGACAACGTCTCCGACGCCGTCCGCGACGGCGCCATCCTCGTCGTCGTCATCCTGTTCCTCTTCCTTCTCAATTTCCGCACGACGTTCATCACCCTCACCGCGATCCCGCTCTCCGTCGCGTTCACCGCCATCGTCTTCCAGGCGTTCGGCCTCAACATCAACACCATGACCCTCGGCGGGCTCGCCGTCGCCATCGGCGCGCTCGTGGACGACGCGATCGTCGGGGTCGAAAACGTCTTCCGCCGTCTCCGCGAAAATGCGAAGGCAAAGAAGCCCGAAGCCACCCTCTGGGTAATCTTCCACGCTTCCAGCGAAGTCCGGAACCCCATCCTCATCGGCACGCTGCTTGTCGTCGTCGTCTACATCCCCCTGTTTTTCCTCACCGGCATGGAAGGACGGCTTTTCACCCCCATCGGCCTCGCCTACATCATCAGCACGCTGGGCTCCCTCGTCGTCTCGCTCACGCTCACCCCCGTCCTCTGCCACTACCTGCTGAACGAGAAATTCGCCGCGCGGCACGGCGAGGACGGATTCCTCGTGCGCAAACTCAAGGCCGCCACCGCGTCCGTCATCCGCTTCAGCATCTCCGCGCCGCTTCCCCTCGCCGGCACGCTCGTGGCCCTCGTTGCCGC
This sequence comes from Planctomycetota bacterium, assembly GCA_021413805.1. Classification (GTDB taxonomy): domain Bacteria; phylum Planctomycetota; class MHYJ01; order WSZJ01; family WSZJ01; genus WSZJ01. Next base: position 22,886 of record JAIOPR010000055.1, read on the forward strand.
GGGCCTGCTCATCCTCGGGACCCGCGGCTCGAACTTCCTGCCCGCCTTCAACGAAGGCGCGGCACAGGTCAACCTCATCCTCCCGCCCGATGCGAGCCTGCGGGTTTCGGACGATTACGGGCGGCGGATGGAAGCGCTTGTGAAGACGGTTAAAGGGGTGAAGCACGTCGCGCGGCGGACCGGGCGCGCCGAGGGCGACGAGCACGCCGAAGGGGTGAACACGTCCGAGGCGATCGTGACGTTCGACCCGGATTCGAAACGCTCGCGCGACGAGATGGTGGAAGAAATCCGCGGCAAGCTGGCGAAGGAGTTCCCCGGGATTGCGACGGAGGTCGAGCAACCGCTGGCGCACCTCCTCAGCCACCTTCTTTCCGGGGTGAACGCGCAGGTCGCCATCAAGATCTACGGGCCGGACCTGGATGTGCTGCGGGAAGCGGCGAAGGAGGCGGAGGACGCAATCCGGCCGATCGCCGGGGTGAGGGACCTGTTCACGGAGCAGCAGGTGCTCGTGGACCAGGTGGAAGTCCGCCCGAATCGCGAGAAGATGGCGCAGGCGGGATTGACGGCGGAGCAGGTTGCAGAAGCGGTCGAGCTGGCGCTGGCGGGCGAGGAGATTTCGAGGCTGACCGCGGGGCTATCCACCTACCCGATCGTCGTCCGGCTCGAGCCGAAGGATCGAGCGGACCTCAACGCGATCCGCGGGCTGGCGCTGCGTTCCGGGTCGGGCGTGCCGATCCGGCTCGGGGATGTCGCCGACGTGGCCATGTCGAAAACCCCGAACAACATCAACCGCGAGAACGCTTCGCGCCGGATCGTGGTCCAGCACAACGTCGGCGGCCGCTCGCTCGGCGAAGTCGTCGCGGATGTCGATCGCGCGCTCGGGCCGGTCCGGAAAAAACTCGGCGCGCTTCCCGGCTACTCCGTCCAGATCAGCGGGCAGTTCGAAGCGCAGGCGGAAGCGACGCGCCTGATCTCGGTATTGAGCATCCTGTCGCTGGCGGCGATGTGTCTCATCCTCTACATGCACTTCCGATCCATCAACCTGATGTTGCAGGTGCTGCTGAGCATCCCGATGGCGTTCGTGGGGGCGGTGGCGTACATCGTGGCGAGCGGGCAGCCGATGTCGGTGGCGACGCTGGTGGGGCTGATTTCGCTCGCGGGGATCGCCGCGAGAAACGCGATCCTGCTGATGGACCACTACATCCACCTGATGCGCGAGGAGGGAGAGGCGTTCTCGCCCGCGATGATCATCCGCGCGGGGCAGGAGCGCATGGTTCCCGTGCTCATGACCGCGCTCTGCAGCGGCATCGCCCTGATCCCGCTGGCCCTTGCCGCGGACAAGCCCGGCCGCGAACTGCTCTACCCGGTCGCCACCGTCATCATCGGCGGCCTCGCTTCCGGCACCCTCCTCGAGTTCCTCGTCCGCCCGGGGATCTTCTGGACGTTCTCACGCGCGGCAGCCGAGAAGCTCGCGAAACACCGGGAGGGCGGCGCGCGCGAAATGGCGGAGTTCAAGCGGGAGTTCTCGGAAACCCATTCGGCGGTGCCGAAAGCGCCGCCGGCAACCTCGGAAGGAGTCTCGCATGCGTAGATTCACGGCTGTTCCCATGGTCCTGGCTGCCGCTGTGCTGTGCATGGCCGGCGACGAAAAGAAGGAAGAGGAGCACAAGGCGCCCCACGGCGGCGTCCTGCTCGAGGTGGGCGCAGAAGTGGCGCACCTGGAACTGGTGCACGACCCGAAGGAGGGGAAGGCGACGATTTACATTCTCGACGGCAAGGCGGAGAAACCCGTCGCGATCAAGGTCGCCCCGAAGGTCAACCTCATGACCGACGACGGCGCGAAACAGCTCGTCGCCACGGCGGTCGAGCCGGACAAGGACGGCCTCGCTTCGCAATTCGAAGCGAAGGACGACTCGCTGAAAGCGGACCCGCTCAAGGGGCGGATCGCGGTCGTCATCGGCGACAAGAAGTACAACGTCGAGATCCAGGAGGCGGCGGGGGAGCACGACGGCCACGATCACAAATAGCGGATTCCTCTCGCGGACGCGGTTGAGCGGATTCCCCACCCGTGGTAACCTCCGGGGCGTGAGAACCCTTGCCCTCATCGTCTTCGCCCTTCATTTCGCCGCGGTCCTTGCGACCTCCGGCACGGCTCTTTGCGTGACGGCGGGCGGTGAAGCCGGTTACGAGTGGAGCGAGGACGGGTGCTGCGGGGAGGACGTCGAGGCGGGGTGCGAGCGAGGGCTCACGATGTCGCACCCGCCGGATTGCGGCGGCTGCGCAGACGGGCTCGCGCCGCTTCCGGGCGGGTTACACCTCCACGTCAACGTGCCGATTCCCGCGCTGGTCGAAGCGGGGACGGTGGAGCCGGAAACCAGAATGGCCGCGGGAGAGATTGTGATCGCGGCGCGCGAATCGGCGGAAGCCATCGCGCCTGTGTCCTTGCCGCTGCGCTGCTAGACGCCGGCGCTGTCACCCTCTAAACGCTTCATTCGTAGTAAAAGTCTCTTCGCATACCTCATTCCGGAGATCCACCGCCATGAAAACGCTCTGCCTTGCCCTCGTTCTCCTGCCGCTCTTTGCCACCGCCGGGGACGAAGCGAAGAAGAAGCGCGACTTCAAGAAGATCGCCGTCGTGCAGGGAACAATCGTCTGCCTCGGCTGCGAACTCGAAAAGGACGGCGCCGACGCGCAGTGCACGCTGAACGCGAAACACGCGCAGGGGTTCAAGGACGCCGACGGCAAGCTGTGGTCGATCGTAGACAACCTGCGCGGGCACGGCGTCATCACGAACGAAAAGCTGCGCGGCAAAGAGGTGAAGCTGCACGCGTGGAAATTCGAGAAGGCGCAGTACCTCGAGGTCTGGCAGTACGAGGTGAAGTCCGGCGACAAGTGGGAAACCTTTTCGTGCTGCACGGACTGCGGTTGGGAGAAGGGCGACAGCGGCGAAAACGAGATGTGCGAAGACTGCACGGAGAAAGGGAAATAGCCGATGAAATCCGCGATCCTGACCGGGGTGGTTTTTCTCGCGCTCATCAGCGCTTTCGCGTGGACGGCGTGGGGCGGGCGGCTGCCCTGGGCGGCGCCGCCCGCTCACGGCGAGGATTGGTGTGAAGCGCACCAGGTCGAGCTGTCGCGCTGCGAGAAATGCAACCCGAAGCTGGCGCGGGGCGGGACGATGGTGACGAAGATCCGCGAGCCGAAGACAGGCGAATGCCCGAACACGCTGGTCCGGGTGACGCTTGGGGCCGGCGTGGCGGAGCAGATCGGGCTCGCGCGGCACGTGATCGAGGCTCGGCCGGTTGCAGAGACGGTCCGCGCCAACGCCGAGACGGCCTTCGTGCCGTCGTCGTGGGCGCGCGTCGCACCCCGTCTCCCGGGAATCGTGCGGGAAGTCCCGGTCTCGCTCGGGCAGACCGTCGAGGCCGGCGCGATCCTCGCGATTGTCGAGGCGCCGGAACTCGCCGGGGCGAAATCCGCCTGCCTCCAGGCCGCTTCCGCCAGGGACCTGCGCCAGGAGTTGTACAACAAGGTGAACGGCCTCTTCGAAAAACACCTCGCGACCGGCCGCGACGAACTCCAGGCCCGGACGGACGTCGAAGAAGCCCGGCTCGTGCTCGAGGCGGCGGTGCTGCGCCTCCGCGCCCTGGGACTGACGGAAGAGCAGGTCGCGGCCCTCCAGAAGGACCGCGATTCCTCCTCGCGCCTTCCCGTCACCGCTCCCTTCGCCGGCACCGTCGTCGCCGCTTCCGCCGTCCTCGGCGAGTCCGCGAGCATCGACCGGCCGCTGTTTGAGATTGCTTCGCTCGACCGCATGTGGGTGGAGATTGACGCGACGGAAGCGGACCTGACGCGGCTGGAGCCGGGGCAGCGGACGGTGTTTTTCATGGAGGCGTTCCCGGGGAAGAAATTCACGGGCAAGGTGATGGCGATCGGCGGGTCGGTGGACGACGTGACGCGGACGGTGAAGGTGTACGCGGAGGTGAAGAGTCCCGACGGGCTGCTGAGGGCGCACATGTTCGGCCGGGTGGAGATCACGGTGAAGACGGCGGAACCGAAGCTGCTGGTGCCGCGGGAAGCGGTGCAGAGCGACGGGGACTGTGCGCTGGTTTTCGTGGAGGCGTCGGCTGGCTCGTTCCAGGCGCGGAAGATCGAGACGGGGGGGATTTACGAAGCGGGATTCGAGGTGAAAGGCGGGCTGGCGGCGGGGGAGGTGGTTGTGACGACGGGGAGTTTCCTGCTGAAGACGGAGGTTATGAAAGGGGAGATGGGGGCGGGGTGATGTCCGGGGGAGTAGCGGCCCTGGAAGGGCTGAAAAGCGAACGACGCGGGAAAAGACAAGTCCCAACTCCAAATTCCAATTCCCAGGTGACGAGAGGGCTTAGATTGATCGTTGAGCAACAGGAACGATTCAGCGGAGCGACCGGCCGTGACCACGGCCGTCTCTTGGGATTTGGGAATTGGAGTTGGGATTTGGGATTTGCCCTCCCCATCTCCCCCTCGCTCCCATGTTGAACGCCCTCATCACTCTTTCCCTCCGCAACCGCGCCGCGGTCCTTGTCCTTTCGCTCGCGGCGGCGCTGCTGGGCGCTTTCGCCTTCCAGCGCCTGGAGGTCGACGCGTTTCCCGACGTGACGGATGTGATGGTCCAGGTGAACACAATTGCACCCGGGCTCAGCCCCGTCGAGATCGAGCAGCAGATCAGCGCCCGGGTCGAAGCGGCGATGGGCGGGATGCCGGGGTTGACGCTGGTGCGGTCGGAATCGAAGTACGGTCTGTCGCAGGTGACGCTCGTGTTCGAGGACGGGACGAGCGTCTGGACGGCGCGGTCACAGGTGCTCGAACGGATGCAGTCCGTCGAGCTCCCTCCCGGGATCGCGCATCCGGAAATGGGCCCGGTCGCGACCGGACTCGGCGAGATCTACCATTACATCATCACGGCGCCCCGCGGCGATGTCACCGACGCCCGCACCACCCATGACTGGATCGTGAAGCCCCAACTCCAGGCGGTCCCCGGCGTCGCCGAGGTCAACTCGTGGGGCGGCTTCGAGAAACAGTTCCAGGTCATCGCCGATCCCGCCGGGCTGATCAAGCACGGGCTCACTCTCCAGGACCTTCGTGAAGCCCTCGAGCATTCGAACGCAAACGTCGGCGGCGGCGCGGCCGGCGCTTCCGGCGAAATCCTCCTCGTCCACGGCGTCGGTCTTGCCACCACCGTCGCCGAGATCGGCGCGATCACGATCCGCACCCTCGATGGCCGCCCGGTCCGCGTCCGCGACGTCGCCGCCGTTGCCGAAGGCGCCGCCCCGCGCCGCGGCGTGGTCACCGAGGGAGGGCGTGGCGAAGCGGTCCTCGGGCTCGGGTTCATGCTCATGGGCGAAAACAGCCATGTCGTCGCCGCCCGCCTCCGCGAAAAAATGGAACAGGTTCGCAAGACGCTTCCCGCCGGTACCTCCATCCGCGTCGTCTACGACCGCACCACCCTCGTGGACCAGGTCCTCGACACCGTCAAAAAAAACCTCTTCGAAGGCGCCCTCCTCGTCGTCGCCGTCCTCTGCCTTTTCCTCGGCCGCATCCGCGCCGCCCTCATCGTCGCCGCCGCCATCCCGCTCTCGATGCTCGTCGCGTTCTCCGCAATGTGGAAACTCGGCATCGCCGGCGGCAC
>JAIOPR010000197.1 GCA_021413805.1 Planctomycetota bacterium
TCATCGCCCGCGCTTCGCCCATCGTCGGCCCCCTCTCCGAGGTCCTGAACACCCGCGGGCTGGTGCTGCGCCGAAGCGGATCGACGATGGAAGCGCTGGAATCGTTCCGGGAAGCGTGGTCGGTGTCGCACGCTGCTCATACCGCCGCCTATTCACCCGCTTTTGCGAGCAACATTGCGACGACGCTGGAGATGATCGGCCGGGTGGACGAGGCCCTGGAGTGGTACGAGAAGGCGGAAAAAGGCGCGGAGGTGGTCGGCCGCCAGAATGCGATCGCCGTGAATCTCATGAATCGCGCGAACATCCTGTCAGGCCGCGGGACTCACACGGCGGCGCTCGAGATGTTCGACCGCGCCGAGAAGCTGATCCTCGAGCTTGGCCGCCCGGCGCTGATCGCGGGGTGTTCTGCAATGCGCGCGGCGGCCCTCGGGCGTGCCGGGCGGGCGGCCGAAGGGCTTGAGGCCAGCCTGGCTGCTGAGAAGATTTTCAGCCAGCTCGGGGATCGCGCGCTTGTGGCTTCCGTGCTTGGCGAACGCGCCACGCTTCTCCTCGCCCTCGGGGACATTCCCCGGGCGATGCAGGCCCTCGAAATGTCGATCGAGACCTTCCGCGCCCTCGGCAACCGCCCCGCCCTGCTCTCGACCGTCACCGCGCGCGCCGAAATTCTGCGGGGAGCCGGGCGAGCCATCGAGGCAAGGGATTCGTTGCGCGAAGTCTTCGCCGGCCGCGTCGATTCCCCGGCGCTGCCCGTCTTCGAGGCCCGCGTCGCCCTGGCCCTCGCCGAGGAAGCTTCCGGGGACCTCGCCGTGGCAAGGGTCGCGGCACGCGAAGCCCGCACCGCCCTTGAAGGAACGTCGTGGCAAGGGACGTCCCGCGACGCTGCCGTCCGGGAGTCGCTGAAACAGATCGAACGACTGCTCGCCGTGGAAGCGCCCTGATCCTCAGGACTCTCCTACCGGCCCCCGGCGCAGGACCCCCGCGACGCCCCTGCTTCCTTCTTCACCTCGCGCATCGGCCGCCCGCTTCCGCCGCAGCGCAGCGCGACGATCTCGCTGATCACGGACAGCGCGATTTCCTCCGGCGTCTTGCCGCCCAGGTCGAGCCCTGCCGGCGCGCGGATCCCGGCGAGTTTCTCCTCGGCAATCTTCATTTCACGGCAGACCGAGAAGACCGCTTCGCGCCGCTTCGTCGAAGCGACCATCGAGATCCCGGCGGCGCCGAGGTCGAGGGCGCGGGAGATGGCGAGATGGTCGCTCTTGTGGTGCGTCGCGACGACGACCCAGGTGCGCGGCGTGGCGGCGAGGCGTTCATAGTCGGGATCGTCCGTCACGACCGATTCGGCCGCGGGGTAGAGCTCCCGCGTCCCGTCGGGATCGTCCACGATGACGCGGTAGCCCACCCGCGCCCCGAGGTCGCACAACGCTTCCACCAGCCGGCCATGCCCGAGAACGAGCAGCCGCGGACGCGGGATGTGCGGCTCGACGAAGACTTCCATGCGTCCGCCGCACGGCACGCCGGTCGCACCGAGTTCGTCGCTCAGTTCGAGCGGCACCATGCGGGGGCGGCCGTCCTGAAGCGCATCGACGGCCTCGGAAGCGACCTGGGCCTGCACGCAGCCGCCGCCGACGTAGCCGAACAGGAGTTCCCCGGTGTCCGACAAGATGGCCTTGGCGCCGGCCGGGGCGGATGCCGAGCCCTCGGAGCGCACGACGGTCGCGGTGCAGAACGGCCGGTCCGCGTCGGAAAGGGACTGGGCGAGGGAGTGGAAGTCCTGGGGCATGGGGGGAGTATAGCCGAGGATTCGCGGGCGAAGGGGTGGTCGGGAGGTAGACTCGAACTTCAACTTCTCGGAGGCGCCCCATGCGCATCGCCCTTCCCGCCCTCTTGCTGTTTGTCTCTTCGGCGATGGCGTCCGCGCAGGCACCGGACGCGAAGAAGGACTTCGAGCAGAAGCTGAAGGCGGAAAACGCGAAAACCGCCGCCGCGCACGTGACCCTCGGGAAATTCTGCACCGGGAAAAAGCTGCACGCGGCCGCGCTGGTCGATTATCGCCGCGCCCTCTGGCTCGACCCGAACTGCACCGATGCGAAACGGGCGCTTCTGTGGAAGTTCGAAGGTGGCGCGTGGGTCGTGGACCCGGCCGCGAAGGTACCGGATGTGAACGAGGGGAAGCCGGAAGCGATCGACAAGGCGCTGGACGAGTACGCCCTGAAGCGGCGGGCGATGATGGAGAAAGCCGCGAAGGCGTACTCGGACCTGGCGGAGTCGGCCGCGAAAAAGAAACTCGCGGAAGAGGCGAAGGCCGCGTGGAAGCTCGCGCTTTTTTACGACGATTCGAGCGACAAGGCGCGGGAGGGATGCGGCTGGGTGAAGGACGGCACCGCCTGGGTGTGCCCGGCGGATGTGGAGGCGCGTGCGGCGGAGGAGAAGCGGATCAAGGCGGCGGACGCCGGCAAGAAGGTGGACGACGCGAGCGACGTGGAGGAAAAGACGGGGTTCCGCCTCGCCAAGCGCACTTCGGAGCACTTTCAGCTGGAGGGGATGTTCACGGACGGGGAGATGCAGACCCTGGTGCGCACCTGTGAAGCCGCGCGGCAGGCGTTTTTCGAGACGTTCGAGCTGCCGGCGGACGCGCTGAACTTCCCGGTCCGGGGTGTCTTCATCAAGACGAAGGACGACCACAAGAATTTCCTGGTGAAATTCGCGGGATTGTCGGGGCGCGAACTGGACGAGGAAAACGCGATGTCCGGCTGGAGCAAGTACTCGCCGGACACGTTCGAAGTGCGCCAGGGCGACCGGGACTTTACGCTCATGCCCGACTGGGCCGTCCACAATGCGATCGAGTTCTACTGGGCGCGGCAGTTCTCGATCCCCAAGTGCCCGGCATGGCTCGGCGATGGAATCCCGTACTGGTTCACGTACCGGATGACGAAAACAGCGCTGACCTCCTGCGTCAATTTCGGAACTTCCGCCGAGGGCGCCGAGTCCTGGGAAGACGTCCTCGACTGGCGCGCCCTCACCAAGGACCTCGTTCGCAGCGGCCACAGCCCGGCGATCCGCGACGTGCTCGATGGCCCGCTCAATTCGCTCGACGGGCCCAAGGGGGTGAAGGGCTGGAGCCTGGTGGACTGGATGATCACGACGCGCAAGAAGGAGTTCTTCGCATTCATCAAGGAACTCGCGGACGGCGCCGCGCAGGAAGATGCGGTGAAGAAGGCGTTCGTGGTTTCCGGCTACGCTGAACTCGACGCGCAGTGGGCGGCGTACGTGATGGAGAATTACTGATCGCGACCGGGGAATGATTTTCAAACCCGCGCGCGGTAGGATGTCCCTGCGAAGGACGGCGCCGGAGGATTTTCCGGTAGACCGATCTACCGTCCGCCCTGCCGAACGCCGATACATGCTTCAGGGGTACCTCGAAAAGTGCGCGTCGAAAACGACGAACAGTACGGCGACTGGGCGAACTGGCTCGAAGTCCCGTGCCCGGTCTGCGCCGATCCTCTGCGCGTCCACCACCTCCACGATTTCGCCGCCATCGTCTGTCCCGGCTGCCTCCAGAACCCGCTTCTTCATTTCTGCGGCATCAAGGCCACCAAGCGCCACGGCGCGGCCTTCACCCGGCTGCTCCTCGACCTGGGCCTCCTGCAGGACGTCGCGGCCGACGTCGCCGGGGACCTCAAGGCCGACGCTTCGCTTTCCCAGGTCGTCGAGTTCCTGTTCTCGATGCACTACGTGAAACCAGAAGCGCTCGAAAAGCTGCTCCGGAAGAAATCGCCGAAGGGCTGGGTGGACGGCATCACGATGACCTACAAACCCGAGATGCCCGCGGCGTCGGCCGCGCGGGTGCCCCATCACGGAGATCGGGTCAACCTCCACGATTACGAGATCGGGCCGGAGCTGGCGAAGCGGATTCCCAAGACGATCGCGCGGGTTTACCGCTGCGTGCCGGTCTGGGCGGACGGCGGGCATGTCGTGCTCGCGGTCGTGGACCCGGACAAGGTCAGCCCGACCGACATCGGCGGGCTGCTCGGGTGCGAGGTGGCCCTCGTCCGGGCGCCGAAAGAGCAGATCGGGGAAGCGCTGAAAAAGCATTTCGGCGCGGCCGGGTGGCAGGAAGCCTGGTGGTAGGGGATCCGGATGCACCCTTTGCCCGGGGTCCGCGTTAGAATCCGCGCATGAGACCTCTTCTCCTCGCCCTCCTTCTCGCTTCTTCCGCGTTCGCCGACCCGGAAGTCATCGGCCAGGTTTTCGACAGCGACGGCAAGGACGGCGGGGTGATCGACTTCGCGATCCTCAAGCTGAAGAACCCGGACGACCTCGACGGCGACCCGATCGCGGTGAAGACCGACCGGACGGGGCGCTTTTCGGTCCGTCTCGCTCCCGGCGCCTACCGGATCGGCGACATTCGAAAGCCGCTCGAGCGCGACAAGCGGCTGTTCGAGACGTGCCTGACGCGCGACCTGATCGAGATCGGGCACGACGCGATGTACGACCTGGGGCCCGTCCGGCTGGAGAAGGCGGGGACGTACGTGACGGGGGTGGTCAAGCGGGCCGGGAAGGGCGTCCCGGGGGTGGACGTCGCGGTCTTCGACGCGGGTGCCGGGAGCGCGACGGGAGTCAAGGCGACAACGGACGCTGCAGGGAAGTACGAGCTGCAGATGCCCGAGGTCCGTGGGCCGCAGCCGCTGGTCATGACGGTGGCGGAAAAGGAAGGGCAGGCGTTCGCGCGGGGCTCGGTGGATCTCTGGAAACCCGCGACGCTCGACATCGAACTCCCGGCGGCCTATTCGGAACTCATGGTGGACCTGACCGCGCCCGGGGAAACGTGGGTTTACTTTCACCCGAAGGGCGACCCGGCGCCGTACGTGATGCACAAGCTCAAGGCGGGGGCCAAGGCCTCGATCCCCGGGTTCGCGCCCGGGGCCTGCACACTGACGGCCATCTGCGACGGCGCCCAGGTCGATCTTGAAGTCACGCTGCCCGCAGCCGCTCCGTTCGCGATCGCGATCCCCGCAGGGCCGCGGCACAAGGTGGACGGCAAGGCCGCCATCAGCGGCGCACCCGCCGACCTCGACCGTGCCACCCTGGCCGTGATCGCGAAGCCCTCGGCCTCCACCTCTCCCGGGTACCTCTGGTCGCCCCTCGCCCGCGACGGCTCGTTCTCCTTCCCGGGCCTCGCCGCCGGCAAGTACGAGATCTCCGTCGCCGTCGGCAAACGCTTCGAGTCCATGCGCTGGTTCGAGGTCCGCACGTCCACCGTGGCGATGGGCGTGCTCGACCTCGGCGCCCCCCGCACCCTCGACCTCTCCGTGCGCGCCGCCGACCTTCTCAAGTAGCGCAATCGCACTCTTGCCGCCTCCGCCCGTTCAGGCGACACTTCATGCCTTCACTCGCCACATCGGGGGACTTCCATGAAACGTCGACTCTGGCCCTTCGCCCTCGCAGCCCTGCTTTCGGCCTGCAGTGGCGAAGCGCGCCTCGGGAACTATGAAGTCGGGGAACTGGAGGAGGAACGGGTCCAGAAGGCGGTCAAGGCGATCGCCGCGGGGCTGGAGCTCGGGGATGCGGCGAGATGCGTGTCCGCGGTCGCTCCCGATTTCCGGCAGGCGTTTGACGCCGGGCAGACCATGACGCTGAGCTCGGCGGACGGGATGACCGTGTCGCGCTGGTCGCCGGGCAACGCGGCCGCGCCTGAGATCGACCGGGCCGGGTTGCAGAAGTGGTTCGCGGAGTACCTCGCGACCTGGCAGGTCGTCGAGCGCGGCCTCGCCAAGATCCGGAGCGTGAAATTCGACGAGGAAAACCCTGATTCGTGCGTCGGGTTCTTCTTTCTCGACGTTTACGGGATTTCTGCGGGGGGCGAGGCGCGCGAAGACTTCGTGAACCTGGAGCTGGGGTTCCGCCGGGAAGCGGAGTTGTGGCTGATCACGGCGATCAAGCTGGGGAAGACGAATTACTCGACGCACTGCGCGAAGGCGCAGTTCCGGAATGTGTCGCGGGAAGCGAACATGGTGTGGCCGCATGAGGAGCACCCGGGAGCGCGGGGATACCTGCCGATCCCGGAAGAGACGGCGGACTGCGGGCTGGGGTGCGGGGACTACGACGGGGACGGCTGGTACGACGTGTTCCTGTGCAACGGGAAGCACGCGCACCTTCTGCGGAACAAACACGACGGGACGTTCGAGGATGTGACGGAGAAGGCGGGCCTGTGGGGCTGCGAAGGCGAGTCGCGTGCGGCCCTGTTCGCCGACCTGGACAACGACGGCGACCAGGATCTGTATGTCGCGTTCAACGAGGCGCCCTGCCTGCTCTACCGGAACAACGGGGACGGCACGTTCACGGACGTCACCAAGGGGTCCGGGATCGAGTTCTCCGGCTGGTGCACTTCGGTCGTCGCGGCCGACTACGACCGCGACGGGCTGGTCGATTTCTACCAGTGCTGCTACGGCAATTTCTACGAGAAGTTCCCGCTTCCCCCGACCAACGACGGCCAGCCGAACCGGCTGCTGCACAACAAGGGCGGGCTGAAGTTCGAGGAAGTCGGCGACGACGCGGACGTGGACGACACGGGCTGGACGCTCGGGGCGGCGTGGACGGACGTGAACAACGACGGCTGGCCGGACCTGCTGGTCGCGAACGACTTCGGCGACCACCGGATGTACGTGAACCAGAAGGACGGGACGTTCGACGAAGTGGCGGAGGATGCGGGGGCAATGGACCGCAACTTCGGCATGTCGGCCTGCGCGGGCGACCTCGACGGCGACGGGGACATGGACATCTACTACTCGAACATGTTTTCCAACACGAACTGGATCTTCAACCGGCCTGAGCTCCTGCCGGTGCCCTGGTTCCTGGGCTGGCTGCGGACGCACATCCTCGGAACGCTCGACGACATGACCAAGGGCAACACGCTTCTCATCAACAAGGGCGACGGCACGTTCGAGTCGATCACCCGCGAGGCGGGCGTGGACTACGGGCAGTGGGCGTGGGGCGGCGAGATGATCGACTACGACGCCGACGGCGACCTCGACATCTACTGCCTGAACGGTTTCATCAGCGGCACGGACTCCGAGGATTTGTGACCACCTTTCTGGAAGAGCGTGGTCACGCACCAGGACGAGTTCGAGAGAGGGACGCGGAAGTTCAACATGGGGAACAAGTCCCTCAACGGCTATGAGATCAACAAGCTGTGGAGGAACGAGGACGGCCGGCATTTCACGGACGTCTCCGTGGCCAGCGGTGCCGGCGACGTGCACGACGCCCGGGGGTACAGCGCCTGCGATTTCGACCGCGACGGCGACCTCGACCTCGTGATCCGCAACTACCACATGGATTCCGTGATGCTGCGGAACGAGGGCGTGAAGGGGCACTGGCTGGAAGTCCGGCCGCGCGGCACGAGGACGAACCGCGACGGGATCGGCGCGCGGGTCGAGATCGAAGCGGGCGGTAAGAAGCAGGTCCGGATCATCTCCGCCGGCTCCGGGTACCTCATGCAGCAGCCCAACGAGGCGTATTTCGGCCTGGGCGACGCCACGCGCGTCGATCAGCTGACGGTGACCTGGTCCAACGGCACGGTGCAGAAGTTCGGTCCCGTCGATGCCGACAGGCTGGTCAAGCTCGTCGAGGGCAAGGACGGCATCGAAGTGCTCGAGTCGTTCAAGCAGCCGGTGCTCGCCCCCATCGATCTCGGAAAGGGCGACCCCCTCCTCGATGCCCTCGTTGCGGCCGACATCAAGGACCTCGCCGGCAACAAGGTCGATGTCTCCAAACTTGGCGACGCTTCGCTTCTCGTGTTCTGGGCAACCTGGTGCAACATCTGCCGCGCCGAGTTCCCCGACATCGACTCGATGTGCACGACCCAGGCCAATGCGGGCCTCAAGGTCGCCGCCATCACCGTCATGGACCCGCAGGGACCGCCCCTGGACAAGTCCCTGGCGGAGCTGAACCCGAAATTCCCCGTCTACACCATGTCGCGCGCCGACTACGACCGCATCTTCGGCAAGGAAGCCGGCGTGCCCCGCACCCTGCTCGTGGACCATGGCCGCGTGAGTGGGGTCTTCCCCGGCAAGCTCCGGCCTTACCTCGTGAAGTCGTACATCATCGAAGCGCTCCGGGCGCGCTGAACGTCCTTCCGATCCCACAGCCGGCTCCCCACGGGGCCGGCTGTTTTCGTTGGCGCCCCTCTACTTGCCCGTGGCCCAGGATTTCCGCACCTCTTCCGGCGTCCCCCGCCCGTCCAGCAGCGCCGCGACCGCCGCCAGGCGCGACCGCATCGGCTCCGCTTCCCCGGACGCTTTTCGCAGGGCGTTGAAATCCCAGCCCACGGGAAGCGAGCCCGAGTCGGCCCACTCCTTGAGGAGCGATTCGATGGACGCTGAAGCGCCGGCATCGTCGCCCTTCCCGTGGTACGCCAAAGCCTGGAGGGTGTCGAAGACCAGCGAGTTGTCGCGGAGCGAATCTCGGATGAGGCCGCGGTTGTCGTCGAGAAGCGCCTGCGCTTCGTCGATGCGCCCGGCGGCGAGCAGGATCTCGGCATTTTCCAGGATGAGGTTCGGGGCGCCGGGCAGGACAGCGAGGGCGGTGTGCGCGGCGCCGGCGGCGTTGCCGAGGCGGCCGGTCTCGAACGCCGCGGCGGCGATCGCGCGGTCGGCGTCAGGCCACTGGCCGCCGGTCGTCGCGAGAACTTCGCGCGCGGCCTCTTCCGCTTCTTCGAACTTCTTTTCCGCGAAGAGCTTCCTCACCTCGGCCATCTGCCCGACCGCTTTCGCGGTGATTTCGGAATCGAGTTCCTTCCACCACGCCAGCGCGAGGTCCTTGTAGTCGCCGACGGGTGCGGCGGCAGCGTCGTGGAGCGTGGCGCGGGCGTCGCCGTCGAGCTCGCCAGTTTTCATGTAGACGGCGAGGGATTCGAGGACGGAGGCATTCCAGCGCAGGCGGGCGGCGTCGGCCCACGGGCGGCCGTCGCGCTCGGCCTGGAGTTTGGCGACGAGACCCGCGTTCAGGGCGACCGCGGCGTTCATGCGCCCGAAAACCTGGAGCCAGGATTGCGCCGTCATCTTCGAGCCTTCGTGGCGTTCCACGGGTGCCCCCACCTGCGCCCAGAGCATGTGGATCGCGAGGTTGTAGTGCGCAAGCGCCTCCTCCCACGATTCCTCCACCGTCAGTTTCTCGCCGCTCAACCGCTTCGCCCGGATCCTGTCCCGCGCGTCCAGCCACCCGGAAATCGGGATGTCTCTTCGCACAAACGGGTCGTCCGCCGCCGGGATCCGGCAGCCGCCGATGATGAGGGCGCGTTCGAGCGGGAGCGATTTCGCGGACCAGTTGCTGGAGAAGGCGAGATCCGGGACCACGGTGTCCGGGCCGTCCCTGTCCTGGCGAAGAGCTGCGAGGAAAGCCTCCAGACCGGGAAGAAGCCGGGCGTGGTCACCCGGGGCGCATCGCAGGGATACGTGAAACATGAACTTCCGGCCTGGCTTCGCGCCCTCGTGCCATTCCCAGATGACGTGGGTGGAAACGGCGGAAGCGTCGCTCGAAGTGAAATCTCCCCGGGCGGCGGAAGCGCCGAGGAGGTCGAAGCGGGAGGTCGAGATTTTCTTCCAGTGTCCCTCGAGGATTTTCTCGAGGATCTCTTCGTCGGGGCGGGGGAACGTCACGTCCACGGCGGCCACCGAGAGCTCGATCACGCCGCCGTCGGTCGAGAGGGCCACGATCGCTTGTTCGCTGTCATGGCGCGCCCAGCCAGCGGGCGTCGTCCCGGCGATGTGATATCCCGGGCTGGCCCAGTCGCGGCTCGCGGAAACGGGTTTGGCCGGTTTGTCAGCGGTGCGGGTAGCGGGGTCGTTGGAAGCGCAGCCCGCGAAAAGCGCGAGGATCACGATCGGCAGGGATTTCATGGGCCGATTGTAGCGGCGGGGCAAAAAAAGAGGCCGCGCCGTGTTTCGGCGCGGCCCCTGGATCGACGTGTCGTCTACGCCTTGTTCGCCTTCAGCTTCCCGAGGATTTCCTTCAACTGCGCTTCCGCCTTGTCCGGCGGCAACTGCGCCGTCCCTGCGCCCTGGTGCCCGCCGCCGCCATAGGAGCCGAGCAGCTTGCCGATGTTCACCTTGCACGTGCGGTTGAAAATGCTCGAGCCCGCCGCGACGACCGTCTGCCCCGCGTGCCCGTTGAAAATGCGCGCCTCGACGTTGCAGTCCGGGAACAGCGTGAACACCAGGAACCGGTTTCCCACGGGCAGATCCTTCATCCCGCGGAAATCCGTGATCACCACGTTCCCGTCCGCCTTCGAGCACTTCTTCAGCAGCTTCTTGAAATCTTCCTGGTCGCGCAGCACCCGGTCCGTCCGCTTCTTCACCTCCACGTGCGACAGGATCTTCGCGAGCGGAACTTCCTTGATGTACTCGCACAACCAGCGGAAATATTTCTGGAACTCCGGCCCGAGCCCGGTGCGCGGGTCGAGCGTGAGGCCGAGCAGGATCCATCCCTCGGGCTTCTCAACGTCCGACTTCGTGAGCTGCGCCGCATCCAGCCGGTCGGTCGCCTCCAGCAGCTCCGTGAACTTGTCGAAGTCTTTCTTCTTCTTCGGGTAGAAATCGTAGACGACCCGCGCCGCGCTCGGCGCCACCTTGAAGCTCCCCTTGAACTTCCCGATCCCGTCCAGCTTGCCTTCCTCGCTCACGTGATGGTCGAACCACATCCCGCAGCCCTTCACGAACGGAAGGTTCACGATGATGTCGTCCTTGTCGCACTTCACCTTCCCGTCCTGCACGTCCTTGGGATGGGCGAAGCGGATCTCTCCGATTTCCTCGGTGAGGGTGAGGAGCAGGGAGGACGTCAGGCCGTCGAGGTCGCCGCGGGTAAGGATTCGCATGGGGGTCTCCGGTGAGGTGGGAGGGCGATTCTAGCCGGGGAGGGCGGGGAATTGGAAAGAGAAGCGCGGGCCCTGTTGCGGGCTTCGGGGACGCTTCCCGGGCCGGCGGCCTTGTTATCTCAGGTTTTCCGCGTCGATCTTCCCGGTGCCCATGTCCCACCCCGTCCGCCGGCGCAGCCACTCCAGGTCCTCCGCGAGCACCGAGAGCCCGGCGCTCTGCCGCGAGCGCGTGGCGAGTACCGCGTTCGACACGGCGAGGTCAGTCTGGCCCGCGTCCCGCGCCTTTTCGTAGGCCGTGTAGTACTTTTTCCCGAACCATCCCAGTTCCGAGCGAAGCCGCTCGAGCAGGCGGTCGCGAAGCTGCGTCGCCAGGTCGTTATTGAGCGCGTTGTCCGGCGGCATCTCGTCGGGGTCCTCGTCCACCGCCGCTTCCTTGCTCCCCGCCACCACACGGTCTTCGCGGTGCAGATCCCCGCGCACGTCGTCCGACGACAGCGGCGTCCGCGTCGCGACGTCGTAAATCTCGTACGACAGCTCCGCGACCCCGTCCACCGACTTGTCCACGATGTCGTAGTGGTACGTCCGCGTCTCCACTCCATCCACGTACTTCTGCCCCGTCACATCCAGGTACGTCACCCGCTTCTGGTACTCCTTGAACTCCGGGGAATGCAGGTCCGGGTGGTGCAGCAGGTCGAAGCGGTTCAGCGTCGCCTTCACCACGATGTCCGGCGTCAGGCCCGGGTTTTCCTTCAGGAAGACCTCCCACCCGTCCTCGTCCATCACCATCGCGAACTTCCCGTTCCCCGAAAGCTGCTGAAGCAGCCGGTAGCTCTCCGACGCCAGCCGGACCTCACGCCCGCCCTGGTTCGTGGCGTTGCGGAAGGCTTTCACGAGGACGACCGGGCGTGAAGCGCGGTCGAGCTTCGTTCCCGCGTCCCGCACTTTCTGGTCGATCCCGTCGGCGGCCGGCAGCACGGCTTTCGCCTGCTGCAGACGAAGCCACTCCAGCCCCGGCAGCCCGCGCTTGCCCGCCTCCGACGCCTTCGCGATCAGTTCTTTCGCCGCGTCGCGCCGCACCGTCGCCGAGATCTCCTCGATCCCGGGCGCTTCCTTGTCCATCCCCTCCGCCTTCGCCAGCAGCGCGTACGCCGCAATCGCGTCGCCGCCGTCATGAGCCTCCCGCGCGCTCGTCGCCCATTTCTCGCCGAGCCCGCGCTTCGCCGCCGCCAGCCCGTTCTTCGCTTCCGCCGCATCGGGGCGCAATTCGACGGCGGTCTGGAAGCGCTGCAGCGCGCCATCGAGGTCGTCCTGCGCCTTGAGGCGCCATCCCTGGTCGAGCAGTTCGAGGACGCGGAGGTTCGTGCGGGTCGCCTTCACCATTTCGGAGAGCTGGGGTTGCGCCGCGCTGACGAGCTGCGCGTGTTCGAGGACATATTGCGATTTCATCCACTCGCCGGCTTTCCCGAGGTCTTCCGCGGCGGAAATCAGTTTGCGCACGTAACCGTCGCGCGCCTGCGCGAGACGCACCGTGATTTCCGGGAACGTCGCCTTGTAGCGCTCGATCCCGCTCAGGATCCTGTGGGCTTCTTCCGGGTCCGCCGACTTCGAAGCGGCCACCTGGGACGCAACGCTTTCCCGGAGCGCCGCGTACTTCTTTTCGTCCGCCGCCACCCGCTCGCTCGCGCCATCCTGCCGCCGCGCCGTCCTGATCTCCTCGAGCGCCCGGTCCAGGTCGCCCTTGTCCGCCGCTTCCGCCGCACGCTCGGCATGCGCGGTCGCCGCGTTTTTCCGCGCCGCTTCAAGCTTCCGCCCCAGCTCCGCATCCCCCGGGCGGTCGGCCGCCGCCTTCCCGTATGCCGAAGCCGCGCCGTCGAAATCGCGCGCTTCGAAGCGCTGGTCGCCTTCGGCGACGTTGGAACTGGAAGCGCAGCCGGCGAGGACGAGTCCGGCGAGGAGGGCGGGGATGAGCCAGCGCATGGAAGGACTCCCGTGAGGGGTATGGGTAGAGGGTAGCGCGATGGGAAGGGGGTGGGCAAGAGGGAACGGCAGCCCACAGGGATCACTGAGAAAAAGAGGAGAAAACGGCTTTTTGGGACCGGGACAAAGAGGGCGCGGACGGCGCGATTGATTCATGGCGCTGCGGGGGCCTACACTGGCGGCGGCGGACGGGGAGGAGGCTGCCGACACTGGCCTTCTGTTCCGCCGAGGGGTTGACTCATGGCCGGGCGGAAGATTGCCCGCACTGCGCTGGCGCTCGGTGTTGCGCTGTCGGGAATTTCGTGCGCGCGCTCGACGGAGTGCCTTGTTTTCGACCTGGGGCCCGGCGTCGAGCGACTCCGCGGCGGAGGATCGGTGCGCGCCGAAGCGGACCGCCTGGTGCAACCGCTGATCGACAGCGGCGAGGTCAAGGGGATGGTGGTCGAGGTCCTCGGGCCGGACGGGCGCGCCGAGACGTTCGGGTACGGGTGTTCGGGGTCGCCGGGCGCTTCAGGACCGCCCGACGGGCAGACGGTTTTCCAGCTCGGGTCCGTGACCAAGGTCTTCGTCGCGGCGCTTTTCGCGGTGCTGGTGGAGGAAGGCCGGCTGCGCGAAGAAGAAACCGTGCGCGAGATCCTGCCCCCGGAAGTTGCGCTGAGCAAGGACGCAGGCGCGATCACGCTTCGCGAACTCATCACGCACACCTCAGGCCTGCCGCGCGAACCCTTGTCGTTCGCGGCGCTGTCCGACGTCGTTGATTACATGTTCACGGGGCGAAACCTGTATTCGTACCTGACCCGGGACGTTGCGCTTCAGTACCTTGCCACGTGCAAGCTTCCTCCCCGGGAAGAACGGGTCGTCGATTATTCCAATCTGGGCACCGCGCTCCTGGCGTGGTTGATGGAGGTCAAGACAGGCAGGCCGCTGGCGGAACTGGTCCGCGAAAAGGTCACCGGGCCGCTCGGGCTGGGCGACACGACGTTCGACCTGGAGGGCGAAGAGGCCAGGCGCCTCGCGGCGGGGCACTCCGGCGGGCACCCGTGCTTCCAGCAATCCGGCACCGAAATGCCGGCCTGGGAGATGGGGGAGTTCATGCGCGGGACCGGCGGGCTTTTCTCGACAGCGGACGACCTCATGGCGCTAGCGAGGGCCAACCTCGGGGGCGGCCGGGACGGGATTGGACCGCTGCTCGCCTCGATGCAGCACGTCCGGTGCCACGGCCAGGGGGAGGACGTCGCGCTAGGCTGGATCGTCAATCACTTCGACGACCAGGGCGTGACCATCGTCTACAAGTACGGGATCGTGTCCGGTTATAGCGCGTACGTAGGGATGATCGTGGAGGAGGGCCTCGCCGTCGTCGTGATGTCCAATTCCTTCAACTGGCACGACAAGGTAGGGCACAACCTGCTGCTTCGGCTCTCGGGGATGTCGAAACGCTGATCTTCCGCCGTTGTCCTGCCGTCGTCCTGCCGTTGTCCTCCGCCAGCCGTTGTTTCCCCCGGCGCACGGCACGCCGGGGGACCAGGTTACTCCGCTACTTCGAACGATTCTCGATCTGCGTCAAAAGCTCCCGCGCCTTGTTCCGCTCGTTCTCGAACCGCGCCGGCCAGTCGGTCGCGATGATCTTCTCCACGACCTCCCGCGCCTCTTTCAGCTCTCCCGCCGAAATCAGCGACTGCGCCAGCCCGAGATAGCCGACCGGTTCCCGCGAGCGGATGCGGATGACGTGCCTCCACTGAAGCGCCTCTTCGGCCCAGCGGCTCTGCTCATGCCGGACGTGGGCGAGGGCTTCGTGGGACTCGGATTCCTGCGGCATCATTTCGGCGAGGTTGGTGTAAGCGCGCTCCGCGTTGGCGGGCTGCTTCAACTCCGTCCACCGTTTGCCGAGGTCCTTGTACAGGTCCACGCTGTGCCCGGTCACCTTGGCGGACTCGAGAAGCTGCGCGGTGGCGCGGTCGTGCAGGCCCATCTTGTCGTAGGCGTCGATGAGCATGCGGTGGGTCTCGACGTCGTTCGGCTGCACTTCCACGGCCTTCTGGAGCTGCGCCGTCGCCAGCTCGAACTTGCCCTGTGCGAAGTACGTCTGGCCGATGGCCTTGCGGATGATGGGGTTCTCGAGCCCGGTTTCCTTCGTGATGGCATCGAGCCGGGAGACGTAGGCATCGAGGTCCTTCGCATCGCGCAGGACCTGGTTCAGGCGGTTAATTTCATCGCCACGGGCGCTGATATTCCGGCCCCAGCTCAGGATCGCGCCGGCGGCGGCGTCCA
>JAIOPR010000198.1 GCA_021413805.1 Planctomycetota bacterium
AGGAAAGACGGGTGAATGGGGTGCGGGCGCCCGAGTGAGGATTGATTTCGTTTTCCCGGTCTGTTTTACTCCGCCACCGCGCGTGTTTAACCTCTGAACTCGCAGAGCACCCTGGAGGCACTCATGAAGTTCGCCCTCTCCGCATTGCTTCTTCCCCTCCTTTGCCTCGCCGCCTCGGCGCAGGTTGCCCCTTACTCCGAGAATTTCGACAGCGGCGTCCCCACAGGGTGGGTTCTCGACCCGCCCAGCACGGAAGGTGTGGGATGGAACGTGGACGCGACGCCGGGCTTGATCGGCGGCGTGACGTCATCGACCTATCCCCCCGGGGCGCCTTCCGCTGGGTCGCTGAACTTCAATGACGGCGTGAACTTCGAGGACATCACGGATGGGGCCGTGAAGGGCTACGCAACGAGCCCGGTGATCGGAATCGTCCCCCTGGCCGGTTCGGTTCAGATTTCCTTCGCTGCGGCGTTCCAGACGGAGTCGCTGGGGTTCCTCTTCGGCGTTGACCTGATGTACGTGTTCATCCTTGATGACACCGCGGCAACGGTTGCCACGTTCTCCATCGGCGATCCGGGGTCCGGCGCGGACATTGAATTCGCGATGAACACCTGGACCACGATCAGCATCGATGCGAGCGCCTCCCTCGCGGGGTCGACCAGTTGCCAGGTGCAGTTCGTATTCGCCTCCGGCGACGGGATAGGGAACGCCTTTTCGGGCTTTTTCATCGACAACCTTGCCGTCAGTTGTGTCGACAGCATCCCCCCGCCCGCTCCTGTACACGTAAGCCCGGCCGACGGATCCACGGTCGCCTTTCCTTTGGTGCTGGACTGGACGGACTCTTCCGACACTTCGCCGTGCGGCGTGGGTGTCATCGCGGGTTACCAGGTCGACGTCGATGACGACCCGCTTTTCGGGAGCATCAATTTTACGACTTTTTCCGTGCTCTCCACGGCGTCCGTTGCGGTGCTTCCTGCCGGCACCTACTACTGGCGCACCTTTGCCGTTGATACCGGGGTCAATTTCAGCCCGGCGTCCGTGGTCACGACGTTCATCGTGGAGCCTGCGCTCCCGCCGCTCCCCCCGGATACTCTTTTCGTGAATGAGGGTGCGAACGGCGCCCAGTCAGGCCGGGCCGGGTTCGTAGATCCTGTCCTCGATGAAAGCCCGCATTTCAGCGCGATCTACCGCGACTCCAACACGGTCGACAATGCCATCGCCTACCACTTTCAGGTCACTACGGACCCGACCTTCCTGACCCTGGATTTCGACTCCGGATCGATGGGCCTCTCGCCGATCCTGCCCAAGGATTCGCGCTGCCTGGACCTCACGATGGGTATCAACCTCCTCCGCGACACCGTGTACTTCTGGCGTATCCAGTACACCGACGCCAACGGCGCTACCGGGCCTTTCAGCGTCGCCCAGTCGTTCCGCATAGGCGATGACTTCCAGTTCGGCGTCCGCACCGGCTCGACGCACCACGGCCGCAAGAAGTGCTACATCGCGACCGCCGCGTGGGGCGGCGTCACACCGGAAGTTGGCAGCCTCATGGCATTCCGCACCTCCGTTCTCGAAAGCTCCGCCGCGGGACGGGTCTTCAGCGGCTGGTACCGCACCGCCGGCGCTGCCCTCGCTTCGGGATTCGAAGCTTCCCCTTCCTCCCGCTCGGCTACCCGCGCAATCCTCACTCCGATCGCCGCGGGTGTCACACGACCCATTGCCCTCGGTCTCTCCTGCCTTGTGGCACTCTTCGGCCTCGGCGTTGCAGCACTTCGGAGAATGTAGCCAGGCCGGAACTGAAAGTTGTAGCCAGAAAGGGGCCTCAGAAGCGGACTTTTTGTTTGACGCCCACCCCCTCAGGCGGCTACAACGCTTGCCTTATTCGCGGCCTCCCCGACGTTGGGGTGGGGTTGCCGCGAGGGGAATGTGTCGGCATCGTCTGTCGCTGTCCGATGGGGGGCGCAGTTCGGGGAAGGACCCGGGCGCCGAACGGTCCTGCGATTCAGCCAAGGAGGCAAGCGTGCTGAAAACTGTCTTCGCCGCTGTGGCGGTGGGTGTGCTGGCTACGCCGGTATGGGCGGACAGCGGGAACAAGCTCGATCCCGCTTCCTACTCGATCGGCGACAGGGACGCCTACGAGGACGATTACTCGGACGAGTTCGACAAGGCGACCAAGGAAGAGCACAAGGCGCACGACGGGAAGAAGGAGCGCCTGAACGAGAAGGCGTGGGAGTGGTTTGAGTACATCAAGGACGGCGACCCGATGTGGAGCGGGCCGATGGAGCACGACGGCGGCGGCTCCTTCAGCAGCTTGAACACGCGGTGGCCGATGGAGGCCGCGGCGACGTTGAGCCCGTGGCATTTCTACCTCGCGTTCAGCGGCCAGATGTACAACCAGCAGTACGGCATGCGCCACCAGGACGAAGAAGTCAAGTGGGTGGGGCGGCTGAACCTGGGCGTGGCGAAACTGAAGATCGGGCTGCCCTGGCGCTTTGAGTTCGGGCTCCGGTACATTTTCGGGGAGCTGACGGACCTGGGCGACAACGACATCTACTGGTACGTGGGGCGCACGCCGGTCATTCACAACTACGTCCGCGGATTGGGCTCGAAGGCGATCGAAGTCAACCTCAAGTGGAACATCTGGAAGCACGACGACCAGATCAGCGGTTTCGGCATCGACCTGAAGTACAAGAAGTCGATGGCGGAACGGAGCGACCTGCTTGATACGCGCGGCCACGAAGGCGGCGTGAACGTGATGGGCTCGATCAAGTGGGGGATCGCGACGTTCCATGCGAACCTCGGGTTCATCTACACGCGGAACACGGGCACGCTGTTCAACGTGATGCCCGAGACGGCGACGGACACGAACCCCGAACACCCCGAGATCCGGCCGTTCGCGACCGGCGGGCTGGCGGCAACGCTTCAGATTTTCAAGTTCCTGATGGTGATCGGGCAGGTCGAAGGCCACTCGAACGCGTGGCGGTCGGTGCTGGACGACACTTACAACGCGCATTTCATCGGCTCGGTCATGCTCGGCTTGCGTGCGCGCCTGGGACCGATGCTTTTCGAAGCGGGCATCGGGCACGGGTTCATGGAAGAAGAAGCGCGGGTATTCGGGCAGGCGACGATCGGCATCAAGTTCTAGGCATCGAGAGAGATCCACGGCCGGCGCTTCCGCGTCGGCCGTTTTTTTTTTGCCCGGGAAGCCGCCGGGCCGCGACAAGCCGTTTGACCGATCCCCCTTTGCCGCCTAGAATTGCGTCGCGCGCCGGATGCCCCGGCGCCTCAGCTCCCGGGAGCTCCACGTGAAGGCCCTTCTGCTCGGCGCCGGCTACGGAACGCGGCTTTACCCGCTGACCAAGGACCGTCCCAAACCGCTTCTTTCCATCGGGCGCAAGCCGATGGTGGAGTGGATCCTCGAGCGGCTGCTTCCCGTGCCCGGGCTGGACGGAATCGCGCTTGTCACGAACTCGCGATTTGCGAAGGCGTTCGAGGACTGGAAGAAGGGGTATGCCTGCCCTGTACCTGTGACCATCGTGAATGATGGCACGACGTCCAATGAGGACCGGCTCGGCGCAGTCGGGGACATCCAGTTTTCGCTTCGCGAAGCCAACATCCACGACGACCTGCTCGTGGTCGCGGGCGACAACCTGTTCGAGTTCGACGTGAAGAAGATGGTGGAGTTCGGGAAGGCGAAGGGCGGGCCGGTGGTGTGCCTGAAGGACATGCAGCATGTGGGGCCGCTGATCAGCCAGTACAGCGTGGTGACGCTCGACGGGGACAAGCGGATCACGGACTTCGAGGAAAAGCCGGCGAAACCGAAGACGACGCTGATTTCGATCTGCCTCTACTATTTCCCGAAGGCGACGCTTCCGCTCGTGGACAAGTACCTGGCGGCGGGGAACAACAAGGACCAGCCGGGGTGGTACATCCAGTGGCTGGTGAAGCAGGTGCCGACGTACGGGTTCGTGATCGACGGGATGTGGTTCGACATCGGCGACATCGAGTCGTACAACAAGGCCAACGCCATTTTCGAGAAACGTTGAGCGCATGGCCTCCCGCAGCCTGATCGGGCTCGACATCGGCTCCCGCTTTATCAAGGCGGTCGAGCTGACGGAATCGCGCGGCGGGCTGGCCCTGACGGGATGGGCGCGCGCCGAGGTCTCCGAGCCCCAGGCGCTTCCGGACATCCTGAGCGGGATCGTGTCGCGGTCGGGATGGAAGGGAAAGCGGGTGGCGACGTCGGTGTCGGGTCGCAACGTGATCGTGAGGTACATTTCGGCGAAGCGTGCGCCGGATGCGGAACTGGCGGCCAACCTCAAGTACGAGGTCGGGAAGTATCTCCCGTTCGAGCCGGAGATGGGGTACCTGGACTGGGAGCGGCTTGAGGAGCCGGGAGGCGCGATTGCGGAAGCGCCCGGGGGGCAGGGTGGCGAAGTGCGCATCCTGCTCGCGGCGGCGCGGCGGGACGCTGTGGACGAACACGTGGCGCTCCTCGAGCGCGCCGGGCTCAAGCCCTCGATCGTGGACGTCGACGCGTTCGCGCTGGGAAACGCCTTTGAGCTGCGCGCGATGGCCTCGCCTTCCATGGCCGAGAAGACCGCGGCACTCCTCGACGTCGGCGCGCTCAAGACCAGCCTCACCATCATGAAACCGTTCTCGAGCTATTTCTTCACGCGCGAAATCTACGTCGCCGGGAACGACTTCACCGGCGAAATCGGTCGCGCCCTCGGGACCGATGCCGACTCCGCGGAGCAGGCGAAGCGCCTGCAGATCGACCGGGTGGACGAAATGAAGCTGGCGGTGGCGACGCTGCTGGAAGACCTGTGCCACGAAGTGCGCCTGTCCTTCGACTATTTCGAATCGCAGTACGAGCGGCCCGTCGAGGGCATCTGGCTCTCCGGCGGCGCTTCGACAACCCCGGGCCTCGCGGAGGCGTTCCAGACCGCGTTCGGGAAAGCTCCGTCGAAGTGGGACCCGACGGAGGGGTTGCCGCTGGTCGGCGAGGTGAACAGCTCGGACCTGAAAGGCGCGGCGGCGCAGGCGGCGATCGCGGTCGGTCTCGCGAGCCGCGTGAGGGAGGACTGACCGGTGATCCGGATCAACCTGCTGCCGGCGGAGCGACGGAAGCGCGAAGCGGGCCCGTTGCCGCGCCTCGGGCTGGGCGCCATCGCCGGGGTCCTGCTCCTGGTCGCGGCGGCCGCCGCGGCGTGGACGGGATCGGAATCGAACAAGCTGGTGCGCGAGATTGCCGACCGCGACAAGGAACTCGTGAGGGAGCGGGCGGCCTCGTCGGAAACCTCGCGGCTGGATTCCGAGCTCGCGCCGCTTCGGCGCCGCGCTGAAATCCTGGCGCGGGTCCAGAAGGTGCGCCGCGTGACGTGGTCGCGGCGGCTGGACGTGGTGGCGGGGATCCTGGACCGCGAGACGCCGCGCGTCTGGCTCACGTCCATCCGTGGCACCGATCGTTCGGGAGCGTCCGGCGACGGGGCGGAGGCGTCGCTGGAACTCGCGTGCGAAGCGTCGCCGGACCCGGCGCGCCCCGCCCCGATGGGACAGGTCACAGGCGAGTTCATCGAAGCGCTTCGGCGCGCTTTCCTGGCCCCCGGCGGCGATTTCACGCGTTACGACGACCGGTATGCTGAAAAGGCGACCGTGCGCGGCGGAACCGCCGAGGGCTGGTCGAACGCTTTCGTCGTCCGGCTTTTCCGCGACGTGGAGAAAGGGGCGACGCGATGAATCTCCGCGGCCGCTCGGGCGCCGTCCTCGGCGCCGTCATCGTCGCCACGCTCGCCCTCGTGGCCCTGTCGATCCATCTCCAGTTCATGCGGATCGGCCCGGCGCGCGAACAGATGGAAATGCAGGGAGAAGCGCTTCGGCGCGAGCGGGCGGTCTCGGCGCGGCGCCCGGTGCTGGAGGAGGAGAAGAAAGGGCTGGAGGCGCGGCAGGCGGAGTTCCGCGAGATGCTGCCGCCTGCGGACGACGCGGACCTGGAGGCATTGCGGAGGGCGCTGACCGCCGATGCGGCGAGGGCGGGAGTGCTGGTGACGGTGATCCGCCCCTCGCCCGCCGCGGCCACGCCGGGCGTGGTGGAGGAAGTCGCGGTCGCGGTCGAGGCGCAGGGGGATTTTGCCGCGCTCGGGCGATTCCTGGATCTTGTCGAGTCGCAGAGGCGCGCGGTGATCGTGGAGCAGTTCGAGTTGAAGCCGGAATCGGCGCGGCTGGTGGAGGGGCGGCCGGAGACGACGCCGGCGACGCTGGCGATGAGGCTGACGGCGTTCCGTGTGCGGGAGGAAGCGCGATGAAGAAGCTGCTTCCGCTGGTGCTGTGGGTGGTGGCGGCCGCTTCGGCCCGGGCGCAGGAACGCCCCGACCTGGCGAGCGACCTGTGGTACCGCGCGACGGCGCCGGGGGACGCGCGGTGGGCGGGGTTCGCGCACATCCGCCTTGAGAACGGGGTCGAGGACGGAAGGGCGGTCGTGAACTATTTCGAGGAAGGCGAACTCGAGTTCGCCGGCGCTGCGACGGGCTGGCGCGAAGAGTGGACGCTCGATGCGGATCTGGCGCCGGTGCGCGGCATGTCGAGGCTGCGCGTCGGCGGCGCCGAGGTCCAGGTGGCCGCAAAGTTCGACGGCCGCACGCTCGTTCGCCGGGCCGTCGCGCCCGCCGTCGAGCGCGTCCAGCCGTGGACGCGCGAGCGCGCCTGCTGGCCCGCGAGGCTCGTCCCCGCCGCCCTCCTCCGGCGCTACGGCCCCTGGCACCCCGCCCTCGAAATGAGCGCTTCCTCGTTCACGGCGCGCGCCGATGGCGGGGAAGCGGCCATCGGGGAAGAAGAGTGGGGATTCGTGATCAAGAATCGCGGGCCGCGCCCGGTGGCGGACCTGGAGCAGGACTGCTGGACCCTCGAGGGAACGCCGCGGGCCGGGGCGGGCGCGACGGTGACGCTCGTGGTGGACGCGCGGGGGCTGCCGGTGGAATTTTCGGCGGCGGGGTGCGCGCTGAAACGGGCGCGGGACGAGAAGGATGCGAAAGGCGGGCGGGAATTCGTCTGGGCCCAGGCGGGCCGGCGGGACCCGTTCCGGCCGATGCTGACGGAGCTGGAGGTGCGCCGGATTGAAGAGGGCGCACCCGAAGCGACTCGCCTGACTGCCGTCGAAGTGAGGGCGCTGCTCGACGAAGCCCGCGCCCACCTCGAGGCGATGCAGGCCGCCGCGGGACTCCCCGAGGCCGACCGCGAACGCGCGCTCGCCGAAAACTCGAGGGCCATCCGCGTGGCCGCAGGCAAGCTGCGCGACTCGGGGGTCGCCGGCTCCGCCGCGCGCGTCGCCGAGATCGTCGCCGCCGCCGGCCGGCTTTTCGACCCCTCGCGCGCCGCCGTTTCCACCGCGAAAGCGCTCTTCAAGGAGATCCGCGAAGCCTTTGAAGCCGGCGACGCCGCTTCGCTGGCGCGGGTCGCGCCGCTCATGGGGGCGATCCACGAACTGTCCTCTGACCCCGAACTCGCGGGCCGGCCGGAGCTGGCCTCGGTGCGCGCGATCGAGGAAGAAGCCGCCGGGCTCGACCGGCGCGCGGCAATCCGGCTCGAGGGCCTGGAACGCCTGCGCGACCGCCACCCGAACGGCGTCATGGTGGTCAGGAACCCCAAGGACTTCGCGCTGGAGATCGGCCTCGACGTCCCGGGCGCCCCGCTCGTCGCCAGGCCCAAAGTCACGCTCCGCGTCGCCAGCGCCGTCGCCCTCCTCGGCGACAAATCGTTCCCGGAGGGAAGCGCGATCGACGGCGCCGAGGGGTGCGTGCTCAAGGAAATCCTGCCGGACGCGGTGGTCATCGAATACCGCGGCGAGAAAATCCGCATGAGGATCGGCGAGTAGAAACGTAGGATGTCGCCCTTCCAAACCCCGTCCCCTGGAGCCACGACATGACCGTCCGACTCCCCGCCGCGTTGACCGCCTCCCTGCTCGCTCTCGCTTTCTCGGCGCCGGCCTGGTCCGAAGAAGCGGCGGGGACGGGGACGATCCTGGGGGCCGGGCCCGGGGATCTGCGTCCAGAGGACGCGACCGTGTCGCTCGACGTCCGCGACATGCCGCTTCCCGAGATCCTGCGGCGCCTGTCGGCGACGGCGGGGGTGAACATCGTGGCGGACGCGGGGATTGAGGACCGGGTGACAGTGACGCTGATCGAGGTGCCGTGGCGGCAGGCGCTGGAGGAGTTGTGCCGGCGCACGAAGACGGTGGCGCGGGACGATTCGGCGCGGCTCGTGCGGGTCGAGCGGCCGCCGCGCGTGACGGCCGATTTCAAGAATTCGCCGCTTCTGGAGATCATCGACGTGCTGGCCGGGAAGGCCGGGGCGAATGTCGTCATCGCGCCGGATATCGACGCCAAGGTGCGCATCACGATGCGTTTCCAGGATGTGCCGTGGACGGATGCGCTGGAAGCGCTGGTCAAGACGGCGGGGTATGCGGTGGTGACGGAGCGGTCGGGGATCGTGCGGATCGTGACGGCGCTTCAGCTGGAATCGCAGATGGAGACGCAGGTGTTCACGCTGCACTACCTGCGGCCGCAGGACCTGTACCGGCCGCGGATCAAGGCGGACACGCTGGTCGGGGAGCCGAAGGGAGTTGAGGAGCCGATCAAGCAGTTCACGGTGCTGGACGCGTTGCGGTCAGCGTTGACGCGGCGCGGCGACCGGGCGATCGGGTCGCTGCAGTATGTGCAGGACACGAACTCGATCATGGTGACGGACACGGCGCCGGGGCTGGGCCAGATCCGGCGGCTGCTGGACCGGCTGGACGTGGAGCCGTACCAGGTGCATCTTGAGTGCAAGGTCGTGACGACGCGGAACGCGGACCTGGCGCAGGTCGGCATCCTGTACTCGACGGGGTCGCGGCGCGGGATTTCGATCGGCACTTCCGTCGTCTTCCTCCCGAACAGCCACAGCGGCCCTGCTTTCTTCGGGGGCGGCGCCCCGGGGTCGACGCCGTTCCTGGGGGCCAATTCCACCATCCGCCGCTCGCGCCTGCCTTTCGGCATCGGCGAGGACGCCGTCGGCTCCGACGCCTTCTGGTCCACCGACTTCGGCATCACCGCCACTCTCAGGCTCTTCCAGCAGGATTCGGACTCGCGCGTCGAGCAGGCGCCGAGCCTTTCGGTCCTGTCGGATGCCGAGGCGACGATTTTCGTGGGGGAGACGCTGCGCTGGGCGCAGATCGAGGTCGCTTCGACGCAGAGCGGCACGACGACGACATCGGTGAAGGAAGCCCCGAACTCGCCGATCCAGGTCGGGTTCCAGCTGCTGGTGGTGCCGCATGTCGTCGCGGGCACGAACCGGATCGTGATGACGCTGATCCCGCAGACGAACGAGCTCACGGGGACGTCGGAGATCCTGCCGGGGTTCGATGAATTCCAGCTCACCGGGGACGCCACGATCGCGGGGGGCGGCGCGCAGCGCGTCTTCCTGCCCCGCGTCGCCACCGCGTCCGTCATGACGCGCATGCTGGTCGAGTCCGGCGGCACCGCCGTCGTCGGCGGCCTCGTCGAGGACCGCGACGTCCGCGTCGTGGAGAAGGTGCCGTTGATGGGCGACATCCCGATCGTCGGGCATCTCTTCCGCCACACCGACACCAACAAGACCAAGAACCACATCATCGTCTTCGTGACCCCGCGGCTGGTCCGCGGAACGGGCGTCGCCGCCTCCAACGCCGCGGCGCGTCTCGACGAAGCGAGGGCGCGGGAAGCGTCGGAAAACGAGCGGCTGAAGCAGGGACTGACGCCGGAGGAATGGGAAGAGAAGTTGAAGAAGGCGCGTGCCGACGAGGAGAAGGAGCACGAACGGCTCAAGAATGGGAAGTAGTCCCCGTCCTGCGCCGAGTCCGCAACCCGTGGGCCGATTCCTCTACCGCCTCCGCTTTACGAAGACCGGCGACGCCCGGTTCTACTCGCATCACGACATGATGCGGCTCCTCGAACGCGGCCTCCGGCGGGAAGAATTCCCGATTTCGCTCTCGGAAGGATTCAGCCCACGACCCCGCGTGACATTCCTGTCGGCGCTTCCCCTCGGCGTGGAGTCGGTGGACGAGTGGGTGGAAATCGAGTTGACGGAGAACCGCGAGCCGGGGGATTTCGTGACGCGGCTCGTCGGGCAACTGCCCGCGGGGATGGTGGTGACGGAGGCGACGCGGGCGGAAGGGCGTGTGGCGGCGGTCGAGGCCGAGTACGAAGCCGAGATCGGCGGAGCCACGGTCGATACCGCCGCGCTCCTGGCGCGGAAAGAAGTCCCGGTCGAGCGCCGCACGAACGACGGCAAGTCCCGGACGGTGGATATCCGGCCATGGATCCTGCAGGTCGCGACGGCGGACGGAAAACTGCGCTTCTCGATCCGGATCACGGACAACGGGTCGGCGCGGCCGGAGGAAGTCCTGCGGGAGCTGGGCGTGACCGGGGCGCGGATCCTGCGGACGAAGACCGTCATGGCGGCGAAGAAATGAGCCTCCCGTGACCCAGCGCCGCATCCTCGTCAACGCCCTCGATCCCGAGGAAGTCCGCGTCGCCGTCCTCGACGACCGCGTCCTCCAGGAGTTCTACATCGAGCGCGCTTCCCGCGAAACCCTCGTCGGCAACATCTACAAGGGGCGTGTCGTCAACATCGTGTCGTCGCTTCAGGCCGCCTTCGTGGACATCGGCCTGGGCAAGAACGCGTTCCTGCATGTGAGCGAGGTCGTGGCGCCGGGGGGATCCGGCGGCACGGAGCCGGCGCGCCGGACACCGGCCCCCGCGCCGTCCGCGCCCCCGCCGGGTCTGGAGCCCGGGACGGACACGGCGCGCCGGGTCCCGGAGCGGCACGATCGCCGGCCCTCGGTAAACCTGCGGGACGTGCTGCGGCCGGGGCAGGATGTCGTGGTGCAGGTGATCCGCGACCCCGTCGGCGAAAAAGGCCCCAGCGTCTCCATGGACGTCTCGGTCGCGGGGCGCTACCTCGTCCTGACCCCGGAAACGCGGCGCACCGCCGTCTCGAAACGCATCACCGACGCCGCCGAGCGCGAATCCCTCAAGGCGCTTCTCCAGGAACTCGAACCCCCCGACGACGTCGGTTTCATCATTCGCACCGCCGGTACGGGGCAGACGCACCGGGACCTTCAGAAGGACCTGGACTCGCTCGTCCGGCTGTGGCGCGCCGTCTCCGACCGGGCGCGCGACGAACGGCCGCCCGTCCGGCTCTACCACGAGAGCGACCTCGTCATCCGCACCATCCGAGACCTCTTCTCGCCGGAAGTCGAGGAAGTCCTGATCGACTCCCCCGAGGTCCTCGAGCGCACGATCGAGTTCGTGTCCACCGTCATGCCCAGCTTCCGCGGCCGGTTCCTGCTCTACGAGGAAAACGAGCCGCTCTTCCACAAGTTCGGCGTCGAGCCGCAGATTGAAGGCCTCTATCGGAAGCGGGTGGAGTTGCCGAGCGGGGGTTCGATCGTGATCGAGGAAACGGAGGCGCTGACCGCGGTGGACGTGAACAGCGGTCGGCTGGTCGGGGAGAGCCCGGAGGGGATTGCGGTCCGCACGAACCTGGAAGCGTGCGAGGAGATCGGGCGGCAGTTGCGGCTTCGGGATATCGGCGGGGTGGTCGTGGTGGATTTCATCGACGTGAGGGATGCGGAAAACCGGCGGGAGGTAGAGAAAGCGCTGAAGGAGGCGGTGAAGCGGGACCGGTCGCAGACGACGGTGCTGAGGATGAGCCGGTTCGGGCTGGTGGAGATGGCGAGGCAGAAGATCCGGCCGGGGGTGAAGCTGGCCTCGTATGAAGAGTGCGAGCGGTGCCGTGGGACGGGGATGGTGCGGAGCGTGGAGAGCATGGGGCTCTGGCTGCTGCGGCTGATCCGGCACGAGTTGAGCGCGGCGGGGGGGCTGGGGGTGGAGTTGCGGATGAACGTGGATGTGGCACAGTACATCCTGAACACGAAGCGCAAGGAGTTGATGAAACTGGAGGAGAGGTACGGCCGAGAAGTTGCGATTCTCGGGGAGCCAGGATACGATGTGGAGCGGTATGAAGTGAGTCGGGTAAGTTGAAACGTAGGTCGGCGACGTTTCAAGTCGGAAGGAGGCCAACTGTTGACTTAATAGCATGGCGCATATGATGTTAGGCGCATATATCAAAACGACATAACCCAAATTTGCGTTCCTTTTTGAAACGATCGAACCGCGGCCAATCCTCTGGTTTCGGGCCGCCAGATTATCGTTGACATAAAGGTCTAAATAATAAAGACTTACGTCATCAATTTCGCGAAGACATCCGTTCCGGTGATTGGCCTCAGCTTTGCAATAGATTAGGCCTCACCGTGATGAGCATCCAGTTTCGTGCCCTGGGCGACCATTTCCCTCCCTCACTACCCTGATCCTTACAGCCGCCCAGGGCACTTTTTTCACTTCTTGCCGTAACTACCCACCCAACAGGCCTTTGCGCACTATTCTGCCCCGCTGAATACGAGCCGCCCCGGATGCCTCACTCGGTTCGCCAGGTCGCTTCTGCTCCCCCTCCGTTGACGCCCTCCCCACTCGGCGATACCCTTTCCTGCCATGGCCTTCACTCCCATCCCCGAAGTTCTCGCAGACATCCGCGCCGGCCGGATGGTCGTGCTTGTTGACGATGAGAACCGCGAAAACGAGGGCGACCTCTGCATGGCCGCCGAATTCGCCACCCCCGAGGCGATCAACTTCATGGCCCGCTTCGGCCGCGGGCTGATCTGCCTGGCGTTGACGGACGAGAGGTGCGAAGCGCTGGACCTGCCGATGCAGGTGGCCCACAACACGGCGCGGTTCCAGACGGCGTTCACGGTTTCGATCGACGCCGCGACGGGAATCACGACGGGAATCAGCGCCGCCGACCGGGCCCGCACGATCGAGATCTGCCTGCGCAAGGATACGCGGCCCGCGGACCTGGTCCGCCCGGGCCACATTTTTCCGCTTCGGGCGCGCCGTGGCGGCGTGCTGGAGCGGGCGGGGCAGACCGAGGGGGGCGTGGACCTGGCGCGGCTGGCGGGGTGCCAGCCGGCGGGCGTGATCTGCGAGATCATGAACGACGACGGCACGATGGCGCGCCTGCCGCAGCTGCACGAGTTCTGCAAGACGCATGGGTTGAAGCTGGCGAGCGTCGAGGACCTGATCGAGTACCGCCGGCGGCACGAGAAGCTGATCGAGAAGGTGACCGTCACGGACATGCCCACGAAGTACGGGATGTTCCGCGCGCACCTCTACCGCTCGCTCACCGACGAATACCTCCACATCGCGCTCTGCGCCGGCGGCGTCGGCGAACCGGGCCCCGACGGCCGGCCCGTCACCCAGCCCGACCCCGTCCTCATCCGAGTCCACTCGGAGTGCCTCACCGGCGATATCTTCGGCTCCCTCCGCTGCGACTGCGGCGACCAGCTCCAGGCCGCCCTCAAGCAGATTGCGGCCGCCGGTAAGGGCGTCCTCCTCTATATTCGCCAGGAAGGCCGCGGCATCGGCCTCGCCAACAAGCTCAAGGCCTACGCCCTCCAGGACCAGGGCCAGGACACCGTCGAGGCCAACCACTCCCTCGGCCTCCCCGCCGACCTCCGCCACTACGGCACCGGCTGCCAGATCCTCACCGACCTCGGCCTCCGCAAACTCCGCGTCCTCACCAACAATCCCAAGAAACTCGTCGCCCTCGCCGGCTACGGCCTCGAGATGGTCGAGCGCGTCCCCATCGCCATCCCGCCCAACCCCGCCAACGCCCGCTACCTCCAGACCAAGAAGGACAAACTCGGGCACCTCCTGGGAGACGCAGAATCCCCGTGAACCGCTCCGTCACCGTCGCCGGCATCACCTTCGGGGGCGATCAACTCCCCCTCATCGCCGGCCCCTGCGTCATCGAAAGCGAAAAGCACTGCCTCTCCGTCGCCGCAAAACTCGTGAAAATCGCCGAGCGCGCCGGCTTCCCCCTCATCTTCAAATCCAGCTTCGACAAGGCCAACCGCACTTCCCTCGACGCCTACCGCGGCCCCGGCCTGGTGAAGGGCCTCGCCGTGCTCGCGAAGGTCAAGAAGCTCTTCGGCGTCCCCATCCTCACCGACGTGCACCAGGTCGAAGAAGTCGCGGCGGCCGCGGAGGTCTGCGACATCCTGCAGGTCCCCGCCTTCCTGTGCCGCCAGACCGACCTGGTCGTCGCGGTGGCGAAGAGCGGGCGGGTCGCGAACGTGAAGAAAGGCCAGTTCATGGCGCCGTGGGACGTGAAGAACATCCTGGAGAAGATCCGGCGGAGCGGCGGCGAAGCGCTGGTCACGGAGCGCGGGGTGTCCTTCGGGTACAACACGCTGGTGAACGATTTCATCGCGATCCCGGAGATGCAGAAGCTGGGAGTGCCGGTGGTGTTCGACGCCACGCATTCCGCGCAGCAGCCGGGGGGCAAGGGCACCTCGACGGGCGGGCGCCGCGAGATGGTCCCGGTCCTCGCGCGCTGCGGCGTCGCCGCCGGCGCTGACGGGCTCTTCCTCGAGTGCCACGAAAACCCGGACCGCGCGCCGTCGGACGGCCCGAACATGCTCAAGCTCACCGATCTCCCGGGCCTCCTCGACCAGCTCTCCGGAATCCGGGCGGCGATCCGGTCGAAGCGCCGCCGGTGAGCCCCGTGACCCCGCCCGGTTATGCCCGCGTGGTCCCGTTCGTCTACGTGAAGGACACGGAATCGGCGCTCGCGTTCTATGAAGACATTTTCGGCCTGCGCCGGGAAAACGTGAACATGCAGGACGGCCGGATCGTCCATGCCGAGCTCGCCGCGGACGGCGTGATCGTCCTCATGGTCGCTCCGGAGCAGATCCACGGCGGCGACGGGCGATCGCCCGCTTCAAGCGGGTCCGCCTCCCCGACGACCTTCCTCGTCTACGTCGCCTCCGCCGATGCGGCCCACGCCGCGGCGCTCCGTCGCGGGGCGAAATCGATTCAGCCCCCGGGCGACGTCCCCTGGGGCGAGCGACACGCGCTCTTCCAGGACCCCGACGGCTGGCGCTGGCTCGCGGCGCACACGATCCCGCCTGCTTAGCCGCTCGGCAGCTGCGCCTTCACCTGGTGCGCGAAAATCTTGCTCCGGTCTGCCGCCTGGATGTCCTTGAACGTCACCCCGATCTGGCAGCGCCCCGTCGCTTCGTCAATCCTCTCGATCCAGCCGACTTCGCCCAGAACCTTGATCGGGTCCGGGTCGTGCGGAAGCAGCAGGTTGATCCCCAGCATCATCTTCTGCGTCAGCAGGTCCGTCAGCCAATCGAACTTCGGGATCTTCCCCGCCAGCAGGCACCCCTGCGCGGAAATCGCCGGCGCCGTCCCTTCGTAGACCTGCTCCTGCTCCGCCTCCTGCCGCGTCTTGGAGAGGAACTTGAAGCGGACCTCAAGGGGAGTTCGGAGCTTGACGAGGGCGCGCTCGCGGGGTGATTCGGCCATGCCGGGGAGATTAGCGGGAAGGCCCCGAAATCGCAAGCCGCCCGCCGCGAGCGTTCCATTGACGCGCGTTGACGCACCGCGTTAACGTCAACCTACTTCCCTGGAGGACATTCCCATGGTCGAAACCGTGAAAGACGATCTTCGCCGCATCCTGCTCGCCGCCGCGGGCGCGGTCGGGCTGGCGTCGGACGAAGCGAAGAAAGTGATGGGCCGGCTGGTAGCGCGGGGCGAGGTGGCGGAGAAGGATGCGAAGGTGGTGCTGGAGAAGATTGCGAGTTCGAAACCGGTGACGGCGACGACGGCGGCGGTGACGGGCGCGGCGAAGAAAGCGGGGAAGGTCGCGGAACGCGGGTGGGACGCGGTGCTGTCGAAGCTGAACATGCCGTCGCGTTCGGACATTGAGGCGCTCGAGCACAAGATCGACCGGCTCAACACGAAGCTGCGGCGCCTCGCGAAGGACAAGGAGTAGGCCATGCGCGAGATCACGAGGTACGCCAACCGGAAGATGTACGACTCGCGGACGCGGGGCTACATCACGCTCGACGCCGTGGCGCGGCTGGTTTGCAAGGGCGAGCAGGTCAAGGTGACGGACCGGGACACGAAGGGCGACATGACGTCGGCGGTGCTGCTGCAGGCGATGATGGAGTGGGAGAAGGGCAAGCCGGGGGCGTTCGGGAGCCCGGCGCTTTCCGGGTTGATCCGCGGCGCCGGGAAGAAAAAGGCTCGGAAGTAACGACGCCGGTCAGGCCTCCTGGCCGACCGTTTCCTCGGCGCCCTCGGAAGAGGGCTCTTCGGCGTCGAGCTTCGCCTGGAGTTCCGCAATCATCCGCGAATTCGCGCGGAGCTGCGCCCACTCGACCACGAACCCGAAAAGGTTCGTGCCCAGGCAGACCAGCGCAACCACCCGGTGCGTCTGCGTACTCCAGACCATCGTGTGCGCGCCGGCGCCGCTCCACGCCGCCAGGATCCCGGAAACCATCGACCCCAGCGCCCACGGGAACGACTTCAGCCGGAAGACGTTGATCTTCGAAAGGTACGGCTTCGACCACGGCTTCTCGTGGATCGCTTCGCGGATCGCACGCCCCGAGCCGATCAGGAAAAACACGACGAGGGAGTGGCTGAAGAGGATCGCGACGACGAGGAAGAACGCCGCGGCAATGTGGACGCGGGCGTGGTTGAGCTCGGCCTGGAAACCCAGCGTGACCACGACGGCGAAGAACGCCGCGAGGAAGACCGATATGGCGGTCCAGTAGCGGTGCACTACAGTTTCTCGCTCACGCTCTTCAGCTGCAGGAACAGCCCGAGGTAGTCCCGCCCGCCCGCCTTGGAGTCGGTGCCGGACATGTTGAAGCCGCCGAAGGGATGGACGTCGACGAGGGCACCGGTGCATTTGCGATTGAAGTAGAGATTGCCGACGTGGAATTCGTCGCGGGCGCGCTCGATGCGGGCGCGGTCGCGGGACCAGAGGGCGCCGGTGAGTCCGTACTCGGTGGAATTGACGATCTCGAGGCCGTGCTCGAAGTCGCGGGCCTCGAGGACGGCGAGGACGGGGCCGAAGATTTCTTCGCAGTGGAGGCGAGCGGAAGGCTTGAGGTCCGCGACGATCGCGGGGCGGATGAAATAACCGGGGCCGTTCCACTTGTCGCCGCCGAGCACGAGGCGTCCTTCGCCCTTGCCGATCTCGATGTACTCGCTGATTTTCTTGAAGGCGGGCTCGTCGATGACCGGGCCCATGGTATTCATCGGGTCGCGCGGCGCGCCGACCGTGATTCGCTTTGCGCGCTCGACGACGCGCTCGAGGACGTCCTTGTAGACCGATTTCACGATGATCGCCCGCGAGCAGGCGCTGCACTTCTGCCCCTGGTACCCGAACGCGCTCGCGACGATCGCGTCGGCCGCGCCGTCCAGGTCCGCGGTTTCATCGACGAGGATCGCGTCCTTGCCGCCCATCTCCGCGACGACGCGCTTGAGCCACATCTGGCCGGGAGAGCGCTTCGAGGCAGCTCCCAGATGCGCAGGCCGACTTCTTTTGAGCCGGTGAACGAAATGAAGCGCGTCCGCGGGTGCTGGACGAGGTGGTCGCCGATGGCACCGCCGGAGCCGGGACAGAAGTTGACGACGCCCGCGGGCATGCCGGACTCCTCGAGGAGCTCGATGAATTTGGCGGCGATGACGGGAGTGACGCTGGCCGGTTTCAGGACGACGGTGTTCCCCGCGACGGCGGCCGCGGTCACCATGCCCGCCATGATCGCAAGCGGGAAATTCCAGGGAGGGATCGCGATGCCGACGCCGAGCGGGACATAAAAGATCTGGTTGTCCTCGCCGGGATATTTCGTGACGCCCTGCTCTCCGCCCCAGCGAAGGGCCTCGCGCCCGTAGAACTCGAGGAAGTCGATCGCTTCCGCCGTGTCGGCGTCCGCTTCGGCCCAGCTCTTTCCGGCTTCGAACACCAGCCACGCGCTGAACTCGAATTTGCGGCGGCGCATGGAAGCGGCGGCGCGCCAGAGGATGCGGGCGCGGGCGGCGGGGGTCCATTTGCGCCACCAGAGAAACGCTTTGTCGGCCTCGGCGATCGCCTGGTCGGCGAGCGCGATGTCGGCTTTGCCGACGGTGCCGACCAGTTCGTCGGGCTGGGCGGGGTTGATCGACTTGATGCGGTCCTTCGTGTCGATCCGCTTCCCGCCAATCACGAGCGGGTAGTGGCGGCCGAGCTGCGACTGGACGAGCTCGATGGCCTTGGCCATGGCGTCGCGAGTGGCCTGGTGGTGGAAATCGACGAAGGGCTCATTCTTGAATTCGGTGGGCATGGGGTTCTCCCTCGTGGTGAGTCAGCTTTGATTTCGGGGGTTGCGGCCGAAGGTCGCAACCCACGGAATCAAGCGTGCCGAACCACTGGCGTTGGGGCGGAAATGATAGGGGAGCGGGATGAGAGGGGCAACGGCGGACTGAAGATCAATCAGGACTATTTTTGTCCTCTTTCCGGGGTTGCGCTCGGCGCCCCTCCCTGCTAACCTGTTCTCTATCTCGAAGGCAACTCAACTTCCGGAGGCTCCATGACACCGAACTCGCCCAACCCCGTCCCTGCGTCCGCCACTCCCGCCACCGCTCCCGCCGGCTCCTGCGGCACCAGCGATTGCGGCTGCAGCTCCGCGGAAAAGCGCTTCACCAAGGAACTCACCATCGGCTCGGCCATGCGCATGCACCCCCGCGCCGCCGAAGTCTTCATGGGTTTCCACCTCGGTGGCTGCTCGCATTGCTCGATCAGCGAAGAAGAGACGATCGAACAGGTCTCGGCCGGCTACGGCATCCCGGTGGACATGCTGATCAACGCGCTGAACAGCCTCTACGACTACGACAAGAAGCGCGCCGAGGCGGCCAAGGCCGCGCAGGCGAAGGCGGCGGCCACGACGGCGGTCGGAACGCCGGAAGCTGTCGCGCCGGCGCCGAAGGCGTAATCCAACAGTTCTGACCAGACGGGGCGGGAGCCAACTCCCGCCCCGTTTTTTTGTGCCCGGACCCTTTCGCCCTTTTTTGCCCTTTCTCCGAACTCCCGTCTCCGAACCGCCGTCCGCCGTTTTCACTTCACTCTCGACGAACTTTTTCCGCCCCCCTAGAATTGCCCCTCCACAAGGGGAGCCCATGAAGGTCCGCGTTCTTTTTTTCGCTTCCGTCGCTGACGCCGCCGGCGCCCGTTCGCTGGACGTCGAAGTGGTGCCCAAGGCAACGGTGGCGGATCTGCGGAAGCAGCTGGAGAGCGAGAGGCCGCGGCTGGCGGGAAAGCTGGGGAAATGCGCCGCGGCCGTGAACGCGGCGGTGACGGCGACGGGGAGGGTGCTGGCGGAAGGGGACGAAGTCGCGTTCCTGCCGCCGGTCAGCGGAGGTTAGCGGTGACCAAGATCGACGCCGGCAGGATCTCGATGGACGACGCGCTCGCCAGCGTGGCGGATCCCTCGTGCGGCGGCGTCGCGGTTTTCCTCGGCGTCGTGCGCGACAACGACAAGGGCCGCAAGGTCACGGCGATCGAGTACCACGCGTACCCCGAGATGGCCGCCAAGGTCCTCGACGCGATCGAAAAAGACATGAGGAAGCGCTTCCCCGTCGGCGGCGTACTTCTCCGGCACCGCACCGGGAAGCTGAAGGTCGGCGAAGCGAGCGTCGTGGTCGCCGTGAGTTCGCCGCACCGCGCGGAGGCGTTCGAGGCGTGCCGCGAG
>JAIOPR010000199.1:0-15000 GCA_021413805.1 Planctomycetota bacterium
CCGCGACGCCGCCACGCTCGCCGAACTCCGCGCGCGCGCCCTCGCCGCTTCCGGCGATCCCTCCGGCATTTCCGCGGCGGTGGATGAATTCTACGAGGTTCTCGGCCGCGCGCGCGACCTGGGCGCGCCTGCGCTGTCCCGGCGGGCTCACTCCGGGCTCGGCCGCGCCCTCACGGCCCTCGGGTTGGGCCGCTCGGCGCGCGACCACCTCAGGCTCGCGCTCGATCTCCTCCGCGATGCGCTGACCCACGTGCCGCCCGGTGACCGGGAAGCTTTCCTTGCGCTCGAGGAGAACCGCCTCTTGCGCGAAGCGATCCTGGCGGCCGGGAGCGTCTAGAGGTGCCGCCCTATTTCTTCAGGAGCTTCATTGCCCGCGCCTTGAACTCCCGCGGTGAAATCGGCTTCCCCATGAACTCGTCTGCCCCGGTCTCAAGCGCGCGAGCCGCGTTGTCCGCGCCGCCGCGCCCCGTCACCATGATGAACGGGGTCTTCTCGTACCCCGGAATCGCGCGAAGCCTCTGGATCAGTTTGAACCCGCTCACGTCGGGAAGCCCTTCGTCGAGCACCACCAGCGCCGCGGAGCCCTTCTTCGCTTCCGCCTCGGCGCTCACGCCATCCCGGCATCCCACGGGTCGCAACCCGATCGACTCCACGAGGTGCATGAGCAACTGAAGCACCTGCGGTTCGTCGTCGACGACGAGGGCGCGCAGGGACTCGGTCATGACCGCCGTTGCAGGCGCCGCGGCCGACGCAGCCACGGCAACCGGGGCCACCGCCGTCGCGACGTCCAGCGCATCCGCGAAAGCGCCGGCGTCGGCAAACCGGTCGCGCGCTTCAAACGACGTAGCCCGCGCGATCACCTCGTCGATTCCCGCCGGCACATCCGCCCGCAGCAAACGAGTCCGCGGCGCCTTCTCCGATTGCGCGCGCCGCAACTGCTCCATCGCCCCCGTGGCCGGGAAGAGGGCGCGGCCGGTCAGAAGCGAATACAGGCTTGCCCCCATCGAGAAGACGTCCGATCTCGAATTCACGAACTGCACAAGCCCCTTCGCCGCCTCCGGTGCCATGTACGCCGGCGTCCCCAGGACCACGCATCCCCCGATCCCGGTGACGCCGGGCACCGCGAGCGGCTTCGCAAGCCCGAAGTCCATCAGGTAAACGCGTGCATCCTTGTCCTGCATCATGTTCGCCGGCTTCACGTCCCGGTGCACGACCCCGCGGGCGTGGGCGTGGGCCAGGCCCCTCGACGCCTGCTTGATCGAGGCCACCACCGCGCCGATGTCCGACCGCGTGCCGGGCGGCATCACATACTTCGACTCCACCGTTTCGCCCTCGATCAGCTTCATCACGATGTAGTGCCGCCCCGCCGCTTCCCCCATGTCATAAATGGGCGCGATGTTCGGATGATCCATCGCCGCCGCCGTCTTCGCTTCGCGCCGGAACCGCGCCAGGTCCTCCGGCGACACATCCTGGAACCGCATCACTTTCACCGCCACCCAGCGCTTGAGCGTCGTGTCCCATCCGCGCCATACCTGCCCCATCGCCCCGCGCCCGATCAGAGTCACCAGCACGTACCTGCCCACCTTGTTTTCCGGCACGACCAGCGCCTGGGCCACCTCGACGGGAGGTGCTTCGGGAAGCGGCGGAGCGCCGGAGGGCGCGGCCTTGGCGGAAGGCACCATCGCCGTCCCGCAGTTCGGGCAACCGTAGCGCGCCGCCGGGTTGAAATTCTGCGCCGCCGAGATCTTGCGGCAGGTCGGGCACGTCAGGCTGACCTGGTCCCCCATGTCAAAAGCCTCCCCTTCCAGACCAGTGCGTTCCTCGCGGCTCATCCGGGTAAAACTCCCGGATCTCCACGATATCCGCCCATCGCTCAAAGAAGAGCGCCACGAGATGGGCGTCGAACTGCCGGCCCGACTGCGCCGACAACTCTTCTTTCGCCTTCTCAACCGGCCACGGCTCCTTGTACGGCCGCCTCGACGTCAGCGCGTCGAACACATCGCAGATCGAAACGATCCGCGAAAGCAGCGGGATTTCCTCGCCGCCGATCCCTGCCGGGTACCCTGTTCCATCCCATCGCTCATGGTGGGACATCGCCACCTGCTCGGACAACCGGAGCAACGGAGACGCACCGCCCGACAGTATCGTGGCGCCGATCAAGGTGTGGGTTTTCATGACCTCCCACTCCTCTGGAGTCAATTTCCCAGGCTTAAGCAGGATCGAGTCCGGGATCCCCACTTTCCCGATGTCGTGCATCGCCGCGGCTTCACGGATCACCGACGACTCCTCCAGCGGCAATCCCGCGGCCTTGCCCAACAGTTCCGCCGCGCGGCTCACGCGATGAATGTGGTGCCCCGTCTCGTCGTCCCGGTACTCCGCACACCGGCTCAGGCGCCGCACCAGGTCCCGGTGGCTGTCCACCAGCTCCCGCGTCCGCTCGTCCACGCTGTCCTGCAGATACCGGTTCCGCTTCTCCACCTGCTCCTGCAGCACCTTCACCTTCAACAGGTTCCTCAGCCTCGACACCACCTCGGCGCGGCGGAACGGCTTCGCGACAAAATCCTGGGCGCCGGACTGAAGCGCCTTGGTGACGGATTCAGAATGCCCCTCGCCGCTGATGACGACGATCGGCACCCACACGTCGCCCGCCAGGTCCCGGATCTGCGCCATGACCTCGAGGCCACTCATCCAGGGCATGTTCAGGTCGAGAATGACGAGGTCGGGCTGGAACGAAATGAATTCACCGGCAGCCTCGCGCGCATCGTTCACGACACGCGTGGCGACGAAGCCCTCGACCTTGAGAAGCGTCTCGAGCATGCCCGTGAAAGAGGGTTCGTCATCGACGATGAGAATGCGCGAGTGATGAACGGAAGCCTGGGTCACGATGATTCTCCGTGGTGGGGCGAACACGGCCGGGGAACGTACGGCAGCGGCGGCCGCTCCCGTCGGCTGCCTATCTGCCGTCCAGCTCGGTCCTCGCTCTACGCGCCAGCCTTCGGGGCGAGAACGGTTTCCGGAGGACCGACCGCTCATCCTCCGGCGAATTCCTTCCTTCGAACGCCTCTTCACCTGGACCGCAAGTATACAGGACTCGCAGGCCAGGCTGCTCATAGCTAATGCGCTCGAAAATCGATCGCCCGCTCGTGCCCTGGATGACGGAATTGGTAATGAGGAGGTGAACGCGCCCGGCATGCCTCGATAAAGCGAGGGCATCCGCGGCATCCTTCGCGCAGACCACGCGGTACCCTTCCCGCTCAAGCGCCTCGGTGCAGAGC
This sequence comes from Planctomycetota bacterium, assembly GCA_021413805.1. Taxonomy (GTDB): domain Bacteria; phylum Planctomycetota; class MHYJ01; order WSZJ01; family WSZJ01; genus WSZJ01. The sequence goes on from JAIOPR010000199.1 coordinate 3,276, forward strand.
CTCCGGACGCCGGCGTCGTCCTCGACGACCATGACCGTCTCCGTCCCGCGGCTCGGCAATGCCGTGCTCTCACGGGCCATCGCTTCCCGCGATCCGCGCTCGCAGACCGGCAGAAGAAGCCGGAAGAGCGCTCCCTGGCCGGGGTCGCTTTCGACGCGAAGGGATCCGCCCGCGTCGGTCACGATGCTGTGGCACGAGGCGAGAGCGAGTCCCATCGAGCGACTCCCGGGCCGCGAAATTTGCCTGAGCTCGAACAGCCGCGATTTCTCCTCGTCCGTGAATCCCACCCCGCTGTCCTGCACACGGACCTCGAGCCAGGGACCTCCCGGCCCGGCGACATTCCCGCACTCGATCCCGAGAATCCCCCCGCTTGGCATCGAATCGCGCGCCTGCCCTGCGAGATTCATGATCATCACGTCGAACTGGGTGGCATCGATGTTCACCCAGGAAAGTTTCGCGTCGAGACGGGTCGCCAGCTCGATGTCCTCCCCGAGAACGCGCCGCAAGACCCGCTCCAGTTCCCGAAGGCGTTCGACCACGTCAATCGACTTCGGCTCCGAATCGCTCCGCCGCGAAAAGCGCAGCACATCCTTCGTGATGCGCGCCGCCCTCTCTCCCGCCGCACGGATTTCCTCGAGGTCCTTGCGCACCGGGTCCGCCGGAGCCAGCGTTGAAATCCGCAGATCCGCGAGGCCGATGATCACCGTCAGGAGGTTGTTGAAATCGTGGGCCGCCCCCGCAGATAGCCGTCCGATGGCCTCCATCTTCTGCCCCTGAAGCGCCATTTCCTTGACCAAAGAAAGGTCGTCCGGGGCAATTGGGCCCCGGACGACTTCCGCAGAATCTCCCGACTTCAGTTGGCGGCCGGAAGAACCCGACACCGTCTCACGCTCGCTCATGGATTCTCCCTGAGGTGGTCCACGCGGAAATCTGCTCTTCTTCCCTGTAAGTGAGCAGTTTCACTCCCGCCAGGTGCGCGTCCGACCGGAGCTGGAACGCCCGCTCAAACGCAGACCAGGGGACGTAAACGTGAAGCGGCACGCCGGCGCCGGAGTTCGCGCGCCAGCGTTCAATGGCAAGGGCCCCGAGCGACTCCTCGGTCTCCACCTCAATCACACGCACCAGCGTCTGTTCTTCCCACACCATGAGATGGGGCCAGAGATGCCCTCCCAGATAGTCCAGCGCAAAATGGGAGTGGAGGCCGTCGTTGGTCCGGGTACGGAAGCCGTTGCTGTCGTACCAGGCGGCAATGCGGCGAAGCGCTTCCCGGCGGGCGTCGGTGGGGTGTGACATCTATTGAACCTGGGTTGTCTTGTAGACGTAGACCTTGACGTTGGCGTCGGGGCCGCTCGTCGCCCAGGACGAGTACTCCCAGACGAGGGAGTCGCCGGACTGGAGACCCAGCGTGGTCAAGTTGACGTTCCAGGTCTTTTCGATGTGGTAGGCGTGGGGCGTCTGCGTCGAGGTGCCGTTGAAAGCGAGGGTCACGCTCGAACCGTTCTTCTTGCACTTCAATTCTGTGCCCGGGATATAGATGCACCAGCTGATGCCGGTGACATCGCAGGCCGAGGCGCTCGCGGAGATGGTTGCCGGGGCGGTTTCATCGACGACTGGCGAGGTGGGGGGGCGGCCGTTGTGCGCGGGCGCGGCGAGACGGAAAAGTGCCACGAGACAGAGAGCTATTGGGATGGAAAGTCGCATGGGGCACCTCAAGGCTGGGGAGTCAGCCCTGGACCGCACGTTGCGGGGAGGGCGACTACAGCCTTAAGCAAACCGGCGCCCGAGGCGCTCTGGAAGAGTCAACAAATCGCAAACAATTACCCAGCTAAGGTTTAAGACCAATCACAAAATGAAGTTTAGCGAGACATGAAACTCCAGTTCAATTTATACACTGAACTAAGGTTCAATACGCTGGACACAATCCGACATGCCGCCCCAAAGGGTTACGCCGCTGCAATTTGCGTCAGCGAGCAGCTCGCCGCTTAGCGCGCCCAAGTGAACTCCGGTTCAATTTCACTGCTAACTTCTTCAGCGCCAATAACTTGTGTTTAACCGCAATCTTGCGCAATCCCTGGTACGTCATCCCCAGCCTTCTCGCGGCAGGACCCAACTGTCCTTCGCACGCCACGATCGCCGCCTGCACCCGCACCAGCCGGAACCTCTCAATCGCCTTCTGCAAATTCTCCTCAGGGTTCGTTTCTGCCGGCAGATTCTTCCCCAGCACGCCCTGAACATCCTCCAGCCCTATCTTTCTTGCGCCGCCTGACGCCATCACCGACAGCGAGTGCTCCAACTGCCTCACATTTCCCGGCCATGCAAACGCCATCAGCATCCGCATCGCGCCCGGTTCAATTTCCAGCGATTCGCTGATGCGACCGAGGAAGCGCTGCACCAGCGCAGGTATGTCCTCGATGCGCTCGCGAAGCGGCGGCACCTCAATCCGGAAATTCGCGAGCCGGTAGTACAGGTCAGCCCGGAATTTCCCCTTCGCCACGAGGTCCTCCAGGTTGCGATGCGTCGCGGCAACAACCCGGACCTTCACCTTGTAAGTCCGGTCCGATCCCACCGGCCGAACCTCCCCCGCTTCGATCACACGCAACAACTTCGCCTGCAGCGTCAGGTCGAGTTCGCCAATCTCGTCCAGGAGCAGCACCCCGCCGTTCGCCGCGCGGAACAGCCCTTCGTGGTCCGATGTCGCCCCGCTGAACGAGCCTTTCACGTGCCCAAACAGCTCGCTCTCCATCAGCATCGGCGAAATCGCGGCACAATTCTCCGCGACGAACGGTCCCCGCTTGTGCGCACCGTGGGCATGGATCGCGCGCGCGACAAGCTCCTTCCCAGTCCCCGTCTCCCCGTGGATCAGCACCGGGAGACTGTGGTCCGCCGCGCGCTCCACCGAACGCAACATCTCCATCATCGCCGGCCCACGCCCTACAATCGCCGGGTACCGCCACTTCAGCCCTGCTTCCACGTCGCCCCGGTCCTGCTTCTCAACCTCCTCCAGGCGCCGCTCAAGCGTCTCTGCCCGCTCCTGCAGCTTCACCCTCTGGCGCTCGTTCTCTTCAAACAGCTGAGCATTCTCGATCGCCACCGCCGCCAGGTCGGCCAGCGTCTGGATCGCGTCCACCACCGCCGGGTCGAACGCGTCCGCCTTCTTCCGGTGGTCGAGATACACCGTCCCCAGCATCCGCCCCATCAGCCGGAACGGCATGCACAACACCGAATGCACCTGCAGCCTCGGGATGCTCGCGCTTCCCGCCAGCCGCCCGTCTGACATCGCGTTTCCGCTGAGAAGCGGCTCCCCGCTGAGGAGGACCTGGTCAGAGATCGTCCGGCTGAAATCGCCGCCGGCGGACCCGAGCGCTCCGCCCGCGGGCCGCACCGCGCGCACTTCTGCCCGGCCCTCCTCCACCAGGACCAGGCACCCGCGCTCGGCGCCCGAAATCGAAATCGCCGCATCCAGCACCTTGTCCAGCAGCCGCGCCACTTTCCGCTCGGCATTGATGTCGCGCACCACGTCGCGGATGTACCGCGCCTGGGCCGCCAGGCTCCTGGCTTCCACTTGATCCTCCGTTCGTGCTGTCCCCGACTCCCTGTCCCTCAGCCGCTTCCAGGATGCCACATCGTCAACCCGCCCGAGTTCGGTCCCCGCAGCCATCGCGGCGTCGTACCAGGCACGCCGCGCAGGAACGCCGGCGGCTGGCAGGATTCCGCAGACAGCCTGAAGATGTCGAAGCCCGGTGATCCCCCGCTCCTCGATCCTCGCCCGGGCCACCGCCGCCCATACCTCGATGACGGGAGAATCGGGAAGCGGTTCGAGCTCGGCTACCAGGGCGTGCGCTGTCGGAAGATCGCCCGCGAGCGCGCACGAAACCGCAGCTCTCGCGGCAACTTCGCACCCGAACAACCGGTGTTCGTGCGCAAAGCCGATCAACCTGCTCATCAACCGCAAACCCTCTGCCCTGTCACCCCGGGCTAGCGCGGCTTCTCCCTTCATCCAGACACACAACCTCTCGGCGACCAGGTCGCCTTCAACTTTCTCGGGCAACCCGACCGATTCCGCCAGCCACCCCGCGCGGTCACCCCCATCCGCGCGTGCGGCAACGCGAAGCGCGCGCAGGAAGGCTGCCCCGGACTCGTCGTGGGCAGCGCGAAATCCATCGATCCCGAACCCCGCGCAGCGAATCGCGTCGCCTTCACGCCCGAGGTCGATATGCGCCATCACGCGCGGCGTCTCAAGCCAGGGCAACTGCTCCGGGGCCATCTCCGGTTCGATTTTCGCGAGGCAGGCCAATACTTCCTCCGGTTTCCCGGCAAATCGCAGGAACGTGGACTCGAGGCAGGATGTCGCGGCGCACACATCGGCCGGAAGCCGCTGCAGAACGGCGAGGCGGAAGAATTCGTGAAGCGCGGAAATCCCTCGGCTCACCCGGCCCTCGGCGCAGGCGAGAACGGCTTTCGCGACCCAGAGGTCGGGAGAGCCCGCCGCCCGCCCGGAACTCTCCGCTGCCGCCCGGGCAAACTCGATGACCCGCGCGGCCCGCTTCCGCTGCCCGATCGAGCAGAACGTGTTCGCGCACATTTCGACCGCCTGCCCGAAACTGCTCCAGGACTTTTCGCTCAGCCCCAGGCGCACGCCCCGGACTGCAAGCCTCGCGGCAGCACGGAATTCACCCTTCCGGATCCGCAGCCACGCCAGGTACACCGCCTCCGTAGCCGTGGCGCACGATCGCTCGTCCGGCAGCGCTCCAGTTCCATCCGGCACGCCCTTGTAAATCGCCCGCGAGAACGCCGCCCGCTCCGCGATCCAGTCCCCAAGCACTCCCGACAGCCTTGCCGCCGCAGCCTCGAGTTCGTCCGGCCGACGCAAACGCATCCACTGTGAAATCACCACCGACCCCATGCTCCGCTTTACTTTCTCTTCGCCGGCCCGAAGCGCAATTGCCTCCGCCCGGCGCGCAATTCCCTCGTCCGCTCGCTCCATCGACTCAAAATACACCAGCATCGCCTCCGCCTTCTCCCTCTCGGATGAAGCCGGGCCCCCGAGGTCGAGCGCCGCCGCCAGCAGCCGTCGTGCCCCCTCCACATCCCCGACCTCTCCCATTTCCACCGATGCCGCAACCGCTTCCCGGATCCCGCGCTCCGCCTCATTCGCACGAATCCAGTTCCACGCCACCACCCACCTCGGCGCCTGCGCTTCCCCCGTCAGCGCACCCAGCCGCCGATGCAGTCCCGCCCGCTCTTCCGCCGACAGCCGCTCAACCGCCGCCGCCCCCAGCGCGGCATCCCGCGGCACCACCCCGGCTCCCTCCTCGCGCACCAGCCCCGCCACTTCCAGCCGCTCCAGCGAATCCAGCCCGGCCGCAGCCGCCACCAGAAGCGCCGCACGCGAGATGAAGCCGGCCGCAAGCGCTGCAGCCGCCATGACCCGCGTTTCTCCAATCCCCAATTCCGCGATCACCGGCCGCGCCGCCGTTGCTGCATCCGCCGGGACAGCCAACGGTGCGTTCGGCCGCAGTTGCCACCCGCCAGCCCCCCGCTCAAGCCCGCCACTCGAGACAACCGATCTCGCCAACTCCTGCGCATGCCGCGGATTCCCGGCCGTCAGGTCCCCGATCCGCCGCAGGTCAGCATCGTCAATCCGATCCACCCCGGCCACCTGGCGCACAATCCCGCCAATCAGGCCGTCTTCCAACGGATTCAATTCCAACTCGTCCCACACCCAATTCTTCACGGCGCCGGTCGAAGCGGCGATCACCACCACACCAGCCGCCCCGAGCCGCTCCACGCCACTGACCGCTTCCACAAGCCGCCGCCCCGACAGGTCGGCGTCGTCGACGGCGATCAGAAGGGGGCGAAGCGCGTTGGCCCAGGCGAGTGCAGATTCAGCGCCGTTCATCTGGCCCGACATCACCGTCCATCCTCGCGCGTGCGCTTCCAGGATGATCCGCGCCAGCAGCCCCGATTTCCCCATCCCCGCCGCGCCTCTTACCAGCACCGCCTGCATCGGGCCCGCCACCCGGTCCATCCGCCTCAGGATCTGCCCAAACTCTTCCGCGCGAAATACTCGTCTCGGTCCGCAGGCCGGACGCACCCGCAAACCGGCAAGTTCCCGCGCCGCCTCGATCCTCCCCTGAACGTCCGAACCGATTGCCCCGTCCACGAATCGGGTAACCTGCGCTGAACGCGCGGCGCCGCGATCCCGCAGCGAAGCCCCGAGCCCGTAAACGTCGGAAGCCGGCGTACGGGCGCCTCCCGCCCAGACCTCCGGAGCGATGAACCCCTGCCGCCCCGCGGGCGGCGCCTCTCCGTCCGAAGCCAAACCGAAATCCAGGAGTCTCCCCGGGTATCCGCTTCGGGCGGCCAGGATATTGCCCGGGTGCACATCACCGTGACAGACTCCGCAGGCGCCTAGATAGAGGAGTGTGTGCGCGAGCGAAGCCGCGAATGCTTCTTCGTCAAGCATCGCGGGCACGCCCCTCTCAAGCGGCTCCCCGTCGACCCACCTTGTGGCGACCCAGAACTGGCCCCCGTGGGTGCCGCACCCCAGGATGTTGGGGACTCCGGGATGGTCCAGTTCGGACAACAGGCGAAATTCGTCCGTCGGCGCCGAGCCCGAAATCTTGAGCGCGACCTCGGATCCGCCGTCAGAACGGGCGAACCAGACCGCGCCGGCGACGCCCGCCGCCAGTTGGTTAACCAGGACGTAAGGCCCGACTCGCAACGCCATCCGCACAACTCCTCAGATACGAAGGCGAATCCGCCGGAAGTGTAACCCAATGGAACGGAAGACCGGTGAGCCTTTCAATTTCGGCGAAAGGGGAAGAAGCGCCCCGGCGGCAACCCGGAAGCAACGGCCTCTTCGACGTAACGCTTCACGTAACCAAGGTAATTCGCCGCGCCCTCGGCCCCCATTTTCCTCTCAGCCGCTGTCAAAGGGCGCCGGACGACGGCTGGCGCGCCCATGACGAGAGACCCCGCGGGTGCCCGGAACCCCTCGGTAACGAGGGCTCGCGCCGCGATGACGCACTCTTCGCCAATCTCCGCGCGATCCATCACCACCGCACCCATCCCCACGAGGACCCGGCTCCCGATCGTGCAGCCGTGAAGAACGGCCGCGTGCCCGACAGTCACTTCGTCCCCGAGGGTCGTGGCGTTGGTGTCGTGAGTCACATGGATCGTCGCGTTGTCCTGGATATTCGTCCGGCAGCCGATCCGGATCCAATGGACGTCGCCCCTCACGACCGCGTTGAACCAGAGGCTCGATCCCTCGCCGATTTCAACGTCACCAATGACCCGCGCCCCATCCGCCGCGAACACGCCGGCGTGCACACGCGGCCACTTTCCCCTGTACGAAAGAATCGTGACGCTCACGGGAACCCTCCGCTCTAAAGCCTTCCGCCCGTCCTCATGCACCAGATCATCAGCCCGACCCCAAGTGGCCAACTCGCCGCGTAGGCCGCCAGCCAGCCCTTCGTCCTCGCAGCTCCCGACTCCCGCCCGAGCACCCACGCGGTCCAAACGAGGGGCAGGAGAATCCCGATCTCCACCGACATGACCTTCAGGGCCCGCAGGAAAGGCTGCCCAAGCACATGGACGCTTGCACCGGGCAGCAGCACAGGACCAAGACGCATCGCCCCGGAATTCATCGGGGCCAGCCATGCGACCCCGGAAGGACCGGCCGCATCCAGAAGCGCCTGGCTCCCGTGCGCGGCGAGAAGAACGACAAACGAGGCCCAAAAGGCAGCCCGGAAACCCGGCACCGCGCCAGCAAGCGCAGCGGCCACCAGAACTCCCGCCGCGATTCCCCTGAGAATTCCTGTGACCTCCCACCCCTCTTGAGGAAGCAGGGCGACCAGATCGGGAAGAAGCGCCACCGCGACGCACGAACAAGCCGCCCCGACACCTCGCAGCTTGCCAGTCCCAACCATCGACGTAGCGGCCAGGTACGCGCCCATCGCTCCAAACGCATGGGCCACGGGTGACGCCATCGTCGCTCCTCTCATGAAACCAACAAAAAAACCCGCGTCGATTCTCTCACGAGAACCGACGCGGGTCAGGAAAAATGTGGCCGGCAATGACCTACTTTCGCCTCATGCTGGAGACTATCATCGGCCCCAAGGGCTTAACTACCGTATTCGGAATGGGAACGGGTGTGGCCCCTTGGGCATGGATCACCGGCCAAGTTTATGAAAAATCTGGGAGTGTTTTGAGACGCCATCGAGCGACCTTCGTCAACCCTACGCAAACAACGCGTGGGCGCGAAAATATGTGGTCAAGCCGAACGGGGGATTAGTAGCGGTAAGCTGAACACATTGCTGTGCTTACACTTCCGCCCTATCAACCTGGTAGTCTACCAGGCCCCTTCAGGGAAGACTCGTTTTGGGGGGGGCTTCTCGCTTAGATGCTTTCAGCGATTATCCCTGCCGGACGTAGCTACGCTGCGAGTACCGCTGCCGCGATAGCAGCCACACCAGAGGTCCGTTCACTCTGATCCTCTCGTACTGAGAGCAACTCCCCTCAATCTTCCTACACCCACAGAGGATAGAGACCGACCTGGCTCACGCCGGTCTAAACCCAGCTCACGTACCGCTATTGATCGGCGAACAGCCGAACCCTTGGGACCTTCTTCAGCCCCAGGATGCGATGAGCCGACATCGAGGTGCCAAACCTCGCCGTCGATATGGACTCTTGGGCGAGATCAGCCTGTTATCCCCGGAGTACCTGTTGTCTGATGAGCGATGGCCCTTCCACGCGGGTGCCACCGGATCACTAGGTCCTGCTTTCACACCTGCTCGGCTTAGTGGGCCTCACAGTTAAGCTCGCTTATACCCTTGCGCTCTACGCGCGATTGCCAACCGCGCTGAGCGAGCCTTCGAACTCCTCCGTTACTCTTTGGGAGGAAACCGCCCCAGTTAAACTGCCCACCTCACACTGTCCGTCGCCTGGCTTCACAGCACGACGTTAGAGTTCAAACAGGACAAGAGTGGTATTTCACCGTCGACTCAGCCCGAGCCGGAACCCGAGCATCGAAGTCTCCCACCTATCCTACGCATGTCATGCCTAAACCCAGTATGAGGCTACAGTAAAGGTTCACGGGGTCTTTTCGTCCATCTGCGGGTAGGCGGTATCTTCACCGCCGCTGCAAGTTCGCCGAGCTCCTCATTGAGACACCGGCCAAGTGATTACGCTATTCATGCGCGTCGGAACTTACCCGACAAGGAACTTCGCTACCTTAGGACCGTCATAGTTACGGCCGCCTTTTACTGGGGCTTCGGTTAGGAGCTACGGTCCGAGGACCTCACTCCACCCCTTAACCTTCCAGCACTGGGCAAGCGTCGGTCTGTATACGTTGCCTTGCGGCTTGGCACAGACCTGTGTTTTTAGTAAACAGTTCCCCAGCCCGATTCTCTGCGGCCCCCGAGAGCTTAGTACCCCCAGGGGCTCCCCTTGTCCCGAAGTTACGGGGTCATTTTGCCTAGTTCCTTAATGAGGGGTGACTCGAGCGCCTTAGGATACTCTCCTTGCCTACCTGTGTCGGTTTTAGTACGGTCGCACTGCAGATTCACAACCGAGGGTTTTCTCGTAAGCATGGCATCAGCCAGTACTCCTCGAAGTGGGATCCTCGATGCCCTCACCACAACCGGCGGATTTGCCTACCGGTCGTATAGCTGGCGACATCGACCCGACATTTGCGATCGTCGGGATGGCCTAGCCTCCTTCACCACCCCTGCTGTGTCTTGATCACCTGCAAAGCGGCGCAGGAATGTTGACCTGCTTCCCATCAGCTACGCTTTTCAGCCTCGCCTTAGGGACCGGCTAACCCTGGGAGGAGTTACCTTCCCCAGGAAACCTTAGGCTTACGGCGGACGAGCTTCTCACTCGTCTTCGCGCGCTACTTATGCCCGGATTCTCGCTTCCATGTCGTCCAGGAGTCCTCGCGGTCTCCCTTCAACCTTGCATGGAACGCTCCGCTACAGCTCCACAACTCCCGCAGGAGTCATGAAGCCCGTGGCTTCGGTACCAGGTTTGAGGCCCGATCATTTTCGGCGCGAGAATGCTCGATGAGTAAGCTGTTACGCACTTTTAAAATGGTGGCTGCTTCTAAGCCAACATCCTCACTGTCTTAGCACTCTCACTTCCTTTCATGGTGCACTTAACCTGGATTTTGGGACCTTAGCCGTCGGTCTGGGCTGTTTCCCTCTTGAGCATGACGCTTATCCGCCACGCTCTGACTGCCGTGATACGGTCACCGGTATTCGGAGTTTGGTTGGGCAAGGTAGTCGGGTGGACCCCTAAGCCCATTCAGTAGCTCTACCCCCGATGACTATGACACGACGCTAGCCCTAAAGCTATTTCGCGGAGAACCAGCTATTGGCCGACTTGATTAGCCTTTTACTCCTACCCTCATGTCATAGCTAAACTTTTCAACGTTTATGCCTTCGGGCCTCCACGGATTGTTACATCCGCTTCACCCTGCACAAGGGTAGATCGTCGGCTTTCGGGTCTACTGAGTGTCACTATTCGCCCTGTTCAGACTTGCTTTCGCTTCGGCTTCGGACCATAGGCCCTTAACCTCGCGGCACCCAGTAACTCCCGGGCTCATTATGCAAAAGGCACGCCGTCAGGCCTTCCCCTTGCGGGGCATAGCCCTCCGACTGCTTGTAGGTGTACGGTTTCAGGTTCTATTTCACTCCCCTCGCAGGGGTTCTTTTCACCTTTCGCTCGCGCTACTTAGTCCACTATCGGTCGCTAGAGAGTACTTAGCCTTATCCGGTGGTCCGGACGGATTCACACCAGCTTTCCCGGGACTGGTGATACTTGGGAGACGCACCCAGGAGGCCGCTTCGCTTTTTGCCTACGTGACTATCACACGCTACGGTCCCACTTTTCAGTGGTGTTCGGCTAAGCTGACGGTTCTATCCTCCCCGACGGTTTACAGCCCGCCGCGGTGCGTTCCCTCAACCCCGAATAACCAAGGCCTGTAAGCTTGACAGTTATTCGGTTTAGGCTCATTCGCTTTCGCTCGCCGCTACTCACGAAGTCGATTTCTCTTTCTTTTCCTTCAGGTACTGAGATGTTTCAATTCCCTGAGTTGGCCCCGCTCGCGCGGTAACCGGTCTTCAACCGGCTCGGTTTCCCGATTCGGAAATCCCCGGATCAAAGCCTGCTTGGCGGCTCCCCGAGGCTTATCGCAGCCTGCTACGTCCTTCATCGCCTTCTAGCGCCAAGGCATCCACCATACACCCTTATTAGCTTGACCACATATTCTCTCGCTCACGCGAGTGAAATGTGGGTTCTGGATCTTATGTCTGTAGAGATCCTAAGTCGCTTTATGGCGCTCTTGCACTCCCAGATTTTCAAAGATCGGTTGTACGGCTTCGATCCCGGAATTGGGATCGTTCCTCGCGCGCCTGGCGCGACGAACGTTCCCAACGCCATGTCTCTCGGAAGAACCCTACCTTTCGGCCAGCAACAGCGACGAACTTAAGACCCTGCCTTCCTGGTCCGCTCCGTCTTTTCAACCTTGATCGACAGGACCTTCTTCAGGTCGAGGTCGGCGAAGAGCGCCTCCCCCGATGCATCCGTCATTTTGAGGACTTGACCGCCCCCGTTCCCGAGGTCGACGACGACTCTCGAGTCCTGCTGGGCGACCCCATCTGCATCCTTGACCAGGACCTTCAAAACCTTTCCCTCCGCCTTTGTCTGGGCGAAAAGGCCAGGA
>JAIOPR010000200.1 GCA_021413805.1 Planctomycetota bacterium
TTTCGCTTTCAAGAGCAGCGGGCACTGTTCGAAGTCCTTGCCGTCCCATTTCGGGAAGGGATCGAGGATCTGGAGGCGGTCGGAAGCGGGGTCAACGCTGATCTTGATCCCCGAGCCGTCCTCGGCGGGCTGTGTGTAACCCGCCAGGTTGCGCACGAAGCCGTTCGGCGGAAGCTCCGGCGCCTTCTTCGGCGGCGTCATCTTCCAGTCCTTGCCGTCCTTGCCCTTGATCGAGTCCGTCATCGGGTTAAAGGACATCCGGCCGCCGACCGCCATGGCGACGACCAGCTCGGGGCTCGCGATGAACGCCATCGTTTCCGCGAACCCGTCGTTGCGCTTGGGGAAGTTCCGGTTGTAGGAAGTGAGGATCGAGTTCTTCTTCACGCTCTTCGCAGCGGCGTCCACATCGGCGCGTTTCCACTGGCCGATGCACGGGCCGCAGGCGTTGGAGAGGACGGTGGAGCCGATCTTGTTGAGGCTTTCCATGAGGCCATCGCGTTCGATGGTGGCGCGGATCTGCTCGGACCCGGGCGTGACCATGAGCGGGGCGGCAGTTTTCGCGCCATGGGCGATCGCCTGCTCGGCGACGTCGGCGGCGCGGGCGATGTCCTCGTAGGAGGAATTGGTGCAGGAGCCGATGAGCGAGAAGGAAATCTCGTCGGGGTAGCCTTCTTTCCTGACCGCTTCCGCCATCTTCGAAACCGGGCGCGCCAGGTCGGGAGTATGCGGGCCGACGACATGTGGCTCGAGTTTCGAGAGGTCGAGCTCGAGGACCTTGTGGAAATATTTCTCGGGCTTGCGCTCGACGTCGTCGTCGGCGCGCAGCATTTCGGAATTCTTGCGCGCGAGTTCGGCGAGGTCTCGGCGGTTCGTGGCGCGGAGGTAGGCCTCCATCCGCTCGTCGAACGGGAACAACGAGGTCGTCGCGCCCAACTCGGCGCCCATGTTCGTGATCGTCCCCTTCCCGGTGCAGGACAACGACTTCACTCCCGGGCCGAAGTACTCGACGACGTTATTCGTGCCGCCGTCGCACGTGAGCTGGCCGCAGACCCAGAGGATCACGTCCTTCGGCGCCGCCCAGCCCGACAGCTCCCCCGTCAGGCGCACCCCGACCAGCTTCGGATGCAGCACTTCCCACGGGAACCCCGCCATCACGTCCACCGCGTCCGCGCCGCCGACGCCGCACGCGAACATCCCGAGCCCGCCGGCATTCGGAGTGTGCGAGTCCGTCCCGATCATCATCCCGCCAGGGAACGCGTAGTTCTCAAGGATCACCTGGTGGATGATCCCGCTTCCCGGCGCCCAGAACCCGATCCCGTACTTCGAGGAGACGCTCTTCAGGAACTCGTAAACCTCGTGGTTTTCCTTCTGGGCGGTCGCGAGGTCGGCTGAAGCGCCGCTGTAGGCGCGGATGAGGTGGTCGCAGTGGACGGTTGAGGGGACGGCGACGCTGTCCTTGCCGGCGCTCATGAACTGTAGAAGCGCCATCTGGGCGGTAGCGTCCTGCATGGCGACGCGGTCGGGGTTAAGGAGCATGTACGACTCGCCGGGTTTGAGCTCGGCCTTTTCTGCATCGTGGAGGTGGCCGTAGAAGACTTTTTCCGCGAAGGTCAGCGGCCTCCCGAGGCGGCGCTTGATCGTTTCGACGTTCTTCCGGATTTTCTCGTACACGCCGAAGACGAAACCGGGGGTTGATTCAATGATCCGCGTTGTCATGGGTGTCTCCTGTCTTTAGAGAATCGGCAAGTGCGTATTTCACCACAGCCGCCCGGACTGCGCCACTTTCGCCGGGTCTCTACATTCGCTTGTCACGCCCGGAAACCCGTAGACTTCGCAGCGGACAGGAAAGAGAAGTTCCGCACGGGGCGCACGCACCGAGGGGCTGCCAATGCCAGGACGTTTGAATCGTTTGTCGACCCTGGTGCTCTTCGCGAGTTCCCTGTCGGCAAACTTCGCGCAAGCCCATGAGAAGTGGCTGATCCCGCGTGAAGAAGTCCGCCGCCTGCAGGGCGAAGAGTTGCCGGGGCCATTCCGCCATTTCTTCCCGTTCCTGGCCCTGGCGCTTACCGGGGCTGTGATCCTGGTCGGGGTCGGGGTGGCCTTTGACGCGTTCTTGCGGCGACGGCGCTTCGGCGAAAAGATCTGCCGCCAGCTCCTGGCGCGCCGCGCGGTGGCCCCGCCGCTCGTCGGGATCGCGACGGGCGTGGTGCTTATCCTGGCCGGGGCCACGCGGACCTTCATTGCCCCCGATCTCTCGCTCGATCTCGCGGTCCCTCACGGCGCAGCCACGGCCCTTGCCGTGGCCCAGGTCGTTCTCGGCGCGGCCTTCGTCGCCGGGTTCTTCACGCGGGCCGCCGCGCTTTCGCTCCTCGTCCTCTATCTTCCGGCCGCCGCGCTGTTCGGGTTCCGATCGTGGCTCGACTACATCGACGTCGTCGGGTTCGCGCTCTACCTCGCCCTCGTCGGGCGCGGAGCCCTGTCCGTCGATGCGCTGCGCGGCGCCGCGCCTGCTTCTCCTTCGGCCGAGCGGTCGGGCGTCGCCATCCTCCGCGTCATCCTCGGGCTCAACCTCGCCATCCTCGCCGTGAACAACAAACTTATGAACCCGCTCGTCAGCATGAAACTCGTCGGCGACTATCACCTCAACTTCCCGCAGAACGTCGGCGTGAAATTCTTCACCGACGCCCACTACGTCCTCTCCGCCGCCGCCGTCGAACTCGCCATCGGCGTCCTCCTGGTCGTCGGCGCCCTGCCCCGCCTCCTGGCACTCGCCGTGTTCGGGCTCCTCATCACCACGTTCGTGATCTTCGGCTTCCCGGAACTCTTCGGCCACCTCCCGATCCTCGCGGGCGGCATCGCGGTCCTCCTGATGGGGACCGGCGGGAAATTCAAGGTTGCGAGGGTGCGAAGCGAAATTTCTGCGGCCGCCGCTACCGCCTGAACCCGAAGAGCGCTTCACGCCTTACCATGCCGCTACCTGCCGCTCCCGGTAGAAACCGCCTGTCGGGCCGTCGTCGGGAAGCGTCGCGAGCCAGACGATGGTGTCGGCTCCCTGTTCCGGCGTCAGCGGCGCGGTCGAGCCTCCCATCCGCGTCTTCACCCAGCCGGGACACATGGCGTTCACCTTGACATGCGGCCCCGCCTCCGCCGCCAGCTTGACGCTCAGCGCGTTCAGCGCGGCCTTCGACACCGCGTACGACGGCGGCCCCTGCATCGCTTCCGCAAACGCCCCGTACCCGCTCGAGACGTTCACGACCCGCCCGTAATTCGCCTTCTTCATTCCCGGGATCAGCCCGCGACACAGCGCGAGGGGGCCCATCACGTGCACTTCGAGCGCTTCCCGGAACGCGGCGTCGCTGTCCCCGAGCGCCTCGGCTTGCGAGTAGACCCCTGCGTTGTTCACGAGGACGTCGATGTGGATTTTCTCGGCGTGAAGAAAGCGCAGGCAGCCGGCGATGCTCTCGGGTTTCGCGACGTCGAGCGCGACGACGCGGATGTGCGCCCCGGTCCCTCGCAACGTCCGGGCCGCTTCTTCGCCCGCGACCGCATCACGGCTCGCGATCACCAGGTCCAGCCCCGCCTTCGCCAGTCCCTCGCAGGCGGCATGACCGATTCCGCGGTTGCCGCCCGTGACCATCGCAACCCGGCGCGTTTTGGTTGGCATGCCCGCCATGCTAGTCGCTGCCGCCAGCGAGCGGAAGAGCCTGGATCTTCTACTTGAACTCCTGCGCCAGCCTCTTCTCCAGGTCTTCCAGCGCGCCCTTGGCGACCAGCTTTCCCTCCGCGTCGAGCAGCACGCCGTAAGGGAATTCGCCGGGACCCCATTCGTCCACGGTGCTCGGGTCGGGCGAGTCGATCACGATCGGGAACGGGAGTTGAAGCGGGCTCCACGCGATCCCCTCGGACTTCGCGAGGAAATCGGTGAGTTCGCCGGCCGTCTTCGCGTCCTTGTTGTGGAACGCGACGATCTGCAGCCGGTCCTTCCACGCCGCGTGCTTGTCGTGGAATTTCACCAGGTTCGGGATCCCCCACCCGCGGCACGACGGGCACCCGTCGCGCCAGAACAGCAGGATGACCCATTTCCCGCGGAAGCTCGCGAGCTTCGTGTCCTTCGGGATCCCGATCGCGTCGGCGATGTGCCACTCGGGAAGCGCCTGGCCGACGTGCGACGCGAGGATCGAGGGGACGAGTTCGGCATCCGGCCCGACGAACTCCGGCTTCCCGGCCGGCACGACCACTTCGAAACTCCGCGGCTGCCACCCTTCTTTATCGAACCTCAGCTTGTACTTGCCGGGGGGGACCAGGATCGCCAGCCCGTCCGCCGTCGTCGTCCCCCCGCCGATCCGCTCCGCGCCGTCGAGCTTCACCTCGACCTTGATCCCGTCCGTCGGGAATCCCGCGTCCCGGCTCTTCACTTTCATCTTCACCCGCACCATCGGCACCAGCCGGAACGTCACCGGCTTCGCCAGCTCCCCCTCCTTGATCTCCATCGCCGCGCCCATCTTGTGCCCCGCATCCATCGCCAGGAACGTCTTCTTGTCCTTCCAAGGCATCGACTTCTCGAAGTGCCCTTTCGCGTCCGCGACAATCGGGTCCTTCGCAGCAACGGCGTCGGCATCGAGGGTCCAGGACCACCCGGAGGCGATCTCCGCGCCCGGCGCGGCAACGGTCCCCGCGCCGACGTTCCCCGTGAACAGCTTCTCTTTCCCCGGGGGCCCCTTTTTCGGGTCCTTCGGCGGGTCCCCAGCAGCGGCGATCAGCGAGGCGGCGAGCAACAGCGGGACAAGGCGCTTCATGGATCCTCCGGAGAAGTGCACATGGTAGTCATCGGGACGGGGGGGAACCAAGGGCGTTACACGGCATCACAAGGTACCGGCGAGGTCGCGAGGACATCTGGACTGGCCGAGATTCCGAAAATGCGATTGCGTGGCGGGAAGCGACATATTCGTATATTTCAACATTGACCCTTGACATTATAGTGGTAGAGCGATATCATGTCGCCATGACGAACACGGAAACTCCACCAGATGTCGGGAAAGACGCGCGGAAGGCGGTGGCGGAGTGGTTACTCGAAGTAAGCGCCCTGCTGGCCGTGTTTCCCTGGCTGGACCAACTCGTCTTTCACCCGAAAGGCGCGTTCGACTGGCCACTCACCGCAATGTCGCTCTGCAGCTCGGGCGGCCTGTTCTTTTCAGGCCTTGGCCTCCTCGTTCATTCTAAACGCCGGCAATACGCCTTGGTTGGCCTCGGCACCTTGATGCTCTCGACGGGGTTTCTGTTATTCTTGGGGAGATGAACGTGCACGATCCCAGGTTCGGACTCGCCCTCTATACCCTGATGCTTCCGGGGATTCCGCTGCTGTTTTTCGCGGTCAATTGGCTGCTCGATCGCCTTGACGAGGCAATGGAGCGCCGCCGCGTGACCCACCCAAGGCCGGACGAATAAGCGAGGGCGAGGACGCTGGCATTCCCTGTCCGCTTTCGAGTTGTCCTTGAACCTCGACACGCCGCGACGGGGTTCACGAAACACACGATCAAAGAAACAGGCAGAGCGGGAATTTGGCGTCCGACCTGAGGAATGGTCAGCCTGCGACGGCCTGTTCCAGCCGCCGTTCCGATTCATCGACGACCTCACGCCCCCCTAGCTTTTCCCCTTCGCCCCCGCCGGGTGTTTGTCGAATTCCGGCACGACAGGCGGGTTCAGCCTGAGAAGCTTCAGCGCTTCGGCAAGGCCGCGTTCCAGCTGCGGGTCCTTCCCCGCCGCGTGGTCCTGCGGACGGTTCTCGACCTCGACGTCGGGATCGGTGCCATAGTTTTCGACGGCGTAGCCCACGTCGTGGAACCAGAACGAGAACTCGGGCTGGGTTGTGACGCAGCCGTCCACGAGGGCGTGGCGCGGCCAGATGCCGACGACGCCGCCCCAGGTGCGCTTGCCGACGAGCGGGCCTAGTTTCATGAGCTTGAAGCAGTGGCTGAAGATATCGCCGTCGGAGCCGGCGAACTCGTCGGTGAGGGCG
>JAIOPR010000201.1 GCA_021413805.1 Planctomycetota bacterium
TCGTTGCCGGCGAGGTCGAGGAGCATGCCGGCGGCCCAGTCGTGGCCGCAGCCCTGGGCGACGCCGTTGTTGCAGGAGTAGGAGTCGTTCCCGGCGCGGTCGAAGAGCACGCCACTCGACAGGTGAATGCCGGCGCCCTGCCCGTACTGGTACAGGTCGTACTTGTCGTGCCCCGCGGAATCGACGAGCACGCCGAGCGAGAACCAGTAGCTCGCGCCCTGGCCGAAGACCTCCGCGGTGTACTGGTCGTTCCCCGCGTGGTCCGCCAGGATCCCGACGCCGCCGGAAGTGTTCGCGCCGCGCAGCCCGAACCCGAACCCCTGCGAGAGCGACTGGAAATTCTCGGGCAGAAGCGGCGCGTGCGAGTATTTTCCGCCGGCGTAATACGTGTCATTCCCCGCGACGTCGGACAGCACGCCGAGGCCGCGCACCCCGCCGAATCCCTGCACGTGCTTGGCACCGCGGTAGCCGTCGTTCCCGGCGAGATCGAAGAGCATCCCGACGCCGAAAAAGCCGGAGCCTTGCGACGCGGTGTCCGCTTCGTAGCGATCGTCCCCCGCGACGTCGATCAAGAGCGAGCACCCGAACGCCGCGCCGCCCTGCGTGATGTTTCCGCCGAGGTAGCGGTCGTTCCCCGCGAGATCCAGGATCAGCCCGCACGAGAGCAACCCGCCGCCGCAGTTCGTGAAGGTGTCGTTTCCGCCGAGATCGACGACGAGCTTGCACCCTTCGTAAACATCATCCCCGCCGGCGTCGATCACGATGTCCGCCGTGTGCCGGTCCGGCCCCGGCCCGCCCAGCGCGAGCGTCAGGCCTTTCAATTCCGGGTAGGCCGTGCTGGCGGGAAGCGTCCACGTCCCCGTCTTCCAGTCCTTCCCGTCGATCTTCGCGCAGGCCGACCTGAGCTCGTTCGCGGCTTCGGCGAGCGCGATCTCCGCCTTGAAAAGCCCCGCGATGTCGATCTTCTTTGCCGTCGCGAGAGTGGTCGTCATGTTCCAGTCCTCTTCCGACTCGTCCGCGTACAGCCGCACTCCGTCTTTCCGCAGCATCGCTTCGTCCGCGTCGTCGAGCGCCTCCATCGCGGCGCGGCGTTCGCGCTCGGCCCGGCGCCAGTTGCGAAGGGCGGCGAAGAAGAGCTGCTTCGCGGCGGCCGGCTCGACAGGGAGCTCGATGCCGAACTTTTCCTCGCGCTGGACCACGATTTTGGAAGGGTCCACGTCGAGCCAGGCCGTGCCGGCCCGGGCCGCCGCCAGCGGGTCATCGTTGAACTCCTTCTCCGCCTTCGCCGCCCAGGCGGCGAGGTTCATCGGCCGGTCGAGCGTGTCGTTGACGCACTTCAGCCGGAAATCGTCGTCGATCGGGCGTTTATTCCACCCGAGGTCGTCGACGGAGAGGTTCACCGAATCGAGCGCCTTTGCGAGCTGCCGCATCACCGCTTCATCCAGCAGCGGGCCTTCTTCCTTCGCCGGCGGCGCCGGTTTCGGCGGATCTTCGGCCCTGAGGCCGAGCCCGATCGCGGCCGCCACCGCGAAAAACAAAACGAGTCGAGGTTTCATTGCCTTATCCTACCCGCCGTGACTCCGCTCGCCGATCAATCCTCCGTCTTCTACACCGGGCCGTTCTGGTTCCAGGTCGTCGGCTACGGCACGTTCTTCCTCGGCGCCCTCTTCGCCGCCGCCCGCCTCCAGGCCGACGGCCTCGTCCGCCACGCGCCGTGGCGCTACTGGCAGGCCGCGTGCTTCTGCCTCTGCCTCTGGACGCTCTCGCGTCTCACCACCATCGCCCTCCCCGAATCCAGCGACGTCGGCTCCATCACCGACACCGCCGGAAACCCGATCCTCGGCTCCCCGCGCTTCCAGTTGCAGAGAAAGGCGAACGGCGATTCCGAGTGGGTGCCTTACTACCCCGCGACGGAAAAGGGAGATCCTCTGGCCGAAGGGGCCCGGTTCGCGCCGCTCGGCGGACGCGGCGAGATCTACTACTACCTCCAGTTCGACGTGATCCTGCTCGTCGCGGCCGGGGTGTTCGCGCTTCTGGCGCTGAACGAAGCGCGTGGGGAGCCGGTGGAGCGGAAGGAAGGGGAGGGCGCCGATGCCTGACCCGCAGGTGACGCGGACGTTGACGCTGGCGGTGCCGCAGATGGTGCATGCGGTGGGGAGCGTCGCGTTTGTCGTGATGTCGGGGTGGGCGCTGATCTGGGCGCGGGGGCTGTCCCGGCGCCGCGACGCCGACCCGCACGCGCTGTTCATCCTGAGGCTGACGGCGGCGATCTTTGCGCTCTCGATTGCCATCGCGGTCCCGGCGCTGTTCAAGCCGCCGCGGGGCGGGCCGCGCGAGCTGGCCGACGCCGTGCGCTCGGCGGCGGCGCTCGGTTGCGGCGTCGTCGCGCTGTTCATCGCTTCGGCACGGCGCGATTCGTCCGCGTTCGGGGCGCTTCGGACGCGCGTTCGCGAGCTCGAGCGCGACCTGGGCGGCCTCGTCTCCGCGACCGGCGAACTCCGCCAGCAGGCCGATACGATACGCAACCGCGCTGAAGCCGCTTCCACCCTCGACGCCGTCACCGGGCTCCCCTCGCGAAAGCTTTTCGACGACGTCTTCGCCCGCGAGCTCAAACGAGCCAAGCGCGCCGAGCGCCCGGTCGCCCTCGCCCTCGCGCAGGTCGATCACCTCGAGAAATACGCCGGCGCCTTCGGCCGCCAGGCCGCCGACCAGCTCATGCAGGGGATCGCGAAAATCTTCGCCGGCCAGATCCGCGACACCGACCTCCTCGTCCGCTACGCACCGGACCGCTTCGCCATCCTCATGCCCGAAACCGACCAGGAGAAGGCCGTCGAGATCGGCGACTGGATCCGCTCGATGGTCGCCAACTCGCCCTTCGCCCACCGCGCCGAGATGCCGGGCGAGAAGGTCTCGATCAGCGTCGGCGTAGGGGCGTTCCCGGCGCCGATCGCGGACATTGCGGCGTTCCAGGGGATGGTGGAAGCGGCGCTCGAGAAGGCCGGTGCGGAGAAGAATCAGCTTAAGGTGGCGACGTAGCCGAGCGAAAAACGAGCCACAGAGGTCGCAGAGAAAAAAGAGAGAACGACCGGAGGACGGCCCAAAAAAAGGCCTTTTTTTTCTCCGGCGTTGCCGTTCTCGGCGCCCTCTGTGGGCTGCCGGAAGCCGCGCGGACCCTGAGACTCGGCCTTGACACCCCGCCGCGATCGACTAGATTAGACGGTCCGGCGGGGGCATTGCCGTGGCTGCGCCTTGATGGGATCGGCGCGCGGCCACGGTGGTGTCCCCGTTATTTCGGGAGTGGAATAGGACCAATTTAGTCCTCTTCCTCGACCGGCCCAAAGGAGACCTGCCGTGGAACCCGTCGAAGAACTCGCCACCAAGGAATACAAGTGGGGGTTCGTGACCGATATCGAGTCCGAGACCATCGCCAAGGGTCTCAACGAGGACGTCGTCCGCCTCATCTCCTCCAAGAAGAACGAGCCGACCTGGCTCCTCGACTGGCGCCTCAACGCCTTCCGCCAGTGGCAGAAGCTCAAAGAACCCAAGTGGCCGAACGTCACCTACCCGCCCATCGACTACCAGGCGTGCAGCTACTACTCCGCCCCCAAGCAGAACGTGAAAAAGGGGAGCATGGATGAGATCGACCCCGAGCTCGTGAAGACCTACGAGAAGCTCGGGATCCCGCTCGACGAGCAGAAGCGCCTCTCCAACGTCGCCGTGGACGCCGTCTTCGACAGCGTCAGCGTCGCGACGACCGCCAAGGACTACCTCGAGAAGCTCGGCATCATCTTCTGCTCCTTCAGCGAGGCCGTGCAGAAGCACCCCGACCTCATCCGCAAGTACCTCGGCTCCGTCGTCCCCTCGAACGACAACTTCTTCGCTTCGCTCAACTCCGCCGTCTTCAGCGACGGGTCGTTCTGCTGGATCCCGAAGGGCGTGAAGTGCCCGATGGAGTTGTCCACGTACTTCCGCATCAACGCCGCCGACACGGGGCAGTTCGAGCGGACGCTGATCGTGGCCGAGGAGGGCGCGATCGTTTCGTACCTCGAGGGGTGCACGGCGCCGAAGCGCGACACCAACCAGCTTCACGCCGCCGTCGTCGAGCTCGTCGCCCAGAAGGACGCGAACATCAAGTACTCCACCGTCCAGAACTGGTACCCCGGCGACAAGGAAGGCAAGGGCGGGATCTACAATTTCGTGACGAAGCGCGGCCGGTGCGCCGGCGCGAACAGCAAGATCTCCTGGACCCAGGTCGAAACCGGCTCCGCCATCACCTGGAAATACCCGAGCGTCATCCTCCAGGGCGACAACTCCGTCGGCGAGTTCTACTCCGTCGCCGTCGTGAACAACCGCCAGCAGGCCGACACCGGCACCAAGATGATCCACGTCGGCAAGAACACCCGCTCGACGATCGTGTCGAAGGGGATCTCGGCGGGGAAGGGGCAGAACACGTATCGCGGCCAGGTCAAGGTCGTGAAGAAGGCGACCGGCGCCCGCAACTACACCCAGTGCGACTCGCTCCTCATCGGCGACCGCTGCGGCGCCCACACCTTCCCGTACATCGAAGTCCAGAATTCCTCGGCCCGCGTCGAGCACGAGGCCAGCACTTCAAAAATCAGCGAAGACCAGATTTTCTACTGCAAGCAGCGCGGTGTCTCGACCGAGAACGCGATCAACATGATCGTGAACGGGTTCTGCAAGGAAGTGTTTCGAGAGCTTCCCATGGAATTCGCCGTCGAAGCGCAGAAGCTTCTCGGCGTAAGCCTGGACGGGAGCGTGGGGTAAGGGCAGTGAGAGTGGCGAGCGGCGAGCGGCCAGCGGCGAGGAAAACTGCTGGGAAAAAGGGCAGTGAAGGACATGGAAAAACGGAGAGACTGATCAATGCTTGAGATCAAAGAACTGCATGCTTCGGTCGCGAAGAAGGAAATCCTGAAGGGGCTCAGCCTCTCCGTGAAGGCTGGAGAGGTCCACGCGATCATGGGGCCTAACGGGTCGGGGAAAAGCACGCTGGCTCAGGTGTTGGCCGGACATCCCTCTTACACCGTCACGGGCGGCACCGTTTCTTACTTCGGGAAGGACCTGCTTGAGATGTCGCCCGAGGATCGCGCCAAGGAAGGCATCTTCCTGGCCTTCCAGTACCCCGTCGAAATCCCCGGGGTCTCCAACTCTTACTTCCTCCGCGCGGGCTATAACGAAATCCGCAAACACCGCGGCGAGCCCGAGCTCGACGTCATGGACTTCAACAAGCTCCTCAAGGAACGCTCCAAGGTCCTCCACATCGACGATTCGCTCCTCAACCGCCCCGTGAACGAAGGTTTTTCAGGCGGCGAAAAGAAGCGCAACGAGATCTTCCAGCTCGCCGTCCTCGAGCCCAGGCTCGCCATCCTCGACGAGACCGACTCCGGCCTCGACATCGACGCGCTTCGCACCGTCTCCGACGGCGTGAACAAGCTGCGTTCGAAGGATCGCGCGTTCATCGTCGTGACGCACTACCAGCGCCTGCTCAACTACATCGTCCCCGACTTCGTCCACGTCCTCTCCGCGGGCAAGATCGTCAAGTCCGGCGGCAAGGAACTCGCCCTCGAGCTCGAGAAGCGCGGGTACGACTGGGTCAAGGAGCCCGTGGCGGCCGGGGCGGCTCTATGAGCGCCACGACACTCGAAAAACCCGCCGTCCTCGGCGGTTGCTGGCCCGCCCACCTCGAGGCGGTCGAGCGGAGCGCGGCCTGGAAGCGCGTCCCCGGGGCCGCCGAGCTGCGCACGCAGGGGGCGACGTCGTTCAGGGAGCGCGGGTTTCCTTCGACGGACGACGAGGAATGGCGCTACACGAGCGTCGAGAATCTCGTGAAGGTCGGCTTCCGGCAGTCGCTGGAGCCGAAGGCGGACGCGCTGGTCGCGAACACGGCGAAGATGTTCACGTTCGGGCTTGAGAAGGCGCCGCGGCTCGTGATGGTGGACGGGTTTTTCTCGAAGGAGCTGTCGTCGCTGGGGGGATTGCCCGCAGGCGTGATCGCGTGCGGGCTGGCCGAAGCGATGGACAAGCACCGCGCGCTGGTCGAGCCGCGGCTTGGGAAATTCGCGAAGCCGGGGATGACGGCGTTCACGTCGCTCAACACGGCGCTGTTCCAGGACGGCGCTTTCGTGCACGTGCCGGAAGGCGTCGTCGTCGAACGCCCGCTCGTCATCCTGCACCTCTCGCACGAGTCGTACCTCGCCAGCCACCCGCGCCACCTGTTCGTCCTCGGCGCCGGCGCGCAGATCAGCCTCGTCGAGGCCTACGCTTCGCCTTCCTGCGACCTCTACTTCACCAACGCCGTGACCGAAGTAGACCTGGCCCGCGGCGCGCGCCTCCAGTCCGTCCGCATCGAGGCCGAGAGCGGCAACGCCTTCCACGTCGCCAACACGCAGTCCCGCCTCGCCGAAGGCTCCTTGTTCCAGCACTGCGCCGCCATCACGGGCGCCGAGTTCTTCCGCCACGACCTGGGCTCCCTCCTCGCCGGCGAGCGGGCCGAAGCGCAGTTCTTCGGGCTGACGATCGCCTCGGGCAAGCAGCACATCGACCACCACACCGTCATCGACCACGCCGTCCCGAACTGCCCCTCCCGCGAGTTCTACAAGGCGATCCTGAACGGCCGCTCGCACGTCGTGTTCAACGGGAAGGTCTTCGTCCGCGAGGACGCCCAGAAAACCGACGCCAAGCAGACGAACAAGAACCTTCTCCTCTCCGACGACGCCCGGGTGGACACCAAGCCGCAGCTCGAGATTTTCGCGGACGACGTGAAGTGCACCCACGGCGCGACGATCGGCCCGCTCGACGAGGAAAGCATCTACTACTGCCGGTCGCGCGGGATTGCGCCGGAAATCGCCCGCGGCATCCTGACCTATGCCTTCGCCCGCGATGTGCTCCAGCATTTCGCCATCCCGGAGGTCTGCGACTGGCTCGACAAGTCGATGGTGCAGCGCCTGCTCGATGCGGGAAGGACGGCGTAATGTCCGGGGTGTCGGCGAAGAAAGAAGCCCCTGCGGCGGGAAGCTCTTCCCGCCCCGAGCCGGACTGGGCCGCGGTCCGTGCGGACTTTCCCGCTCTTCGGCAGTCCGTGCGCGGAAAGCCGCTGGTCTATCTCGACAACGCCGCGACGAGCCAGAAGCCTCAAGTCGTCATTGACGCACTGCGTCAATACTACGAGCAGCACAACGCCAACATCCACCGCGGCGTCCACTGGCTCTCCGAGCAGGCCACGATCGCCTACGAGGGCGTCCGCAAGAAAGTGGCGCGCTTCATCAATGCCCCCGACCCCCGCGAATGCGTCTTCGTCCGCGGCGCCACCGAGGGGATCAACCTGGTAGCGCAGACGTTCGGGCGGAAGCGGATCGGGAAGGGCGACGAGATCGTGCTCTCGACTCTCGAGCACCACTCGAACATCGTCCCGTGGCAGCTGCTGTGCGAGGAAACGGGCGCGAAGATCCGCGTCATCCCGATGAACGACGCGGGCGAGCTGCTGATGGACGAGTACGCGAAGCTGCTCTCGCCGAAGACGAAGCTCGTCGCCGTCACCCACGTCTCAAACGCCCTCGGCACCATCACCCCCATCAAGCGCATCGCCTCGATGGCGAAAGCCGCCGGCGCCACCGTCCTCGTGGACGGCGCCCAGGCCGTCCCCCACCAGCCCGTGGACGTCCGCGACATCGGCGCCGATTTCTACATCTTCAGCGGCCACAAGATGTGCGCCCCCACCGGCATCGGCGTCGCCTGGGCCCCTCTCGCCCTCTGGAACTCGCTTCCCCCCTGGCAGGGCGGCGGCGACATGATCTCCACCGTCAGCTTCGAGAAATCCACGTGGGCCGAAGTCCCCGCGAAATTCGAGGCCGGCACCCCGAACATCGAGGGCGTCGTCGGCCTCGGCGCCGCGATCGATTACCTCTCCGCCATCTGCATGGACCGCATCGCCGCCCGCGAGAAGATTCTCCTCCAGGCGATGGAAGCCGCGATCCTCCGCGTCTCCGGCGCGCGCCTCGTCGGCACCGCCAAGGAGAAAGCTGGCGTCGCCTCCTTCGTCATCGAAGGCATCCACCCGCACGACATCGGCACCATCGCCGACCGCGAAGGCCTCGCCCTTCGCACCGGCCACCATTGCGCCCAGCCCGTCATGACCCGCCTCGGCCTCCCCGCCACCGCCCGCGCTTCCGTCGCGTTCTACAACACCCTCGAAGAAGCCGCCGCCCTCGAGGCCGCGCTTCGCAAAGTCGTGGAGGTCTTCGGCGGATGAGCGATCTCACGGACCTCTATGGCGAAGTCATCCTCGACCACTGCAAGAAGCCGCGCAATTTCCGGCTCATCCCCGACGCCACCCACAAGGCCTCCGGCGCCAACCCCCTCTGCGGCGACCACATCCAGGTCTACCTCAAGCTCGACGGCGACAAAATCGCCGACATCGGCTTCCTCGGCAACGGCTGCGCCATCTCCCGCGCCGCCGCCTCCATCATGACCCAGGAACTCATCGGCAAGACGAAGCTCGAGGCGGAAGAACTCTTCAGGAAGTACCACGCCATGGTCACCCGCGACATGGGCAAGCCCTACGAGGGCGAGGACCTCGGCAAGCTCGCGATCTTCGCCGGCGTCGCCGAGTTCCCGGTGCG
Source organism: Planctomycetota bacterium (assembly GCA_021413805.1). Classification (GTDB taxonomy): domain Bacteria; phylum Planctomycetota; class MHYJ01; order WSZJ01; family WSZJ01; genus WSZJ01. Next base: position 8,637 of record JAIOPR010000201.1, read on the forward strand.
CGTGAAATGCGCGACGCTGTCGTGGCACGCGATGGAAGCGGCGCTGAAGGGCGGGGCGACGACGGTGAGTACGGAGTAGCGCGGCGGCGAATCGGATCTGCCTCGCCCGGAGGCGGTCTACGGATCAGCGCTTCTCATCCGGTTTCTCCGGCTCCTTCGGTTTCTCGTCCGCTCCTGGCAAATACGGGTTCGGGACCCCGGTCTTCCACCCCTTCGGCGGATCACACTTCTCGGGATCCAGGTCAACGCCGACCCAGCCCAAAAGGAAATCGAGAAACTCCCCCGGCGAGAATCCGGCGTCGATGGCGATGAAGAAGACGATGCGGAACTCGATGTCGAACCGGTGCATCCAGGTGCGCACGGCCTCGTTCGTCATGCAGGGCAGAAACCCGACGCAGTGGATGCAAGGAGGGGTCTGCCAGTTGGAATCGGTCGATCCCTTGAGCGTGTCGCATGGCAGGAAGCAGGTCGCGGCGTGGAAGAACCCGAACTGGGCTTCTCCTAGGTATTCCCGCTCAGGCGACCCATAGGTATAGCCGACCAGCACGGTGGGACAATGCCCCCCGGCCCCGAAATGGACAACGTCGCCGACCCTGACCTGCGCAAACGCAGAGATCGGGCTGATGCCGATCCCGCCACGCCAGATCTCGCTGAAGTCCTTTCCCCTGTCCTGGACATAGGCACATCCCGTGCAAGCCGGGAGAGTCGCCAGGAAAAGGAGCCAGGTTGCCCGGTGTAATAGTTTCATTCGCAGGTTCTCGCGCGGCCGATGATCGGGATAATAGATAATCGCGGATCAAGATCGGAAATCCGTCTCGAGGGAGCGTCAGGAAATGAGGAACTCGGACCCCTATCTCAAGATCGTTGAATGGTCGAAGCGCGACGGCTGCTTCGTCGGCACCTGTCCCGGTCTGGCTCTGGGTGGCGTGCATGGTTCCGACGAGCGCGCCGTTTACGCCGAGATCTGCGACGTCGTGGACGAGTGGATCCTCATCCACGCTGAAGACCGGGCGCCGCTTCCGAAGCCCACCCCCCATGAGCGATGACGACTACACCCGCGATTTCCGCCACGCGTTGATGTCGCCCTCCCAGTGCAGTTTGCCGCGAAGTTTCCGAAGCGCCGCGTAGGCTTCGGCTCGCTCCACTGCCCGCCGCAGGGCTAATTCGGCGGCTTCGCGCTTCGTGCGGACTCCGAGAATCTTCATGACGCGCCGGATCAGCGCTTCATCGACCTCGACTCTCTTCGTGCTCATGGTGCAATCGTATCAGCAGCGCGGCAATTCAGAATGCGGGCAATGCACGATTTCTCCCCATCCGGGAACCGCGTCGGCTTAAATGCCTGCATGCCCTTCGACCCCGCCCGCGTCCGCGCCGACTTCCCGATCTTCACGC
>JAIOPR010000202.1 GCA_021413805.1 Planctomycetota bacterium
CGGCGGGGTTCCCGGGTCTTCGGTGAGGAACACCGCTCCCGCGGCGGCGACGACCGCAGTTCGCGCATGTCGGCACAGGATCGCCGGAAAAGTTGCGGCGTTGGCCCGCCTGCAGTCCCTCACGAACGGCCAGACAACGAGGCCGTAGTCGGTCAATCGCCCATCCTTGGGTTTCATGCCACACCAGAATCAAGGGGCACAGAATGCCCGGCCTTCCCTCACGCCGCCGGGCGGTGCGATAGGGTGCCATATTCAGGGAGGTCAAATCGAGCGCGATCTTCGGCTGTGCGCCGGCATGAAACTGCAGTTCAATCGACGGTGTTAACTAATGCCTGAAGAAAGTCTGACGGCGACCGGCACTACCCATCCCCCGCACCGCCGTACAGACGGACTGCAGGTAAATCTCGATCACTCGCGGGTCCAGGGACCACGATCGTTGATCGCGTACGCCATCTCCAGCAGCGTCTTGAAATCCAGCTCCTGCTTGCACACGAGCGCGCGGTCGCGAGAGTCTAAGAAGTTTGGCGCGTCGTCTATACGAGCGGCGGAGTAGACTGTCCTTCATGAGGTTCCGCCTCGCCTTCCTTCTTATCTTCCCGCTCTTGCTCACGCAGGCCTCCACCGACGATCTGCACGATCGCTTCGACAGGGTTGTGAAGAAGCTTCGGTCGGACGATGCCGCAGCGCGCGACGAAGGCAGCGCGGAGTTGGAGGCCATCGCGAAGGAAGCACCGGATCTCGTCAAACCGCTCGCCGAGGACAAGGACCCGGAGGTGAAAGGCCGGGCGCTGGCGGTCCTGAAGCGGTTGGAAAGTGCAGCCGTAGAGGCATTCCTCAAGAAGGTGGAGGAGCGGTATGCCACAGCGAAGACGCTCCAGTACAAGTGTGTGGTGGGCTTGGGCGCCCAGCCGGAGAACTGGAGAGAAAGGCGGACCCTCGCGACGAAGGCCGGAAACCTTCTCAGGATCGATGGTTTGGTGACTGGCGACTTCAGCGAGCTAAGAACAATTGTGGTTTGCGATGCAACAAATCTTGAGATGTTTCACAACGGGAGAGAGATGCCCCCATGCTACATAGATGTCGCAAATGTCGATTGTATGGTGCGAGCGTGGATGGTTCGGGTCGGGCTTGAGGAAGCCCTGTATTGCGATTACAGAGGTGAGCTTCTAAAATCGAGCGAGACATACGTGGTCGAGGATCTGAAATTTGCAGCGGACGAGAAAGTGGGGGATCAGGTTGCAAAGGTCCTTACGTACACGGTGAAGGTTAATGGCAGGAACAAGAGCTGGAAGCAGAAGCTCTGGATCGACGCGGAGACGGAAGTGCTGCTGAAGCGGGAGGGGACGTCCAGCGATGGGCAGAGAGTTACGGAATCCTACTCGGACACGAAGTTTGACGAGGAGATCCCGGACGAGAGGTTTGAACTGCCTAAGAAGAAGAGGAAGTAGTCGGCCTCCGCCGTTTGGTTCGCGAGGGCCGCAGCCGGAGGTCCTGCAGGCCTTTCGGGAGATTCTCACTTCCGCGCGTTTTTCAATCGATTATTTTCTACCTCCGCGATCCGCAAACCTTCCCAATTTATCAATAGCGTCAAGTGCTGCCTCCTGGTTATCAGGATCGGCATTCAGGCCTTCGAGGAGACCTGAAAACAGCTCAAGTTCTTCGGAATCCAGGCACAAGCCGGTAGATGTGCTACCTTCAAGTGCTTCCCTTAATTGCGAAAGGAGGGCCTTGCGCTTTTCTGTTGCGCGGCGGCCCCGTCCCCATGGCGTTTCCTCGATGAACGAGTCATATGTCGACCAGACATTCGTGCGTTGCTGCTGGCATTTTTCCCACCTGGATTGCCGATTGAGAATCGACTCAATTCTGATCCTGTGTTCGGGATCGGGAGTATTTATCTCGCCGCGCAAGAGCGGCCCGATGACCTCGGGGCACATCAGGTACAGGCGTTGCAATTCGTCTGTAGCCATTTCTCTGATGTTGGGATTATCGTGCCGCATTAAGACAAGAAGAGCGCTGGCCTGTGGAAGAAGCGAAGGATCATTGCAAGGAGGCAGAAAGGCCATAAGGAAATTTGAAATATTGTCACCTAGCGAGGGGCGATCACCCTGCTGTGGATCCGCCAGATATCCAATAATCGGAATAGTCCCAATCATCGGCGGATCTTGCTGCATGGCCAACATCGTTCCAATCAGCGGATGACTTTGCTGCATTGCGATCATCGCTCCCTGAACGCCATTCGGCAACGGTGCCGAGCCTTGTGCCGTCGCTTGGTTCGGCGGCGCGACGATGTTCTGCCGGAACTGCTTTTGCTGCAGCGGGAACGCCTGATTCAGATTCATGACAGCAGGAGGTATCGGAATCAGATCAGGCCGCCGCACTACAACGTCATCGCCCGGCTTCGCTTTCGGCTTTGCGCCCATCGCGGCGGCGAACATTGCCAGCATCCCGCTGGTGTCATGGATGTGCCCCGCTCCGCCTACGGGAGTCGCCGACGGTGTGATTAGCGGTCGAACCGGGTCGCCGACCATGGATCATCTCCTTGACTTGCCGATTTTGTGAACTGTTTGCTTCTTCTGCGACGGACCTCTGCTTACCTCTCCAAGAACCAGGGGCGGGCACCGGCGCCCTCGCAGCCGCTGCCGTCCTCGCACGACCCGCAACACGACGATCCCATGATCAGATCCTCTCTTTGCTCAACGCGCCGACGTCGCGAGGTTGAGGGAGACAATCGCGAACCGCGTGCCTTGATCGGCGGCGGTGGGGAAATGCGTCGTTTCCGAGGGAAAATCGCGCGGAACGAGTGCGGGCGGGTTCCCTTGGCCCACTGCGAGTGGGCCAACTCCCGGCCAACTCGCCAACTCCGGTTGGCGCGAACTCCCCCTTCTCGCGTCGCTCTTCCCTCAGCCCCAGGCGGTGCAAGCGCGGCAGTTCAATCGGGGCGTTAACCCAGACCTGGCAAGAGTTTGCAGACGACCAACACCACCCCCCCCACAATCGCCCCGGCGGCCAGGTCATCGATGAGGATGCCCAAAGCGCCCGGCGCGGCCTGGAGCTTGTTGAGCCCGAGGGGCTTGACGCCGTCGAAGAACCGGAACAGCCCGAACACGGCGAACAACACCGCGAGGCTATGACCCGGCGGGGCGATCGCGAACGCGAGCCACATCCCCGCGAACTCGTCGGCGACAACTTCGGTCGGGTCCTTCTTCCCCAGCGCCTTCTCCGCGGTGCCGCCGGTAGCGAGGCAGATGATCGAGGCCAGGACGGCGAGCAGCGCCCATTCAAGCCGGTCGGGGAACGGTGAGTCCGCGACCAGGACCGCAAAGAAGCAAGCGGCGAGGGAAGCGAGTGAGCCGCCGAACGGGAAGCGGCCGAGTCCGAAGCCGGTGGCGAGGAGGAGGGACATGGGGAGGGGAGTCTATCAGTGGAAGGAGACGGGGGACATGGACGGTGAGGTTGAACGGCGTTTGCCACAGAGACGGCGGAGAACGGCGGAGGACACGGAGACTTGCCGGATTCAAAACGGCCCGGCTCGTCAAGGCGCGTATCAACGTAAAAAGATCCTTGAGCCGTTTTCTCGGCCGTCGCCGTTCTCCGTGGCCGTTCTCTGAGCCCTCTGCGGCAAAGCCGTTGACCACAGCGTCCTTGACGCCCTCCTCGGGCGCCCCGAATATCCGCTTCCAGCCCTACCCCTTATCACGGAGATTCCCATGCCCAGCGACTCCTCGAAAGTCGACGCCTACATCGCGAAAGCCGCGCCGTTCGCACAGCCGATCCTGAAACGCGTGAGGGCGGCCGTCCACAAGGGGTGCCCGGGGATCGAAGAGCGCCTCAAGTGGGGCGTGCCGTCGTTCGAGAAGAACGGGATGGTGTGCGGCATGGCGGCGTTCAAAGCGCATGCGACGTTCGGGTTCTGGCGCGAGAAGCAGATGAAGGACCCGGCGGGAATCCTCGGGAGGCATGACGGGATGATGGGCTCGCGGTACACGGACGTAAAAGAGCTGCCGTCGGACGCGGTGATCGCGGCCTACGTGAAGGAAGCGGTCGCGCTGAACGAGGCGGGGACGAAGTCGCCGATTTCGCGGCCGAAAACGAAGAAGCCGGAGGCGAAAGTCCCGCCGGACCTGGCGGCGGCGCTGATGAAGAACGCCAAGGCTCGCTCGGCATTCGAGGGATTCCCGCCCAGCCACCGGCGCGAGTACGTCGAGTGGATCACGGAGGCGAAACGGGAAGAGACGCGGACCAGGCGGGTGGCGCAGGCTATCGCGATGATGGCCGAGGGGAAATCGCGGAATTGGAAGTACGCGAACTGCTGAGCGGGGCACTCTGCGGAAATACGCGCTGAATCGCGAGATCTCGCGCAACGCCGGGCAGAATTTGCACCGCTTCCCCGGCGCGATCACGTTCCGGCATTTGCAGTAGAGAAGGCCCGCGCACGCCGCTCGGCCACCGTGGACGGACTGCACCATGTCGATTCGCTCCAAAATTACGCTCTTTGTCCTGCTGGTCGGCCTCTCGGAAGCGATTCTCCTCGGGAGCATCGGCTACGACAGCGTCGCAACCGTGTCGCGGAACGCCGGCGAAATCCGCCGGATCGGGTCGGCCATCGAAGGCGCCCGCGCCCTGAACGTCTCCCTCTCGCGCCCCACCGACCCCGTCGAGGTCCTCGTCCGCAACCGCGACACCGCGCTCGAGCGCTTCTCCAACGACATGAAAGCCCTCGAAGTCCGCGTCTCGACCTGCGCGGCGACGGCGTGCCACGGCTACGAAAAGCGCCCGCCGCACATGGCCACGCAGGTGCTCAAGGAGCTGCGGGCGATCCGCGAGAATGGCATCGGCATCCTCACCAGGCTCAAGCCCGGCGACGCGCCCCCGCTCACGGAGTGGATGGAGAAAGTGGACGGCCCCGCCCGCCGCGTATCCGCCACCACCGAGGAAATGTCCGCGCCGCTCCTCAGCAAGGCCCGCGAAATCGAAAACGCTTCGCGAGAAGCCGAACACAAAGCCTTTCTCCTCGTCACGCTCACGACGCTGTTCTGCATCTTCACCGCCGTCGCCCTCTGCCACCCGATCGCCCGGAGCCTCACCAAGCCCCTCGAGGGCCTGGCGCTCCAGACGCGGCGCATCGCGGACGGCGACCTCGAAATCCGCGCCAGCGAGTCCGGCCCCCGCGAAATCGAGCTCCTCGCGCGGTCGTTCAACACCATGCTCGACAACCTCGCGGCCAATTGGGACAAGCTCCTCGCCTACCGCGACGAACTCGAGCACACCGTCGAGGAACGCGTCGCCGAACTGCGAAGGAAGGACGAGGAGCTGAAGCGCTCGGGGCGGCTGGCGAGCGTCGGGCTGATTGCGGGCACGGTCGCGCACAGCCTCAACAACCCGCTCACCAGCGTGCTCCTGAACGCGGAGGTCCTCCAGGATTCCCTCCCGGCGGACGCCAAACAGCGCGCCGTCCTCGACGACATCATGCGCGACGTCCGCCGCTGCCGGCAGATCGCCGCGGAAATCCGCGCGATGAGCCGTGAAGCGGAGTTCGAGCGGGTGCCGTGCTCGATCGAGAAACTCGTCGAGGAGTCCGTCCGCCTCGTGAGGTTCAAGTCCGAGCCGCGGCGCATCCTGGTCTCCTGCGACATTCCCCCCGCGCTCGAACAATGCCGGGGCACCCCTCCCCAGCTTCTGCAGCTCATCATGAACCTGATCGACAACGCCATCGACGCTTCTCCCGACAACAGCGAGGTCGAAGTGAAGCTGCGGGCCACCGGCGGGGTGATGGTGCTCGAGGTGCGCGACCAGGGGTCCGGCATCCCGCCCGACCGCCGCGAGTCGGTCTTCACGCCGCTCTTCACGACGAAATCCGAGGGCACCGGGCTCGGGCTGGCCATCAGCCGGCGGATCGCGGAGCAGCACGACGGCACCATCAGTTTCGAGTCGAAGACGGCGGCCGAATCGCCGGAGGGCCACGGCACGGTCTTCCGCGTGACGCTTCCCCTGAACAGCGCTGGAAAGGCGGAGTCCCATGGCCCTTGAAGCGACGATCCTGGTGGTGGACGACGAAGAAGGGACGCGGACGTCGGTGGCGCGGACGCTGGAGCCCGCCGGGTGCCGGGTCGTGGGCGCGCCGTCGGCGGAGGACGCGCTGGGGGCGCTCGGGAAGGAAGATTTCGACGTCGTGCTGTGCGACATCCGGCTCGGGGGAATGGACGGGCTGGAGTTGCAGAAGCGGATCCGGGCGACGTACCCGGACGTGCCGGTGGTGATGATCACGGCGTTCGGGGCGGTGGACACGGCGGTGCGCGCGCTGAAGCAGGGAGCGTACGATTACCTGACGAAGCCGTTCTCGGGCGAGGAATTGAGGAGCGCGGTCCGGCGCGCGCTGGACAGCCGGCGCCTGCGCCTTGAAATCGACTCGCTGAAAACGGTCGTGCAGGGCATCGAGGGCGAGGTCTGGGCCAGCGAGTCGCCGGCGATGAAACGCCTCTACGCGCAGGCCGCCAAGGTCGCCGACAGCAACGCGACCGTCTTTGTCAGCGGCGAGAGCGGCACGGGGAAAGAAATCCTCGCTCGCTTCCTCCACACAAACAGCGCGCGCGCCTCCGGTGTCTTCGTCGCCCTCAACTGCGCCGCCATCCCCGAAAACCTCGCCGACTCCCACCTCTTCGGCCACGCCCGCGGCGCGTTCACCGGCGCCGTCGCCGACCGCCGCGGCACCCTCGAGATCGCCCACGGCGGAACCCTCTTCCTCGACGAAATCGCCGAGCTCAAGCCCGACGTGCAGGCGAAACTGTTGCGCGTGCTGGAAGAGCAGAAGCTGCGGCGGATCGGGTCGGAGCGGGAAATCGCCGTGAACGTCCGCGTGCTCGCGGCGGCGCAGAAGGCCCCTGAGGAGCTCGTCAAGGACGGTGCGCTACGCGAAGACCTCTTTTTCCGCGTCGGCGCCATCCACCTTCACATTCCGCCCCTCCGTGAACGCCCCGAGGACATCGAGGGCCTGGCGCTTCACTTTCTCGGCCGGTACGCCCGCGAGCTCAAGAAGCCGCTGGGAGGGCTGGAGCCGGAAGCGCTGGAGCACCTGAAGCGGTATGCATGGCCGGGGAACGTGCGTGAGCTGAAGAACGTGATGGAGCGCGGGGCGATTTTCGCGCGGGCGAA
>JAIOPR010000203.1 GCA_021413805.1 Planctomycetota bacterium
ATGACGGCGTCCGGCGTCTGCAGCCTCATCATCATCAAGAGCCAGCTCAAGGGTAACGCGCTCTTCAACAAGGACCTCCAGGCGCGCGTTGAGAAGGGGATTTTCGACGGGCTGGCCTGGCTCGACGCGAACTGGACGGTGGACTCGAACCCGGGCGGCCACCGGAGCCACTACTATTACCTCTACGGCCTCGAGCGCGTCGGCGTGCTCGGCAGCATCGAACAGATCGGCGGGCACGCGTGGTACGTCTGCGGCGCTCAGCACCTCGTGGACCACCAGAAGCCGGACGGGCACTGGAACAGCGGGACGGAATTGGAGCCGGCGGAAGTGCTGGACTCCTGTTTCGCGCTTCTGTTCCTGAAGAAGGCCACGATGCCGGTGGGAGTCGTCCTGACGAGGTAGAAGGGCGGGCCAGAAACCACAACGGCCTCCGGATCTCCGGAGGCCGTTCTTGTTTTAAATTGCCCACTCCCAGGCGGGCAGTTCACTCGCCACTGGCCGCTGGCCGCTGGCCGCTCGCCGCTAGCACTGACTGTTACTTGTACTTCGCCTCATTCGTCTTCCACCACGCATCCCCGATCCCCATCGCCTGCGCCTGGTTCTTCCCGTCCAGGTTCTTCGGCGGATCATCCACCACCTTCGCCATCGCCTGCGACATCCCGAAGAACGCTTCCACCGTCCCCTCCGGCCTCGCCGGCTGCTGCGACGGCCCCAGCCACTTCTTCATCCCCTCGTACAGCGCTTTCACAACCCCCTTCGCCCCTTTCAGCGGCGCCGTCGCCTCCGCGGCCGCCCTCGCGATAAAAGGCGAATTGTCCCCCAGGTCTGCCTCAAACGTCGTCGCGGCCGAAGGATCCTTCACCGCCGCCAGCGACTCGTAAATCGACCCCAGCAGCTTGAGGTTCGCTTCCCACGCCGGCAGCTCGTTCGCCTTCTTGGGCTTCGAGTTCCCGAGGAGTTTCTTGTAGTAGGCCGCCTGCTGTGCCAAACCCTGCACGGCCGTCGCAGGGTCGCCCAGGGTCGCCAGCTTGTCGGCCGCGAGCGCCTTCACGTCCACGTCCGTGTCCATCAGCGCCTTCACCAGCTCCATCGTGATCTTCTTCGACCGCACGTTCATGTGCTTCATCTGCGCTTCCGCCAGCCCGTTCACCGCCTCGCGCTTGCCCATCATGTCCTTCGTCTTCAGCTTCGCTTCCGCCTGCTTGATCGCAATGTCGTCCCCGGCCTCGTGGGACAGGCAGACCTTGCCGTCCGCGCAGGCGGCGCAATCCTCGGCGGAAACGACGGCGGCGGCGGCGGAGAAAACAGCGGCGGCAAGGGCGATTCGGAAGTGCATGGTCGTCTCCGGCAGGGGTAGTGGTATCGACGGACAGATTGCGATTTTTGAAGTGTGGCGTCAACGGCGAGGCGGTCATGCAGCGTGTTGCAGGGAGATTGGCCTGCGGGCCTTGAGCCGATACACTGCCGCCGAATGTCACCGGATAACCCCGACGAAACCAACGCCGCGCCCGACCGGCCACCGGATCCCGCGCTGCCGGAATTGCGGGCCGCGCTCGACACGGTCGAGGCCGCCGCCGCCGCCGCACGCGCCGCCATGGAGCGCGCGGAGATGCAGACGGCGGCGCTTCGCGAAGAGCGCGACCGGGCGATCACGGAAGCCGAGCGGGTGAGGCACGAGGGGAAGGCGCACGCGGCGGGTTTCAAGACGATGGAGCGCCAGGCCGCCGACCTCGCGGCTCTTCGCAAGTTTCACGAAAAGGCCCTCGCCGAAATCGAAAAACTCACGCTGGTCAAGAACCAGGCCGCCCTCGACAAGTCGGCCATGGAGAAACAGCTCGCCGAAGCGGTCGCGGCGCGGCGGGCCGGCGAACAGGCGGCGGCGGACGTGACACGGCTGACGAGAGAATTGCAGCATCTCGCCGCTGAAAAAGCCGCGCTGGAAAAGCAGGTCGCGGAAACGGCCGCGATCCGCAGGGCGCGCGACGAAGCCGTCACCGAAGTGAAGGTGCTCCGGAAAGCGCGCGACGAAGCGCAGGCGGAAGGCGAGCGGCTGGAGCGCCAGCTCAAGGAATTCGGGTCCGGCCCGACGGTCGTGGACATGCCGATGGACATGGAGGGAACCCCGCGAGGAGGGACTCCCCTGCCGATCGGCCCGGCTTCCGGGCTGGTCGAAACGCAGGCAATGGCCACGCTTCCCGATTCCGATCCCGATCCCGAACCGGCCTCGCCCCCGCTGATCGAATCGACGACGCCGACGCGCGTCCGGTACACCTGCGAAGGCTGCGGGAAGAAACTGGGCGCGCCCGCCGAGTTCGCGGGGATTTTCGGGACGTGCAAGTTCTGCGGGCACCGGGGGAAGGTGCCGCTCTCGTCCACGCGGTAGGGCCGGCCTACTTCGGCTCGTTCCACCACCCCACCTGCCGCGGCACCATCCGGACCTTCCTCCCGTCGAGCCAGGCCATAGGCGACCCGGCGTCCTTCTTCAGGCGCTGGCCCGGCTTCGCGCTCGCCCAGAAGTCATCGTCAACCTGGACGAAGCGCTCCGTGTCGCCGGCGGTATTGACGATCACCATCGGCGCAGCATGGTTCGGCTTGTCGCGCGTCACCTCGACAATCACCCCGTCACATTTCCAGCCGAGCCAGCAGGCGTAGTTGACGCGGGAGATGATCGAGAAGAGCGACAACGCCATCGCCGGCAGGAACACGCCGAGCGCGACGACGGCGAAAGGACTGATGGTTTTCCTGGGCTCGGCCGCGGGGGAGATGCCGGCCTTCATTTCGGCCGTGTGCGCGGCGTCCGCGGCTCGCCGCGCCGCGAATGAAGAACGAAGGAAAAGGTACATCGGCCCCGAAACAGCAGCGCCCAGCAGCAGCACGAGCGGCAACTCCGTCACGAATCCGTGGAAGGGCATCGCGAGGAGGGCGACCCAATAGCCGGTGAGCAGGCCGACCGTGTGACGCAGACCAGCCAGACGGGGGTCCGGAGCATGTGCCACACCCCCATGCCCGAGCCGGCGAGCGTGAAGGAAGCGAAGCAGGCCAGTATTGCGAAGGGCATGGAAGACTCCGATGCGTTCGGTGTGAGTGAAACAATCCGGATACCGGATCGCAAGCGGTGTGCCGCCGCACGGGCGGGGGACATGCTCCGGCGAGGGCTCGCCCAAGTCCTTCCTGCCACGGCCTTTAACCCGGGATCCTGCATCCCGCGCGAGCCTGTTCTCGCGTGCATTTCCGGCAGGCGCCGGTCCGGCCTGAACGTCCATCCGCCCCGGGTCAACGGGAACAGGAGAATATTGGTCCTTTTTGACCGCGCGCGATACCATCAGTTAAGCCACTTAACTAAAGGAGCCTCCCATGCTCGTCGCCATCCCCGTCACCGCCGGACAGATCCCCAACCACCTCGGCCACTGCGAATCCTTCCTCTTCGCCGAGGTCGCCGATGGAAAAGTCGTCCGCGAAGAATCCCTTCCCAACCCCGGCCACGGTCCCGGCGGTCCGCCCCCGGCCTTCCTTGCCCGGCGCGGCGTGAAACAGATCCTGGCGTGGGGCTGCCCTCCTCCCGCGGCCGAGATGTTCGACGTCGTCGGCATCAAGCTCCAGCTCGGCGTCACCGGCGAAGCGAAGGCGGCGCTGCGCTCCTGGCTCGACGGGAAACTCAAGCCCGTGAAGGAAGGCCTCGACGCGGGCGGCGGATGCGGGCCGAGCACGCTGGATGAAGGAAGAGCGCGCGGCGGGTGCCAGAAGGCGTAACAACGCAACGCGGGGAGTTGCCGGGGAAGTACACTTCACCCATGGTCATTAACGTCGCCTGTCCCAAGTGCCGCCGGCCGCTTCAGTTTGACGACCAGGCGGGAGGCCGCGTTGCGGCGTGCCCATGCGGGCAGCAGATGATGCTCCCGGTGGCGCCGATCGCCCCGGCGCCGCGGGCGGCGAACCCGCGTCCCGCGGCGCGATCTGCGGCGGCCCCGGCGCGGCGCCCTGCCGGCGGCGGTGGCGGCGCGGGACCGGTGGTGCTCGTGATCCTGCTGGTGCTCGGGCTGGTCGCGGGAATCGTGATGTTCAAACGCTCACAAAGCATGCACGAATTTGACCGGCTGACCGCAGAACAGAACGCCAGGAAAGAAGAGCAGGCGAAGGCCGGGGCGGAGGACAAGCGGTACGTGTTGCTGCGCGTCTGGATCGACGAAGCGGTACTTCCCCCGGACAAGCGCAACGTGGCCGAGGGGGCGACGCAGTACCTGGGAGTGCGCGTCGAGGTGGTCAACCACGGCTACGACCCCGTCACCGTTGACCCGGTCTATTTCACCCTGACCGCCGACGGCGCGCGCTACGGCCGGGACGCCGCCGACGCGGCGCCGAAATTCGAACCGGTGCTGTTGAAGGACGGCGAGAAAGTCACGGTGCCGCTGGCGTTCGCGGTGCCCGACGCGAAAAAGCCAGTCGTGGTCGACTTCAAGCCGGCGAAACCGGAGAAGTGCAACCTGCGCTACGGCGACGCCAGGTAGGCAAGGTCATTTCCGGCGCCGGCTATTTCAGCGTCCTCAGCCCTTCACGCTGGACCACCCGCCCGCAGCCTTTCGCATCCGGATCCGGGACTCGCCCCGTCACCCGCAGCTTCCGCGGCAGAACGGGTGAAGGCGCGGCGGCGCCGATCGGCATCGAGGCCTGCGGATACGCCTTCGACAGATCCAGTTCGAAATAAAAACCGAGGTACGGGTCCTTCTGGTCCGGGTCGTAAACCTCGATGTTCCAGGACACAAGCCCCGTCGCCATCACCTTGTCGGACAGCAGAAACAGCGCGGGCCGCGGCTTTCCCGACTCGAGGGGCGTGGAATCCGCCGGCTCCACCACGATCGGTACCCCCGACTTCAGCCGCGCGTCCAGCACCTTCATCCCGGCATCCACGTCGCCCAGTCGCCAGACTCGGCGATGAAGCGCAAACAGCGGGCGGCCGTCGCGCTTGGCGGCGAGCGCCGGCGCTGCGTCCACCGATTTTTCCGCCGCTTCGTCGCGCACCGTGAACCACTCGACGAATTCCCGCTCGGGACGCGCGCCGGCTTCCGGCGCCCTGAACGCGATCCAGCCCGCGACATCCAGGGCCCCGTCATCGGGCCCGACGGGCTTCCCGGAAACATCCGGCCGGACGGCGTTCCGCAGCCACAGGCGCTGGCCTCCGCCTTCCGTCACCACCGCTTCCTGCCAGTCCTGCGCGAAACGTGCCTGGCCGTCATCAACGGCCGCGGCACCGCGGTCCACGCTCCAGCCCGTCCGGGCGGGGCCGGGAGAACCTGAGCCGGAGGAAGAAGAGCCGTTTCCGGAGTCCGTGGTGCAACCCGCGAGGGCTGCGAACAGGGCGAGCAGGGGGAGGTGTCTCATGGGGGGACTAGTTTGGAGGACGCGGGGCGCGGAGTGAAGCGCTTTGTGGACGGGCTCAGGATTTCCGGAGCTCTTCCAGGAAAGCATCCCCGTACTCCTCAAGTTTCCGCTGCCCGACGCCGTGCACTTCCAGGAACTCGTCCCGTGATTGCGGGCGACGGCCGGCCATGTCCTGGAGGGTCTTGTCGCTGAAGACGACGAACGCCGGCACTTTGCGCTCGTCGGCCAGCTTGCGCCGCAGGGCCCGGAGGCGCTCGAACAGCGCGGGGTTCGGGTTCGACTCGGTCGGTTCGGGAACGGGTTCCTCGGAAGGCTCGGGCGCGGGGCGCTCG
>JAIOPR010000205.1 GCA_021413805.1 Planctomycetota bacterium
CGTCTGCTCCCGAATTTGTGGCAGGGTGCGAAATTCACGACTGCCGGAGCGGGTATCGGAGGTCGTCAATCAGGAAGGGAATATCCACCTACATCAGGTCGCAGGAGCTCCCGTTCATTTCCAGTTTTTCAACTCCTCCAGACTCTTCTCCACCGACGCCACCTGCTCATCAAAATCCGCAAGCCGCGCGCGCTCCTTCTCCACCAGCTCCGGCGGCGCGTTCTGGACGAACTTGGCGTCGTCGAGTTTGCGGCGGATGGAAGCGGACTGGTCGGCGGCTTTCTTTTTCGTGTTCTCGAGGCGCTCTTTTTCCTTGGCGGGGTCCACGATGCCGGCGAGGGGGATGAAGAGGTGGTTGCCGGCGACGACCTGGGTGGCAGAGGACGGGGGAGCGGCGAGGGCGGTGCCGATGTCGAGTTTGGTGAGGTTTGCGGAGTCCTGGACGAGCCGGGCGTGCGGCGCGAGAGCGTTGGCGGTGGCGGCGTCCGGCGCGGAGAGGACGGCGGAAAGCGCTTGCTTCGGCGGGATGTTGTATTTGGCGCGGAGGTCGCGAAGCGAGCGCACGATCTCCATGAGGGCGCCGGCGGTTTTCTCGGCGTCGAGGTCCACGCGGTCGGCGTCGGCCCTCGGGTAGGCCGCGTTCATGACGCTTTCCTCGCGCTTCGGGTCAAACGCCCGCAGCGCCTGCCAGACTTCCTCGGTCACGAACGGCATGATCGGGTGCAGGAGGCGCGTCAGGCTGTCGAGCACGTGAAGCAGAGTCGCGCGGGCCGCGGCGCCGTCGGGGCGCGCCATGCGGGGCTTCGCCAGCTCGATGTACCAGTCGCAGTACTCGA
Organism: Planctomycetota bacterium; assembly: GCA_021413805.1. GTDB lineage: Bacteria > Planctomycetota > MHYJ01 > WSZJ01 > WSZJ01 > WSZJ01. The sequence continues at coordinate 837 of JAIOPR010000205.1, forward strand.
ACCACGCGAACGCGTAGAGTTGCGCGGCCGCTTCGCCGAACTCGAAGCGCTCGAGGTTGGCGGACACGCTGCGGATCGTGGTGTTGAGGCGCGAGAGGATCCAGCGGTCCTCGAACTCGAGTTTGCCCGGGTCCTCGCCGCGCCCGAGCGCTTCTGCCCCGGCCACGGCGGCGGCCTTGTCGCCGGTGTCGAGGGAGATGAGGACGAAGCGGGCGGCGTTGAAGAACTTGGTCATGAACCGCTGGCCTTCTTCGCCTTTGGTCTTCGAGATGTTGGTGCCGAAACGCATGTCCTGCGACGTCGTCACGAGTCGTGACATCGCAAACCGTGTCGCGTCGGCGCCGAACTGGTCGAGCAGGCCGAGCGGGTCGAGCCCCGTGCCCTTGGACTTGGACATGCGCTTTCCGTCGTCCGTGAGGATCGTCGGGTGGATCATGACGGTGTGGTACGGCTCTTTGCCCATGAACTCGAGGCCGTTCATGATCATGCGGGCGACCCAAAGGTAGATGATGCCGCGGTCGGTCGCGAGGACGCTGGTCGGGTAGAACTTTTTCAGGTCCGGGGTCTGGTCGGGCCAGCCGAGGGTGGCGAAGGGCCACAGTCCGCTGGAGAACCAGGTATCGAGGACGTCGTCCTCCTGCTTGAGGCCGGCGGAGCCGCATTTGGAACAGTTTTTAGGGTCGAAGGTTTCGACGGTGTAGGCGCCGCAGTCGATGCATTTCCACGCGGGGATCTGGTGGCCCCACCAGAGCTGGCGGGAGACGCACCAGTCGCGCACGTTATCGACCCAGTCGAGGTAGACCCTGGTCCATCGTTCGGGCACGAACTTCACGCGCCCCGAGCGCACGGCCTCGGCGGCCGGCTTTGCGAGCGGGGCCATCTTCACGAACCACTGGTCGGAAAGGTACGGCTCGATGATGGTGTCGCAGCGGTCGCAGACGGAGAGCGGCACGGTGTGGTCCGAAGTCCCCACGAGGAACCCCTCGGCGGCGAGCGCCTCGACCACCGCTTTGCGCGCTTCGAAACGGTCCAGCCCCGCGAACCTTCCCGCGTTGGCGTTCATGACGCCGCGCTCATCGATGACGCAGATCGCGGCGAGGTTGCAGCGCTGCGAGCAGTCGTAGTCGTTGGCGTCGTGCGCCGGGGTGACCTTGACCGCGCCGGTGCCGAATTTCGGGTCTACGAACGTGTCCGCGACGATCGGGATCTCGCGCTTCACGAGCGGCAGGATGATCATTTTCCCGACGAGTGCCTTGTACCGCTCGTCCTCGGGATGCACGGCCACGCCGGTGTCGCCGAGCATCGTCTCCGGCCGCGTCGTCGCGACCGTCAGCTCGCCGCCGCCCGCGATCGGGTACTTGATGTGGTAGAGCTTCCCCTTGTCGTCCGGCTGGTCGCGCAGCTCGATGTCCGACAGCGCCGTCGTGCAGCGCGGGCACCAGTTGATGATGCGCTTGCCCTTGTAGATCAGCCCTTTCTTGTAGAGCTGCACGAACGCGACCCGGATCGCCTTCGAATAACCGTCGTCCATCGTAAATCGCGTCCGCGACCAGTCGCACGAACACCCCATCCGCTCGAGCTGCATCAGGATCGTGTTCCCGTACTTCTCCTTCCACGCCCACACCCGCTCCAGGAACTTCTCGCGCCCCAGCTCATGGCGGTTCGTCTTCTCCTTGCGCAGCTCCTTCTCCACCACGTTCTGCGTCGCAATCCCCGCGTGGTCCGTCCCCGGCAGCCACAGCGCTTCGAAACCGGACATGCGCTTCCAGCGAGTCAGGATGTCCTGAAGGGTGTTATTGAGGCAGTGGCCCATATGAAGCGAGCCGGTGACGTTCGGGGGAGGGATGACGATGACGTAAGGCGTCTTTGTGGAAGCGGCGTTCGCGGTGAAGCGGCCGGCTGACTTCCAGCCGGCGTAGATTTCGGCCTCCCGCTTAGCCGGTTCAAACCGAGTCGGAATCTCGAGTGCCATGAGCCAAAAACCCTTTCCCTTTCCCTTTCCCTTTCCCTTTCCCACCGTTTGCCGCCAAGCGGCCAACTCGCGGAATCAAGTCCGGTCCAAGGACGTCGCATCATATCCATGGCTCAGAGGACCCGAAAGGTTCGCTGAGAATGCAGGAACCGCCCTACTTGCCCGGGGCCTCGTCCGCCTTTCGCCCCTTCTCGACCACTTGAACGAGCCGGGTGAGCATGGAAATGATTTCGGCGAAAATCTGGCGCGCGGATCCGCGGCCGTTCTCTGAAATCGCGGCGACTCTCAGGGAGATATCGATCGCCGCGGCCGATTCGGTCGTGGACCGGAGCGCCATGCGGTAGAAGCGGGCTTTTTCGCGGGGAGAGAACTCGCCGGCGCCTTCCGCGATGTTGAGGACGATGGAGGTTGAGGCTCGGAAGAGCTGGTCGAAGAGGGATGAGTAGCCGGAAGGCCATGATGGGCGGAGAGAGTGGACGAGGGAGACGAGGTCGAGGGCTTTGTGATAGACGTGGAGTTTTTCAAAGTGAAGGACCAGGGGCTGAGACGGGGGCATGATCGGAACTCCTGAGAAATGTGGGAAAGGGAACGGGAAAGGGAAAGGGAAGGGGAAGGGGAACGGCAGCAAAGCGAACGGCCACTACCGGGTCATCCCCTCGACCCGATAACCATCCCCCCGAAGTATCGGATGCCTCTATTGATACGATAGGGAATAATCCCCCTTCGCCGCCCGTTCACCCTGACACAATTCCCGCGCGCCCTTTCGGTCGCAATTCACGAACCTCGGAGGATTTGCATGAAATCCGCAGTCGCTACGCTCGTCGCTGTTCTCGTCCTCTCCATCACCGCTTCGGCGGACGACAAGGGCTGGAAGGAAATGAGCGCGAAGGACCTCGAGGACGCCATCGCGAAGAAAGCCGTCACCGTCGTCGATAACAACGGGCCGGACGTCTACGCCAAGAACCACGTCCCGGGCGCCATCAACGCCAGCCCCAAGGATTTCCCGGAGTCGATCCTGCCGAAGGACAAGGCCGCGCTGGTCGTCTTCTACTGCGCCAACGAGAAATGCCACGCCTGCCACGTCGGCGCGGACCGCGCGGTGAGCCTCGGCTACACCAACGTCCGCATCCTCCCGATCGGCATCGCGGGCTGGGTCGCCGGCAAGCACGCCGTCGAGACGGGCGCCCCCGCCATGGGCGCCGGAAGCGACGTCGCCAAGGAACCGACCTCGCCCCTCGACTTCACCGTCAAGGACATCGAAGGCAACGACGTCAAGCTCTCCGACTTCAAGGGCAAGGTCGTCATCATCGTCAATGTCGCTTCCAAGTGCGGCAACACCCCTCAGTACAAGGACCTCGAGGCGACCTACGGGAAGTACAAGGAGAAGGGCCTCGTCGTGCTGGGTTTCCCGGCCAACGAATTCGGCGGCCAGGAGCCGGGGACCGACAAGGAGATCAAGGAGTTCTGCACCGCGACGTACAAGGTCACGTTCCCGATGTTCTCGAAGGTCGTGGTGAAGGGCGACGGGATCTGCCCGCTCTACAAGTTTCTCACGGACGAGAAGCTCGACAAGGGGTTCTCGGGCGAGATCGGCTGGAACTTCGCGAAGTTCATCGTCGGGCGCGACGGCAAGGTCGTGAAGCGCCTCGACCCGAAGACGAAGGTGACGGCGGACGAAGTCGTGAAGGCGATCGAAGCCGAGCTCGGGAAGAAGTAGGAAAGCGCGTCAATCCTGACGGGGCGGGCCTCGTGCCCGCCCCGTTTCTGTAACCCAGGGCCGCCGAGTCCGCGCTCGCCGCCGCCCCATTCAGGAGTCACCCCGCATGCGTCTCCTCGTTTCATCTGCACTTCTCCTCGCCCTCACGGCCGGCGCTGCCCGCGCCGACGCGCCGGGCTGGATCATGGGCGAATACCAGAAGGCCCTCGACGCCGGCAAGAAATCCGGGCGCCTCGTGCAGGTCGACTGGACCGCCGAATGGTGCGGCTGGTGCAAGAAGCTCGAGAAGGAAACGTACTCGGACGCCGAAGTGCAGAAGTACATCAACGCGACGTTCATCAACGTCCGCATGGACAAGGACAAGAACGCCGAGCTCGCGGCGAAGCTCAACGTCGGCGGCATCCCCGCGCTGCTCTTCATCGACGGCGACGGCCGCATCGTCGGCCGCATCGTCGGTTTCCGCGCCAAGGAGCCGTACTTGAAGGCGGTGAAGGAAATCCAGGCGAACGCGCTGAAACTCAAGGGCGCGGAAGAAGCCCTGAAGAAGGACGCGAACGACCTCAAGAGCCGCCTCGCCGCGGGCCAGGTCTGGTCGGCCGCGGACGACTGGGCGACCGCCGAGCCGCACCTCAAAGCCGTGATCGAGGGCGACAAGGACAACGCCAAGAAGCTCGCCGTCGGCGCGTGGTACGAGATGGGCAAACACAGCGCGGCCACGAACGACGCGACGGGAGCCAGGAGCGCGCAGGAAATGGTGAAGACCTTCGATCCCGACAACAAGTCCGGCTTCAACGACAACCTGGACCTCATGGTCGGGCGCACGGACGCCGGCAAGGACGCCGCGAAGGCCCGCGAGGTCTACAAGAAGATCGTCGCCGCCTACCCCGCTTCCGACGGCGCCGCCGAGTCCGCCTTCTTCCTCGCAGCACTGCTCGCCGACGCCGACAAGGATTTCGACGGCGCCAAGGTGGCGTTCGCGAAGATGGCCAAGGACTACCCGGGCACGGAGTGGGCGGATCGGGTGCCGGACATCCTGAAGAAGCTCGACGACATGAAGGCCGCCGGCCAGAAGAAGTAGCGGAAATTGAAGGGCAGATCATCGGTGGCGGCCTTCACCGGCCGCCCCTGCTTTATCTCCGGGAGTACGCGAGTTTCACGAGCCCGTCCGGCCACTTCCGCGTCGTCTCGAGTTTCCAGCGCGACGCGGTCCCGGGCGTCGGGAAGAGCGGAACGCCGCTTCCCAGGACGACCGGGTGCACGAAAATCTCGAGCCGATCGACCAGCCCCGCCGCGAGCAGCGGCCCCGCGATCCCCGCGCCGCCGACGAGCCAGATCGCGCCGCCGCGCCGCCGTTTCAGGTTCCGCACGAACATCGCAGGATTCGTGGTCACCACTTTGACGCCGGGAATCGCGCGCTTCCGCCGGCTGAACACCACGCGCTCTTTCCCCGCGAACGGCTCCTCTTCAAAGCCGCGGGCCACCAGCCAGGTCTTCCGGCCCATCACGACGGTGTCGATTCCCGCGAGGAACTTCCGGAACCCGTAGTCGCCGGCATGGAAGAGCCACGAGATGTCGCCCCGCGGGCCTGCGATGAAGCCGTCGAGGGAGGAGGCAACGAAGTAGGTCAGCATTCTCACGGCGCGAAAATCTCCTTCAGGCGCTTCAAGGAAGTCCGTCCCGCTTCGACGGGAAAGCGATCACAGGTGTAAAGCTCGAGGGTGAGCGGGCCGTCGTAGCGGGTGGTGCGCAACGCGGTCGCAATCGAGCGCCACGGCATCGTCCCCTCGCCGACGGGGAGGTGGTAGTGGACGCGGCCGCGGATGTCCTCGACGTGGACGTTCCAGGTGCGGCCGGCGCAGAGGTCGATCGTTTTCGCGAGGTTTTCGCCGGCGACGCGGGCGTGGCCGAGGTCGAGATTGGCGCCGAGCGCGGGGTGGCCGACGTCGCGCCAGGCCTTGAGGAGGGTTTTCGCGTCGCCGACGAGGAAGCCGGGTTCGTACTCGATGCCGAGGCGGATTCCGAGGGAAGCGGCGTCTTCCGCGAGGGTGCCGAGCGCCTTCATCGCGCTTTTCCACGCGCCGCGGCGCGCCGGGCCGGGTGTGACGCTTGCCGTCGTGGCGCCAATGGCCTTCGCCGCGCGGAGAGCCCGTTTCGTGTAGCGGACGCGCGCTTCGACGCGTTTCGGATCACCGTCCGCCAGCGCCGGCCCCGGGCCGTCGCGGCAGATCCCGCCGTCCAGCCCCATCGCGGTGTTGATGTTCACGTTTGAGATCCGCAGCCGCGTCGATTTCACGGCTCGCGCCGCCGCACGGATCGACGCTTCGTCGAACGGCCACACGTGCGGCCGGTCGATCAGCACTTCCGCCCCCTCGAACCCGAGCGCCGCTATTTTCGCGAGGGCGGCGGGGGTTGAGAAGCGCAGAAAGGCGTTGGTGGAGTAGGCGAACCAGGGCATCGGTTACTTTTGTCCAGGTTCCGGGGAAGTGTGGCGCTTGAAGAATTTCCACATGAGATCGGTCGCGTTGACGTCCTTCGAGGTCGCGCCGACAAGTCCTTCGAAACCCGGGGCGACCGGGCCGCCGCCGGGCCAGGTGTGACCGCCGCCTTTGACGACGTAGAGCCGGACCTCGGCGCCCTTCTCAGCCGCCTTCCAAACCCGTCGCTCGACCGTCGTTCCGTCCTCCGCCTTGTCCTTGAGCTTGCGGGTGACGCACTCCTTCGCGCAGCCGTTCTTCTCCGCCCACCACGCGGCGGTGGCCTCGGCGCTGGTGAATCCGCCGCCGAGACCCCCGGCGCCGCCGAACGCGACCACCTTGTCGGCGTCGCCGTGAAAGTAAATGACGGGCATCGGGCGCCCGGGCTTGAGATTCTTCTCCATGTCAGGATCGAGCGTTCCCGCGACGAGCCCGATCGCGGCGATGCGGTCGCCCAGGTCGCACGCCAGCCGGTTCGACATGAACGCGCCGTTCGAGAAGCCGCAGACGTAAATGCGCCGCGCGTCGACCGTCCCCGCGCCGACCAGCTTGTCCATCACCCGCCCGATGAACGCGACGTCGTCCACGTCCTTTTCCGACAGGCCGTTCCGCCACTTCATCGACACCCCGTTCGGGTACGCCACCACGAACTTCTCCGCGTCCGCCACCGCCGTGAACCCTGACACCTCTTCCATCCGCACGCCCGTCATCAGGAACCCGTGCAGGACGATGACTAGCGGAAGCGCCTCTTCGCCGCGCCCTTCCGGCACATGCAGGCGCAGCGTGCGCCGGACTTTCCCGACTTTGGTGGCCATGTCGCGCGTGCCGGGGGAAGTCCAATCCGGCGGGGCTGCGAAGAGCTGCGAAGCGGAGAGCAGGAGAACGAGAGCGGCGGCGTGGGCGGATTTCATGGAGCGCATTGTAGCCGCGGGTTGCGGGGCGCCCTACTGGGGCCGGATCTTCCGGTATTCCTCGTCCAGCCACGCTCGCCATTTCCGCACTGCGGCCCTGCTCGAACCGAATTCCATGTCGGAGAACCGGTACAACACGCCGGTGATCGCCTCGCGGGACTGCTCGTTGTGCGCGTTCTTTTCGAGGACCGCGACGAGGCAGGCTTCGAGGTCGAGCTTTTCCCGCGGAACGGGGGTGGGGCCGAGCAATTCTTCGCAGAACGTCTGGAGCTGATCCTCCGCTTTTTCCGCGAGGATGAGCTCGATCGTCGGCGTCCTCTCGGCCTTTCCGCGCCGGATGAGCGACGCCAGGGCTTTCACCGCGGCTTCGGCGCTGTCCCGGGAACTGAGGCACGAGGCGATCGCTTCCCGCGCCACCGGGCTGTCGGAATTCCCGAGCGCGACCAGGAGCGGCTCGCGCATGTACGGCTCTGTCTCCGCCTTCAGCGCGCCGGCGAATTTCGCCGCGCTCGAGGGAACCGTCGATCGCACGGCGCGCTCGTACAGCAGCTTCCGCTCATTAGGGTCGGCTTCATCAACCGCACGTTTGAGCAGCTCCGTCACGATCTCCTCGTCTCCCCCCTGCGCCAGCATCCCCTCCACCTCGCCCGCCATCTGGTCCCAGATCTTCGGACGCGCTTTCCGAAGCACTTCGGGCGGCGGCGCCTTCTTCGAATTGCAGAACGCGATGAACGCCGCGGTCGCCAGCTTCTCTTCTCCCGAAGCGAGCCCTTCGCGCGC
>JAIOPR010000206.1 GCA_021413805.1 Planctomycetota bacterium
GGCGACGGACGGTATGGCGGCGAGGTGGATGATGGCGCGGACGCCGCGGACGGCCATGGAGACGGCTTCGGGGTCGCAGACATCGGCGCCGAGGAACTCGATGCTGTCCCCGATCCCGTCGAGATTGCGGCGGAACCCGGACGACAGGTTGTCGAGGACGCGCACCTTGTCGCCCGCGGCGACGAGGCGGCGCACGAGGGTCGAACCGATGAACCCGGCACCGCCGGTCACGAGGATCATGGGGTCAATGTAGCGGAAACCCGGCGGGAGAGGAATTAAGGGAGCGGGAAGCCGAAGAGCCTGTGTGCGTTCTCCGCCTCCTGCCGTGCGAATTCCTCGTACGGCATCTTTGCGCACTTGGCCACGCACTCCGCCGTCAGCCGCGCGAAAGCCGGCTCGTTCTTCTTTCCGCGGTGAGGCTCGGGGGGGAGGAAGGGCGCGTCGGTCTCGACGAGGATGCGGTCGCGGGGGACCCAGGAGGCGATTTGACGCAGCGCGTCATTTTTCTTGTACGTCACCGGGCCGGCGAACGAGATATAGAAGCCCAGGTCCAGCGCCCGTTTGGCCTGCTTCTCGTCCCCGGCGAAACAGTGCATCACCGCTGCGGGCCGCGCCGCGGCCATCATGTCCAGCGTGTCGTCGTACGCCTCGCGGCAGTGGATGACCACCGGCTTGCCCGCCGCCTTCGCGAGGTCCATCGTCCGCGCGAACGCCTCCCGCTGCGCTTCGCGGCTCGCCGTCGTCCGGAACCAGTCGAGCCCGGTCTCGCCCAGCGCCACTACCCGGGGCTGCCGCGCCAGCGCTTCCAGCGCGCCCCAATCCACGAACCCCTCGCAGTCGTTCGGGTGAATCCCCGCCGCGGCGAACAGCCGGGAATCGGCGGCGGCCATTTCGGAGGCGCGGCGGCTGGAAGCGACCTCCGTGCCGATGATGACGAAGCGCCCGACGCCGGCGGCCTCCGCCCGCGACAACACGCCCGGGAGGTCCGCCTGGAAATCCTCGTAGGCGAGGTGGCAATGCGAATCGACGAGCATCGGGGTCACCGGTGAAAAAGCTCCCGCGCTCGTTTCAAGAGCTTCATCTCAATCTCCCCCACCTCCGGCCGGATCGAGATGTCCACGCACGTCGTCGCTTCACGCGCGCCCTCCCCCGCCAGCGTCGCCTTGCCGATCATCAGCTGCCGCAGCAGGTGGCCATCCGGCGCGATCCAGAGCCAGCTGATGGAAGATCCTGTTCCCGGCTCGGCTTTTTTCGACCGCAGCTCGGCGGCGACCAGGCGGCATTTCGTGCCGCGGTGGTCGCAGTCGCCTGCGAAGGACGCCTTCAGGATGTCGAGATTGGCGACCTCGTCCACGGCTGCCTTGGGAATCGCGGTCATCTCGTGGACCACACCGTCCGGGTTATCCGCCGCGAGGCTCCGCGTCCCGTCCGAGAACAGGTACACCTGCCGCCCCTCTTCAGCCATGTTCCAGGCGCGAAGCGGCGGGTCCTGTTCGAGGTAGCCGCTTCGCCGGCGGATTTCCGCGGCGTTGATGAAATCGATCTGCACGGTTGTGACGATCGCGGTGCCTTTCGGCAGGACCGACCAGGCGCGCGTGGCCGCTTCGTGGGCCGCCGCGTCGTCGACGCCCGGTTTCGCCCCGGCGAGCGCGTCGAGGACAAAGATGGCGCCCGGCTCGGGCTCGACTTTTCCGCCGGTCCAGTCGAACGTGAGGTCGAACTCGTAGACATCCGCGCCGTCGGTGGTGCCGCCGATCACGCGCATGAGGCGCCCTTCTGATTTCGAAATATCGAACGTCATCTGCCCCGCGGGGTGGGTCGCGAGGACCCGCCGGCACGCCACCCCGCTGACCGTCTGGTCCGGCCCGTACTCGTTCCCCGCCTCCAGGCCCGCGGGGTCGAGCCACTCGATGGCCTCGTAGGGCGGCGGATACGGCCGCCAGACCGAATCGTACAGCTCGACCCACCACCCCTGTTTGCCGATCGTGCGCCGCGTCCCGGCTGTGCCCTTCAACTCGACCAGGGCGTACGGTGAAGCGAACGCGCTTTTGACTTCCCAGCTCACGATCAGGCGGTCCTGCGAGCCGACCTGGGCCAGGGTGCGGGTGGCCTTTCCCGTGATCGTGTGAGGCGTCTTCGCCGAATGCGCGAGCGCTGACGTCAGGAAATCCGACGGCTTGGGGGCGCAACCGGCGGACAGAAGCGCCGCGAGCACGAGGGGCAGGAATCGCATGGCCGGGATCATACGCGAAAGCGGCCGGCAGTCACGAGGACCGCCGGCCGCTTCTGTCGTTCGTTGCGCGTTCTGAGTCGGGTCAGGCTATTTCTTCCCGCCCGAGCCTTCTTCCTTGTTCCCGCCCTCGTCCATCGGCTCGTCCTTCTTGTCCGGCGGTGCCTGGGGCTTTTCTTCCAGAAGCGCCTTCACCTCGGCCGGGAGCTCGACCTTCACGTCCTTGCGGTAGGTGTAGCGGTAGGACGAAATGATCTTGAACTGCATCTTCTGGCCGCCCATGTCGCCTTCGGCATCCATGGTCAGTTTGATCCGGCGCAGGCGCCCGTCCTTCTTGTCCACGTAGAACTTGAGCGAGGATTTCGTCACCTTGCCCTGGGCCGCGCCGCGGCCGCCGCCCATCGCCTTGCGGAGCGCGTCCACGTCGGCCTTGGCCCGGATGACCTTGCAGGCATGCGTCCCGACCTTCGCTTCGCCGTCAAAGCGCGCGGATTTCACCGCCTTCGCCACCTGTTCCATGCCCAGCCCGCCGCGCACTCCGCTGCCTGCGGCCCCGTCCTGCTTCTTCCACTCCCCCGAGCGGGGATCCTTCGAGATCGACGTCGTCCCGTCGGAGTAGGCCTCGACCGGGTTCCCCATGATCTCCGTCTTCACGTGCATCCACTTCCCCGCATGCTCGCCCGTCATCTGGATCGACATCATCGGCGAGCCGCCGACTTCCACGTCCATCGCTCCCTTGAAGTTGTATTTCTTCTTCATGGACTGGGCGACCCCCTTCTGCACCGCCTTCAGCGCCTCCGGGTCCGCCGCCGTGCTCTTCTTCGGGTCCTTCGTCTCGGGCTTCGGTGGCTCCTGCGCTGCGACTCCCAGGGACAGGGCGAAAACAAGGGCCATCCCGGACGCCATCATGCGGTTCATCGAGATCTCCTCGGGTTCAAAAGAAGGGCCCCCGCATGGTCGCGGGGGCCCGGTGGTGGTGTGAAGCGCTCCTATTTCCCGCCGTCTTCGTCTTCATCCTCATCATCGCCGCCGCCCTTTTTCGGGTCGCCCTTGTGGTCGCCGTCGGGGCTCTCCGTCTTCCCTTCCAGCATCTTCTTCACCTCGGCCGGGATCTTCACGTCCACCTTGCTGGTGTACGTGAGGCGCTGGTCCATCGTGATCTGCATTTCCATGCCGCCGCCCTGCCCGCCGCCCATGTCCACCGACATCGTCATGGTCAGCTTCATCCGGCGCACCTTGCCGTCCTTCTTGTCGATGTAGAACTTCAGGCTCGACTTCGAAATCTTCGCCTGCCCGCCCATCCCGTTCTTCGCGATCATCTTCGCGACTTTCGCCTTGTCCACGCGCGCCTTCGCCACCTTGCAGACGTGCGATCCGACCTTCGTGTCCTTCGCGTCCCACTCCGCCGTCTTGATCATCTTCTCAAGCTGCTTGGGGTCGAACGTTCCCGTCATGCTGTTGTCCGTCTTCTCCCAGGCGCCCGTCTGCGGGTTCTTCTGCACCGTAGTCTTCCCGTCCGTATAGATCTCGATCGCCTGGCCCATCATCTCCATCGCCATCTTCGTGTACGGCTTCTTGTGGGCGCCCTTCATTTCCGTGTTCAGCATCGGGTTGCCGCCCATCTCGAGATCCAGCTTCGCCTTGAAGTTGTAGCTCTTCGCCTCGAGCTTCTTCATCGACTCGCCGATCGCCTTCTTGACCGCGGGATCGTCCTTCGGCGCGGCCTTCTTGGGCTGTTCGGTCTTCTTCGGGTCTTCCTTCTTGGAATCCTGGGCCAGCACGGGGAGAGCGATGAAGAGCGCCAGCGGGAGTGTGAGGAACAGCGACTTCATTGAATTCTCCTTCGCGAAGGGCCCCGTGGGGCAGGTTTGGATATTCCGGGCGGGAACCGGCTCATGGCACCGGTGTGGTCGCGAGGTGGTACGGGGGCGTTCGCGGGAAGTTGGAAGGCAGCGCAAAAAAAACGGGGGCCGGCGATTGCCGGCCCCCTGGGGTTGACGGATGGCTTGTTGCGGAAGGCGTCTACTTGAACTGGCGGAGCGACACGATGAGCTGCTGGATTTCCTTCAGGACTTCGCCGCTCTGCACGACCACGAGCAGGCCGTTCGAGATGGCGATGGAGACGCCGTCCTTACCCCAGACCGAGTCGCCGCCGGTCGCGTTGCGGATGATATTGACCAGCGACTCCGGGTCGTCGAATGGGTGGGCGCTGTCCTCGGGCTCGGTGATCCCGGTCGTCGGGGCGGAAGACGAATCGCCGCCGCTCGACAGTTCCAGGCTCGGGCCCGGGAAGTCCCGGATCTTCATCAGCAGGTCCTTCACGTCGAACATCTTCATCGACAGCTCCGACCCGCGCTCTTCCTTCGTCTCAACCATCAGGACGCCCTTCTTGTAGACAAGCGTCAGGTCATTGAGGTTCAGGAGGAGCTTGAGGGCGGTGCGAAGGGGCAGGTCTTCGAGCTTGATATCGACCTTGAGTTCCCCGCTCCGCGCCTTGTCCTGGACGTTCTTGGACAGAACAAAGTTGATCCCTGTGACCTCGTGGAGGAAATCGATCACTTCACTGAGGTTCGTGTCCTTGAAGTCGAGACTGATCTTGGTCGTCTCGAGCTTGTTCAGGATTTCGGTCTTCGCGCCATCCGGATCGTCGGCGCAGACCGGAAGCGCGAAGATTCCCAGAAGAGCGGCGGTTGCGGCCAGGCGGCGGATCATCTTGGGTCTCCAACGGGCCCCCCCGTGGTGCGGTCGATTGTATCCGACAACGGCAGGGGCGGACAAACGACAATACGTTCGGTGGACGGCTTCGGGGGGCGGCCGGCGCCGGCCCGCCCCCGTGGCCTCATTTGGTTACTTGAACTGGCGAAGCGACAGGATCAGCTGTTCGACTTCCTTCTGGACCTCGGGATTGTGCGCGACGATCAGCAGGCCGTTCTCGATGGCGATGGAAACCCCGTCTTTGCCCCAGGTCGAATCACCGCCCGTGGCGGCCCGGATGATCTCGACCAGTTTCTCCTTCGACTCGAACGGGTGCCCGGTGGGTTCCGGGCCGATGTCGATCGAAGGGCCGACGCTGTCCGTGCTTTCCTTGAGCTCGATCGTCGGCGCGGCGAAGTCCTCGATCTTCATCATCAGGTCCTTCACGTCGAACATCTTCATCTCGATTTCGCTGCCGCGCTCTTCCTTCGTCTCGATCAGGAGGACGCCGTTCTTGAAGACGAGCGTCAGGTCGTTCAGCTCGAGCACCAGCTTCAACGCGGACTTCAGCTGCATGTCCGCCAGCTTGACGTCCACCTTCAACTCGCCGGCCTTCGTCTTCTCGCGCACGGCCTTCGACAGCACGAAATTGATCTGCGTCACCTCGTGCAGGAAGTCCACGACCTCATCGAGCGCCGTGTCCTTGAAGTCGAGGCTGATCTTCGTGTTCTCGAGCCTGTTCAGGATCTTCGACTTCGTTTCTTCAGCGTCGTCCGCCCACACGGGCATCGAAAGCGCGCCGGCCAGCAACATCGCACTGATTTTCCGGATCATGGCTATGACCTCCAGGCCCCCCCGGGCTGTGGTGAGGATCTATTTGAACTGGTGGAACTGGTTCAGGAGCTTCCGGACCTTGTGCTGGATCTTCCACGGCGCCTTCACATACAGGATGCCGTTGATCAGGTCCATGCTGGTTCCCTCGCCCCATGCGTCGTCTCCGCCCGACCCGTCGCGCAGCAACTGCTTCAGTTTCTCCGGGTCTTCAATCGGCTTCTTCGGGCGCTCCGCCTCCCCGACTTCCGGCTCCCGGAACGAATGCCCTCCCTCGCTCCGCTCCCCTTTCCCGATCTTCACCGACTCGCCGTTCTCGCCCTTCTTGATCCAGTCCGACTCCGGACCGGCGAAATCGTGGACTTCCACCAGCAGGTCCCTCACGTCGTACAACTCCAGCACCACTTCCTTCGCATACTCCGCCGCCGTCATGATCTTGATCTGCCCCGGCACCTTTTCCGCCCAGCTCAACCCGAGCTGCGCCAGCGCCTGGTCCATGATCTCCCGCGCCGTCAGGTCCTTCCCGATCACCCGGATCTTCTCCAGCCCGCTCTTCGACAGCTTCTGGGCCGCTTTGGTCAAGTCGTACTCCAACCCCGCTTCCCGCGTCAGCCACTCCAGCAGGTCCGCCAGCGGCGCGTCGTCAAACGCGGGACTGAAAACCTTTTCCTTCTTCGCCTCTTTCTTGTCCTTCGCCGCCCCGGCATCCGCCTTGGCAGCTTCAGCCCACACCGGTCCCGTCAGGCAGGCGAGGGCGATCAAGGAAGCAATCCAGCGCATGGGACGTCTCCGGTTAGGGTTGGAAGAGGTAAAAGCAACGTCCGTGCCATGCTGGGGAGTCGATTTAGGAGGGTTTGCGGGCACAGGAGGCAAAATCGTTTACAAAACCAGCGAGATTGCACGAAAGGAAGGCTCCATTTACATCCCGGAACGGGCCCGAGTGGCGCTCCCTGCCCTTCCCGCCCCCATCCCCCTGCGGTACCCTCTCGGTCCCCATGAACCCCCTTCACACCCTCCTCGACGCCTCTTTCAACCGCGCCCGCGAAGCCGCCCGCGTCCTGGAGGACCAGGCCCGGTTCCTCGGCCACGATGCGGCGCTGGCGAAGCGGTGGCAGGCGCTCCGCCGGGGGCTGGGCGCGCTGGAGGCCTCGCTGGGCCCGCTGTCCGTCTCCCGCCACGTCGCCGCCGATCCCGGGGCACGCGACGAGTCCGCGCCGCGCCGGACGCCGGATGAAATCGCCGCGGCGAATGCAAAGCGGCTCGAAGAAGCCTTGCGCTCGATCGAAGAACACCTGAAAGCGGTCCAGCCGGCGCTCGCCCGGCGGGCTTCGGCGCTGAGGTTTGACGCCTACGAAGCCGAACAGGCGGCGCTCCATGGGCCAGCCCGGAAGCTCGCCGGCGTCC